>JANMJD010000267.1:0-8150 GCA_031371195.1 Actinomycetes bacterium | reverse complement strand
ACGGGATGGGTTACAACTGGATTGACTTTCCGGGAGATTTGGCGACGCCGTCGAGACCGTCGACGTTGGCCTCGCCGTTCTCGATCAACCGGGCGCGTAGATGCTTGTCGAAGTCGATCAGGATCCAGTGCTGGTACGCGTAGCGCACGGCTGTCTCGGCGACGGCTGGATCACTGATCGCATCGGTCTGGGCCGGGAACGGATCGTCGATCGTCACCCCGCCGAGTGGGCCCTGAGCAATCGTCGCTTCCTGGCTCAACGCCGCTGCAGCAGCTTGAGGTACGGGTTCGGTGACCGCCACCTCGATGGCTGCGATGTCGGTGGGAGCGACAAGGGCTTCGGATGCCGATGCCGTGACGATGGTGGCAACGGGTACCTGGGCCTGGGCGGCATCCGGTTGGGCGATCGGATCTCCGCACGCCGCCACGTTGCCCACCATCACCATCACGAACCCGATCACTGCGGCACGCGTCATCATCGGACAGTACCGCTCCGGTCACGCGACGGATGACCGCTCACGATTTACCGCAGGAGTCGACGGCGTCGATCAACGACAGCAAGCCCTGCTCGACGACCTCGCTCAGTGCGGGATGGATCCACACCTGCCCGGTTGCCATCTCGTCGATCGTCGAGCCGAGATGCATGCCCTGGACGAGCAATTGGACGAGGATCGACGCCTGGTAGCCGATGATGTGGGCACCGAGCAACCTGCGGCTCGAGCGGTCGGCGATCAATTTGGCGAACCCGTGGGTGTCCTCCAGGGCCCAGCCGTAGGCAGCCGAGCCGTACGGCTGGGTGATCACGGCGACGTCGGCGCCTCCTGCCCGGGCCTGGGCCTCGGTCAGCCCGACGGCGCCGATCTGCGGGCTGGTGAACACGGCGTGCGGAGCAGGTCGATCGTCGAACGGACGCAAGCCCGCGGGGTGGAGCAGGTTGTGCTGCACGACCTTTGCTTCGCCGTTGGCCATATGTTTGAGCTGGTGGCGACCGTTGACATCGCCGAGCGCCCAGACGTTCGGGCAGGTTGTGCGACCGAACTCGTCGACGCGGACATTGCCCCGTTCATCGATCTCCACCCCGCCGATGGGCGCACGCAACTGATCGCCGTTGGCCATCCGTCCGGCGGCGACGAGCAGTTCGTCACCCTTGACGACGTGGGTCTCGTCGCCACAACGGAGCCGCACGGCGATGCCGTCCTCGTCCATGTACACCCGTTCGATATGGGCGCCGAGATGCAGTTCGAATCGCTCGGCGGCACGTTCGGTGAAACGGGCCGAGATGTCGCGGTCCTCGGCGCTGAGCAGGCGGTGGCCACGGTTGATGATCGTGACCCTCGAACCGAGCGACCGGAAGATGTGGCCGACCTCGGTGGCGATGAACCCGCCGCCGAGAATCACCAGGTGCTTCGGCTGATGGGGGATCCGCAGAATCGTGTCGCTGGTATGGAACGGCACCGTGTCGAGACCGGCGATGTCGGGGATGAAGGAACGGGCACCGGCGGCGATGACGACCCGTTCGCCGGTGATCGTGGTGTCCCCCGCTTGAAGTGTGCGCTCGCCGACGAAGTGGGCGTCGCACTCGTACACGTCCACATTGCTCAGACTGTTTCGATACTGCCGGCCGCCCTCGGCGATGGGGTCGATGCGTCCGAACACCCGCCGGACGATCGCCGGCCAGTCGGCGCCATTGAAGCTGGCATCCACGCCGTACGGCGCGGCCGATGCCGCGGATTCGGCGACGTCGGCGGCGTAGATCAGCATTTTCGACGGGATGCAACCGCGGTTGAGGCAGGTACCGCCGAACGTCGACCGCTCCACCATGGCGATCCGCCAGTCGTCCATCTCGGGCCCGATGATCGAGTTGCCCGAACCGGCACCGATGATGATCAGGTCGTAGTGCTCCGCAGTCGTGCTCACGCCTCGCAGCCTGTCAGGTGAGGCCGTGGACGATCACGCCCGCGGCGTCGAGGGCGGCGATGGCATCGTCGTCGTAGCCGAGTTCGCGCAGCACCTCGGCGTTGTGCTCGCCGAGCAGGGGAGCCACGAGGTCGAGGTGGTCGGGTTGTTCCGAGAACCGTAAAGGATTGCCAGGAACGACGACCTCGCCGAGGATCGGGTCGGGTACCCGACGGACCGCTCCGCGATCGACGTAGTACGGATGGTCAGGAATGTCCTGCGGCTCGAGCACGATCGCGCACGGCACCCGGTGGGCCTCGAGCCGGGCGATCAGGCCGGCGTCGTCGGGCTGCGTAGCCATCCACTCCTCGATCAAGGCGTTCAGTTCCTCGCGGTTCTTGTGACGCTCCCGCAGCCCGACGAACCGCTCGTCCTGCTCCCATTCGGGATGGTCGACCGCCCGGCAGAATCCGGCCCATTGACCTTGCATCACATGCAGCACGATCCAGCCGGCGACCCCTCGGTAGACGCCCATCGGGGCGTTCAGCGCCGATCGCTGGCCACTGCGGGCCGGAGCCCAGCGTCCGCCGGTCAGCGGGGGTCCCTGGATGGCGACGTCGTGGGAGTGGACCAGCGCGTCGACCATCGAGATGTCGATGTGCTGGCCCCGTCCGGTGCGTTCCCGGTGGAACAGGGCGAACCCGATGCCGGCGAGGGCATGTACCCCGGCCGACACATCGCCGATCGATGCCCCGACCGGCATCGGTGGGCCGTCGGCGGGACCGGTGAGGGCCATGATCCCGCTGTACGCCTGAGCAATCAGGTCGAATGACGACTTGTGGCTGAACGATCCGTGCCGTCCGAACCCCGAGATCGAGGCCATGATCAGCCGCGGGTGCCGTGCGTGCAGGTCGGCCCAGCCCAGACCTCGTTTTTCCAGCACACCCGGGCCGTAGTTCTCGACCACGACATCGGCGCGGGCGATCAATTCGTCGAGCACCTGACGGCCACGAGGTTGGCCGAAGTCCAGGCAGAGGCTGCGCTTGCCGCGATTCTGCGAAACGAAGTAGCCCGATCGGCCATCGCGAGTCACCGCCAGGGTGCGGCTGGCGTCGCCGTACGGTGGTTGTTCGATCTTGATGACGTCGGCCCCGAGTTCGGCCATCAGTCGAGTTACCGTCGGCCCGGCGAGATAATGGGTCAGGTCGACGACGTTGATGCCGGCCAGAACGGGTTCGACGACGGAATCCGACGGCATGCCCCGACACTACGACCTCGTGGCGAATCGGCGGGTTCCGAAGGAGTCGTCGGGCGTACCTTCGCCTGCCGGCGCGTGCACCGACTAGAAACGACGGCGTGCCGACCAGCGACCTCCGTCCGATCGAGTTCCGTAGCGACAACGCGGCCGGGGCCGCGCCCGAGTTGGTCGAGGCAATCGTCGCCGCCAACGTGGGGTCGGCGCTGGCCTACGGCGGTGACGACTGGACCGCCCGGGTTCACCGCCGGGCCGCCGAGGTGTTCGAACGCGACGATGTCGCCGTCTTCCCCGTCGGTTCGGGTACTGCGGCCAACGCCATCGGGCTATCGGCGATCTGTCCGCCATGGGGCGCGGTGCTCTGTCACGACACCGCCCACATCCTGCGCAGCGAATGTGCGGCGACATCGATGTTCGGCGGTGGCGCGGCGCTGCGCGGCCTCCCCGCCGTCCTCGGTGACGACTACAAGGTGAGTCCCGCAGCGTTGCATCAGGCCTTCGCCGAGACCCGCTGGGGTGATCCCCACCACTCCCAGCCGTCGGTGCTCTCGCTGACCTCGCCGACCGACTTCGGCTCGATCTACACCGTTGCCGAGGTGGCCGAGCTCGCCGGCATCGCCCGCGAGCAGGGAATGAGGGTTCACCTCGACGGTGCTCGGGTGGCCAATGCGATCGTCGCCCTCGGGTGTTCCCCGGCCGATCTCACGTGGCGCGCCGGGGTCGACGTGCTCTCGCTTGGAGCCATCAAGAACGGTTCGGTCTCGACCGACGCGATCGTCAGCTTCAACGCCGCCGCCTCCGAGGAACTGGTCTACCGGGTCAAACGCGCCGGCCATGTCGCCTCGAAGATGCGGTTCCAGTCGGCACAGCTCGAGACGTATCTCACCGACGATCTCTGGCTGCGCCTGGCCGGCAACGCCAACGCCACGATGCGACGTCTGGCGGCTGGCTTGGGGGCGTTGGGCGTCGAGTTCGTCGCCGAACCGCAGGTCAACATGCTCTTCGCTCGGGTTGCACCGGAGGTTGCGGCGAGGATGCGCGACTCCTCACTCGACTTCTACGAGATGGGCCCGGGCGTGATCCGGCTGGTGACGAGCTTCGAGACCACCGACGACGATGTCGACGAAGCCCTGCGCCGCATCGAAGCGGCGGTCACCGGCTGATCGCCTTGGCCGTGACCGGGGCCTTCGGTGCTTTCTTCGGAGTCTTTTTCGACTTGGAGTAGGCGACGATCGCCTCGAACTCGATGTCGGCGAGGGGGATGACCGATAGCCGGTTGCCGCGGGCGAGAAGTCGGCAGTCGACCAGTTCGGGGATCGTGCGCAATTCGTCGAGGGACACGAACTTCAACGCTTTCACTGGGGCGACGGTCACCCAGTCCCAGCGAGGATCGGACGGCTTCGATGCCGGGTCGTAGTACTTCGACGTGGGATCGAACTGCTTCGGGTCGGGCTCGGCCGCCTTGACGATCTTGCAGATCCCGGCGACGCCCGGCGGCGTGGCGTTGGAGTGGTAGAAGATCGCCTGCTCGCCGACCTGCATGGCCCGCAGGAAGTTGCGGGCCTGGTAGCTGCGGATACCGTCCCACCCCTCGCGCTTGACCCGCACGAGATCGTCGTATCCGAACACATCCGGTTCGGACTTCATCAGCCAGTACGCCATAGAGGACCGACGCTACTGGGCGCAACAGTCACCGCTCGCGTCCGCCATGCAGCCTGCTGTCGCCGCATTCGACTCAGGAGACGGCGCGGAACCGCCAGTCCTCGTGGCTCGGGTCAGTAGATGATGTCGAGGGAGTATCGCAGCGCTTGATCGAGTTCGACACGCTTGAGCTCGTCGAGGTGACCGACGGGGTGGGAATCGAGCTCGTCGATCGGGACGGTGATGACGTCGTCGCAATTGATCACGCACGGCTCGGGAAGGCCTTGCGCGCAACCGACTTCAACCTCGGAGCGGATGCCGCGAATCGTTGGGGTGATCGGGGCGCAGGCGATCGCCGTCAGGACGGGTATCGCCGCGTCGCGGGTGAGCACGCAGACCGGCCTGCGGCCGGCAGGTGGTCCGAGGTCGACCCAGAAGATGTCGTTGCGGGTTACCACGCAGGCGCAGTCCTGGCGGCGAGACTGCGGGCCGATTGGACGAACGCCGGGTCGGGCGGACGGCGCTGGTAAGCGGCGACAAGTTGGTGATCGGCGAGGGCGAGATCGTCCGCGACGATGACGGCTTGAGCTCCTTGGCGGAGGAGATCGGAGCGGCTCGTTCCCAGCCGGGCGGCGAGTTCATCGAGTTGCGCGACGAGATCGTCGTCCAGTTGAACAAGGACTTCACGGCGAGCCATGGACTATATGCTAACACATATGGTTCGCAGGGGAGCCCGCGAGACGCGGATATGGAGCGAAGTCACCGACCACCTTGACCGGTCGACTGGGCTCCACCGAGTGGGGCGATGTGATGGCGGTCGATACCGAAGGTGGTGACGACCTCGTCGACGAGGGCGCGGCGGGCGTCGGTACCGAGCGTGTGGATGTCGACGGCCAGGCGCGCCATGCGGCGGATCGCCTCGATGGTGGCCGGGTCGGTGAACCGGCCGGTGGCGTCGGACTTCGTCCGCGGCGCAGCGATTCCGAGTTCACCGACCACGTGGGCTCCTTGCCAGGTCAGGGTTTGGATGAGCTGTTGTCGGGCATGGTTGCCCCCGGTCGTGCCGGCGCTGATCACGAGCGCCGGCTTCGTGTACAGCTCGGCCGAGCCGACGATCCAGTCCAGGGCGTTCTTCAGTGCGCCGGGCAGAGCCCCGGCGTACTCCGGAGTGGCGATGATCACCACGCCGGCCCGACCCAGACGAGCACGGAACGACAACACCGCGTTGCCCGGATCCGCCTCCCGATCGGCGTTGAACGGGGCGATGGTCGCCAGCTCCGAGGCGTCATCGACCTCGACCGGTGATGGCCGGCGCTCCTCGAACATGGCCGTCATCAGGTCCAACACGGCGCGATTGGCCGAACGAGCCTGCAGGCTCCCGCAGATCGTCAGCACATGGACGGTCACGGTCAGAGCCTACGATTCGGCCTCAGCGTCGCCATCGTCGGCCACGCAGATGTCGAGAGCGCCGAAAACCGACAGCGCGAGCGGCACGATCTGCGTCGGGTCGATCGTGACACCGCGCACGGCAGAACCGCCGAGGAGACCGCGGAGATCCGAGCCGCGCAGGTCGACTCCGGCCATCGTCGCCCGGGAGAAGTCGGCACCCGCCAGATCGCACCCGATCAGCCGGCTTCCCCCGAGTTTCGCCGCATAGAAGTCGGCCTCGCGCAGGTCACAACCGTCGAAGCGGGCGGGTTGCAGCGTGGTCATCCGCAGGCTGGCATGATCCATTCGGCAGCCAGTGAAGCGCACGTGTCGCAGCGATGCGCTGGTCAGCACCACTCCCGACATCCGACAGTCGATGAACTCGACCCGCTGGAAACCCGCGTCCTCCAACAACGCCCCCGACAACTCGCAGCGTACGAGGACGCAGTCCGTCAACCGCAGACGATGAAGTTGGGCTCCGGTGAAGCGCACATCAGTGAGCGTGGAACCGGTGATCTCCAAACGGTCGGCGAACGAGTCCGACAGGTCCCCCGTGATGCGCAGGCCATCCCATGTCAGTTCGTCGGCCAGCCGCGGATCGGCCGTCGCCCGGAGTTGTCGGCCGAGGCGGGGGGCGTGGAGGACGTCCGCCACTCAAACGGTCGGGGCCGGGGAGTCGGGACTCGCTCCGGACGGCGTGGCGTCACGCGCCGCGACCAGGGCCGCTGCGACGTGAGCGAGAGCGGTGGCGGCAGCAAGAATGGCGATCCCGGTGCGGGACTCGTTGACTTGATGGCGGACCTCGGCGATGTCGAGCACGGTGAACAGCGTGGCGAAAACGGCGATGCCCATCAGGAGAACCCGGCTGCGCCTCCACCACGCCAGTGCGGCGAACGCGACTGAAGCGGCGACGCCAAGGGCGACGACGCCGGGGGATTCGATCCTCAGTCCGAGCACCTTCTCGCCGCCCGCCGCGTCGACGTGTCCGGCTTCGCCGGCCGTCGCCTGATGGCCGCCTTCGGCGGTCACCTCGTCGGTGTGACCCGACTCGCCCTCGGCCAAGGTCGTCTCGGGTGAACCCTGCTCGGCGGTGACTTCGTCGGTGTGCCCGGCCTCGCCCTCCTCGTTGCCCGTTTCGACATGGACGGTTGTCGCGGTCGCTTCGGTGGAGGCGGCCGCCGGGGCCGCCTCGGTGGACGACTTCTCGTTGGCGAGGGCGCGAGGTTCGGCGACTGCGCCGATCACGAACAGGCCCGCTCCCACGACGAGCAGGGCACTGAGGAGTCGGCCCGGGAGGTGGGAGCGGCCGACGGTCAATGCGATGCCTTGACCGTTGGCGCCGTCACTCGAACGGCCTCGGGAGCGGCGGTGCAGGTCGCCGCTCGCCGGCGCCGACGCAGGATCAGGAGCGCTCCGACGGCGGCGACGGCCAGGCCGCCTCCTCCGACGAGCGCAACGCCGCCTGCGGTGCCGAGTCCGAGGGCGGCGAGCCAACCGAGGATCGGTCCGGCACAGCACGCGGCGCAGGCGACCACGCCGATCGCCACCGCGGTCGCACCGCCGGAGCGTTCGGCGGTGGTCGGACTCGGCGGGCGGACCATCGGTCCATCGGTCATTTCGGTGCTCCTAACAGGGCATGGACAATGGGCAGGGCGTCGGGCGCAGCTCGTGCTTCGAGTGCGACGCCCCGATCATCGACGGTGATCGAGAAACGAAAGAACGAGCAGCAGGCGTGCTCGTCGGCCACCAGTTGGGCGAGATGGGCAATGGGCACCGAGGCGTCGAAGGTGACTCGCAGCCCACCGTCGATCGACTCGCGTCGAGCGGCGTAGGCAAGCAGCGACTGCCAGTCGTCGAGCCGGCGAGGCATCGCCCCGCTCGCCAATGTGCAGGCGATCGGAGCGTCGAGCGAGGTGGCGGCGACCAGCTTG
>JANMJD010000236.1:0-3852 GCA_031371195.1 Actinomycetes bacterium | reverse complement strand
CGACTCGTACCAGTGCGGGCGTTCCCAGCCGCCGGCCAGGAAGTACTCGGCGCCGAGGGCATCGGTGCGGTGCTTGTAGGGGGCGGTGCGCACGTTACGCTCCGAGGCCCACTGCTCGCGGGGGTGGACGATGCCGTAGGTCTTCTGGAAGTGCTCCGAGGTGCGGGCCCGCACGTGGTAGTCGGTGCGGGCATAGTCGTAGAACCGGGCGATGTCGGAATGATGCGGGTCGACTTCGGGCTGGCCGTGGGTCATCCACTCGGCACACATCCGGGCGGCACCCGGGCCCTCTTTGATCCAGATCGCCGCGCACGACCACAGGTTTTTCACCTCGATGGTCTCGCCGATCAGCGGGAAACCGTCGGGGGTGAGCGATAGCAGGCCGTTGATCCCGTACTTCATCTCGGCGGTCGAGAGGATGTCGGGCATCAGCTCGAGAGCCTGCTCGAGCTGTGGATCGAAGTCGTCCATCGTCAATGGCAGCTCGGTGGGGGACAGGCGCGACTCCTTGATCGACGGGATGTCGTCGGCCTTCATGAAGATCGGACGGTGGGCGTACGAGCCGACCTCCATCGAGCCGCCGGTCTGGCGCTCGTAGCAGAACGTGTCCATGTCACGCACGATCGGGAAACCGATCTCCTTGCCCGACGACTCGAGGATCGGGATGGGTCCGACATCGATCATCTGGTGGACGGCGGGGGTGAGTGGAATCGTCGCTCCGGCCATCGCGGCGAGGCGCGGCGCCCAGACCCCCGTGGCGATGACGACGTACTCGGCCTCGATCCGGCCGTGATCGGTGACAACCGCCTTGATCTGCCCGTTGACGACCTCCATCGACTCGACCTCGACGTTGGCGAAGGTCTGCAGGGCGCCCAGAGCCTGGGCGTTCTCCCGGAAGATCGTGCCGGCGCGCAGCGAATCGACGCACGAGGTGGTCGGGAAGTAGCAGCCGCCGAAGAGAATCGTCTCGTTGATGAACGGGACCAGTTCCTTGATCTCGGCCGGGGAGACCATGTGCGCCTCTACGCCCCACGCCTTGGCCGAGCTCATCCGGCGGCGGAGTTCCTCCATCCGCTCGGTGGTGCGGGCCACCTCGACGCCACCGGAGAACACGTTCACGCCCATCGCCTCGTACTGGCGTTGCGAATCGAGCGTCAAGGCGGCCATCTCACGGTTGTGGTCGACCGGGAAGATGAAGTTCGAGGCATGTCCCGTCGAGCCGCCCGGGTTGGGGAGCGGGCCCTTGTCGATCTGGACGATGTCGCGCCAGCCGAGCTCGGCGAGATGGCCGACGAGGGAGTTGCCGACGATGCCGGCTCCGATCACCACGACGCGGGCGGTGGACGGGAATTCGCTCACGATGAGCTCCTTGAGGGGGTCGGTGCAGACAGAGGTGAACGCTCGGACAAACGGGTCAGACTTTAGCAGCCCCGACCGTCCGACCTTCCCACGATGCAGATTGGTCCCGCATCGTGGGAAGAATTGATCTCGTTGGAAACGGGCTCAGCGGGAGGGGATGACGTTGTGTTTGGGACCGAAGGGGAAGCCGGTGATGTTCTCGGCGCCGTCGTCGGTGACGACGAGGATGTCGTGTTCCCGATAGCCGCCGGCCCCGGGTTGGCCCTCGGGGACCGTCAGCATCGGCTCGATCGACACGACCATGCCGGGCACCAGCATGGTATCGATGTCCTCGCGCAGCTCCAGGCCTGCCTCGCGCCCGTAGTAGTGGCTGAGCACCCCGAAGCTGTGGCCGTAGCCGAAGGTGCGGTATTGCAGCAGATCGTCGGCGCGGAACATGTCGTTCAGCTCGGCGACGATCTCGTTGCAACGCACCCCGGGCTTGATCAGCTCGATCTCCTCGGCGGACTTGATCATCCGCTGCACCATGCATGCACCGGAGATGTCGACGACGGTTGCCCCGTCGACGAAGTGCTCCAGCTTCTGGGGCCCTGCAGGGTGAGATGGTCGAACTCGATGCCGAGCCGCGGGGTCGCTCCGGCGAGCTTCGAGACGCCGCGCCAGTAGTTGTCGCGCTCCCAGTCGGTGAACACCAGGTTGTCACCGAAGGTCTTGCGCCATGGCTGGCCGAAGTCGATGTTGGCCGACAGCGTGGACTGGCCGTGATGGGTGACGACCAGGCCGTAGGGCCGACCGAATGAGCAGTACAGGAAGTCGGAGTAGTAGGCGATCGAGTGCATCGAGGTGAACATCACTGCGTCGAGGTTCTGCTCGACCATGATCCTGCGCAGCCCGATCAGCCGGCGCTCGTATTCGGCGTCGGAGAAGGTGCGCGTCGCCGTGTTGCCATTGGGCAATTCGATCAACTGCGGGCGGTCGTGGGGCACGTTCATGGGTTCTCCAACTTCAATAGGTCTGATCTCGGCGTCAGCAGTGAACGAGGATCGCCTGCACCTGTCGTGCCTCGAGCAGCGTCCCGATATCGGTGGAATCACTAGTGGCGATCACATCGCCTTGCCGAGCGAGACTGGCGACATGAGCGTCGACGACGTCGTTTACCCTGGAACGCCCGCAGAGCCGTCCGAGTTCGCGCGAGTTGGATGGGTCGAGGCCGACCTCGTCGATGCCTCGTAGGGACATCGCCAGTCGGGCGTGGCGGGGCCCTGAACCTCGCCATGCCTGGGCGACGCACCCCGACGAGGTCAGGATCGCGTCGTCGTCCTCACGCATTTCGAGGATCAGCGCGACGATTTTGCGATTCCCACGGTCGAGGGCAACGAGGGCTCCAGTGTCGAGAATGAGGGCCATCACGCCACATCCCGGTTGCGAAGTCGCTTGGCGTCGTTGATCGTGCTGCGGGCCTCGGCTCGTTCCTCCTCGGTGATCTCGCCGAACTCCTTTTGCCACTCCTTCAGCATCTGATCAAGCGCGAGTTTGCGAAGTCGGCTCCGCGCCGCCTCGGCGAGCCACGCCGATACGGACGCTTCATCGTCTGCCGCAGCCTCGCGAATTGCGGCACCAAGCCCGAGGTCGAACGAGACGCTCATCTTCTCTACTCCCATGGTATGCGATGCTACCACAGTAGGAACTCTCCTGGTACGACCGGATGGCACCGGACGGTCGCATGCCGCTCAACCCGCGGGCTTGATGAACTGCACGTCGAGGGTCAACTTCACGTCGTCGGTCACCATCGGCACGCCGTAGCTGACACCGAACGCACTTCGGCTGATCGTGCCTGCGGCGGCGAACCCGAAATGCGTTGATTGATCCATCGGAAAGACGCCCGACCCGTTGTACACGCTCTGCAGGGTGACCGGCTGGGTGATTCCTTTGATTGTCAGATCACCGGTCATCTCGTAACCGGAGTCCGACTCCGCGATCGATGTCGAGCGGAACGACATCGTCGGATGATTGGCGACGTCGAAGAACTCCTCGCCGTGAATGTGGCCGTCGCGCATGGCGTTACCGCTATTGACCGATGCCATTTCGGCCTCGATCGAGACGCTGGTGTCGGCGAGGGTGTCGCCGATGGTCAGCGACCCCTCGTACCGGTCGAACGTCCCACGGACGATCGAGATCCCCATATGGGTCACCGAGAATCCGAGCTGTGAATGCATCGTGTCGATGCCGTAGGTACCGGCGGCAATGGGCAGGGCCATGGTGATCTCCAATCAGGACGACGACGGTCGTTCGCTGCGACGATACGTACTCGTTGCTCAGTCGGCAAGCCTTGGCGCCCGCAGGCCCGACCTCGTCACACCCTGGCCTCGTCGCGCAACCGGGCGCTGAGCTTTCGGGCGGCCGCCAGCAGCGTGGCTTCGAATCGGGCTCGTTCGGTACCGGGAAAGCGATAGCTCGGTCCGTGGATGTGCATCGCGGCGATCACCGCACCGT
>JANMJD010000226.1:0-11597 GCA_031371195.1 Actinomycetes bacterium | reverse complement strand
CCTCGACCGGCCGAACAACCGGCTCGATGACGCCCAACGCGAGTTGTATGCCCGCCTGCGGCTGCCGGCCGAACCGTTCGGGTCGGTGGGGGTGTTCGCCCCGCCGCGCCGCAACGATCCGAATGCGGGCCCCGATGTGGCCAGCCGATCGACCGGGATTCGGTCGTTCTATTGGACGTTGGTCGAGTTCTGCGTCGAGGAACTCCTGCCGTTCGTGTTTGCCGACGTGGAGGATGAGCGTCAGCAGTACACGATGATCGTCCACCACATCACCTATCGGTTGCGCCAGGAGCACCGCCCGGTCGGTGACGACGGGGCGGTCAAGTTGGGCCCCGATGGTGCGGTGATCCGCACGTTCGGTGATCTGGTCGACCAACTCGTCGCCCTCGTCTCCGACGACGACACCCGCGAGGAATGGGCGGGGCGGGCAACGACGATGGGGACGGTCAACGCATTCGTCCGCCGGCTGATCTCGGCGAAGATGCGCCTTGGCCAGCTGATCCGCGGTGACGTGGCCCGGCGGGCCGTGCACCGCATCGATACCGGTGGCGCCCAGGTCACCGTCGTCGATCTGCACAACCTGCATGATCGCGCCCAGCGGTTCGTCGTCGGGGTGACTCTGCGGCAGGAGTTCGAACGCAAGGAGTCCTCGGGAACCGCCCGTCCGCTGCTGTTCGTCGTGCTCGACGAATTGAACAAGTACGCCCCGCGCGAGGGCTCGTCGCCGATCAAGGAGATCCTGCTCGATGTGGCCGAACGTGGCCGTTCGTTGGGCGTGATCCTCATCGGCGCGCAGCAGACGGCGAGCGAGGTCGAACGCCGGGTGTTCGCCAACGCGGCCATCCGGGTGGTCGGCCGGCTCGATCCGGCCGAGGCGGCGCGCGCCGAGTACGGATTTCTCCCCGAGGCGCACCGCCGACGGGCGACGATCGCCCGGCCGGGCACGATGTTCGTCAACCAACCCGAGATCCCGGTGCCGCTCGTCGTCGAGTTCCCCTTCCCCGCATGGGCGACGCGACCGAGCGAGGCCGGGGCGTACGGCTCGCCGGGCGCCGCCGCCGACGATCCGTTCGATGGGTTGACATGAGGTTGCTGCACACCGGCGACTGGCATCTTGGCAAGGTGCTCAAGGGGCAGCCCCGGGCCGACGAACACGTGGCTGTGCTGGCCGAGATGGTGGCGATCGCCGCGGCCGAGCAGGTTGATGCGGTGCTCGTGGCCGGCGATCTCTTCGAGTCGGCGGTTCCCTCACCGGAATCGCAGCGTCTGGCGTGGACCACGCTGATCGACCTGCGGGCAACCGGCGCCGAGGTGCTGGTGATCGCCGGGAACCACGATCATCCCGAGCTGTTCGAAGCGGTTCGCCCCGTGTTCAAGGCCTCGGGGATCCGGATGCTCGGCCGACCGGCCCGGCCCGACGATGGTGGGGTGGTCGAACTGACCACCCGCGCCGGCGAACGACTGCGGGTCGCTTCGCTGCCGTTCTGCTCTCAACGGTCGGTGGTACGCGCCGAGCAGTTGATGACCCTCGATGTCGCCGAGCAGATGGGGGAGTACTCCGAGCGGATGAGCCGACTCGTTTCGACGCTGACGGCGGGATTCACCGGCGATGCGGTCAACGTGGTGATGGCTCACGGCTACGTGCTCGGCGGACGCCTCGGCGGTGGCGAGCGCGACGCCCAGACGGTGAACGACTACGCCATGCGGGCGACGTCGTTCCCCGTCGGCGCGAGTTACGTCGCGCTCGGCCATCTACACCGCTACCAGCAGATACCCGGCCCGTGCCCGATCTACTACGCCGGCTCGCCGATCGCCGTGGACTTCGGCGAGGAGCGCGACGACAAAGGGGTCGCCATCGTCGACGTCGTCGCCGGCAAGCCGGCGGGAGTGAGCCATCGGGTGCTCACCTCGGCACGGGTGCTGGCAACGACCCGAGGGACCGCGGCCGAGGTGATCGCCGCGGCAACCGCCCAACCCGATGCCTGGTGGCGGGCGATCGTCACCGAACCGGCCCGGGCAGGCCTGGCCGACGACATACGGACGGCGGCGCCCAACGTCCTGGAGGTGCGAGTCGATGCGGCCGGCGGCGGCCACGTGCGCCGTGCGACCGAGCGCCGCCAGGGTCGCTCACCGCGCGACCTGTTCGCCTCGTACCTCGATCAACAACAGATCGTCGACGACCGGCTCCTCGGTCTGTTCGACGAACTGCTCGAGACCGAGTCGACCACTGACCTCGTCCTCGATGCGACGGCTGCGTCGTGAGACCGATGCTGCTCGAGATGGAAGGCTTCGGCGCCTTCCGCGACGCGACCCGGGTCGACTTCGCCGACGCCGATCTGTTCGCCCTGCAGGGGCCGACGGGTGCCGGCAAATCGACGGTGATCGACGCAATCTGCTTCGCCCTGTACGGCAACGTGCCGCGTTACGACGACCAACGCCTTGTGGGCGCGGCGATGTCGTCGAACGCGGCCGAGATGCGCGTTCGCCTACGCTTCGAGGTCGCCGGGAAGCTGTACGACGCGGTGCGGGTGGTTCGCCGCACGTCGTCGAACGCTCCCGGCCTGACTCGGGTCTCCACCAGGGAAGCCCGGCTCGAGATCGTCGACGGACCGGTGATCGCCGGCAAGGAGGGCGAGCTGCGCACGGCTGTCGAGGAGCTGCTCGGGCTGACCTTCGATGACTTCACCCGCTGCGTCGTGCTGCCGCAAGGGGCCTTCGCACGCTTTCTGCACGACAAGCCGGCCGACCGCCAGGCGCTGCTGGTACGACTGTTGGACCTCGGAATCTACGGACGCATGGTGCAGCGGGCGAACACCCGGGCCTCGGATCTCGACCGGGAGATCGCCTTCGTCGACGGCCGGCTGGACGGGCTGATCGAGGCGTCGCCGGACGCGCTCGCCGACGTGGTCGGTGCGCTGGCCCGTGTTCGCTCGGCGGAGGTTTTGCTGAGCCGACAGGCGCCGGTCGTGGGTGAGGCGACGGCGGCCGTGGAGCAGGCGACGCAGGCGCTGACGGAGCAGAACCGCTGGCTCGGCGCGCTGTCCGAGGTCGCCGTCCCGGCTGGCGTATCCGAACTTGCCGACCGTTTCGGAGTCGCGCGGGCGGCCATCGACACGGCCGAGAGCGGTCACGCCGACGCGCTGACGGCACTGGATGCGACGACCGCTCAGCTCGCTGATGGGCCCTCGGCCGCGTTGATCCACCATCAACTTCAGGTCCACGAGCGACTCGCCAAGGGTCGCGAGGTGATCGCCCGACTTGCTGAGGAGCGCGTTGGTCACGAGCAGCGAGTGACCGCCACGGCAGCGATCGCCGAGTCCGCTCAGGCAGTGCTGGAGGACGCTCGTCACAGCTTGGAACGGCTACGAAAGTCACACCTCGCCCACACCCTGGCTGTCGAGCTGCGGCCTGGGGAGCCCTGTCCGGTGTGCGAGCAGATGGTCTCGACGCTGCCCTTGCCGGTGACCCCGGCCGGACTGCGTGATGCCGAGCAGTCCGTTGCCATCGCCGAACGCGACGCCGACCGGTCTCGCCGCGAGGCCGATGCCGCGGGCCAGCAGCTGATGGTCCTCGCCGATCGCCAGGCCCGCGCCGAGGAGCTGCGCGCCGAGCTGTCGGTCGAACTCGAATCCACGCCGTCGGCCGAAGCGCTGCGCGAGGTGGCGCGCCGCCGGGACGAACTCGAAATGCGGGCGGCCGACGCTCGACGCCAGGAGCAGGCGGCGCGTGAGAAGGTTGCGGAAACACGTCATGAACTGGAAAAACTTGATCGCGACCAGCAGCGGGTGGCGTCTCGGATGCACGCCCAACGCGACGCCCTCGTCCCTCTCGGCGCCCCTGCTCCCGAAGGTTCGCTGGTCGAGGCCTGGGCGGCGTTGGCCGCATGGGCCAGCGTGCAGCGGCCCGAGATCGAGGCCTCGATTCGCCGGCTGACCGCCCAACGGGAGACCGCCGAGCAGCGGGTTCGGAGCGCGCTGGGTGCGTTGGTCGATCTGGTCCAGACGGCCGGGGTCGGGGATCCGGCGACATCGACGGTAAAACACCTGAGGCGGGCGATCGACCGCGAGACACATGCCCTGAGCGAACGCGAGACGATGATCCGGGCGTCGATCGAGCTGCGTGCCGGCCTGGGCGAACGACGCCAGGAACTCAACGAGCGACGCGGCGTCGCCGCTGAACTCGGACGCCTGATGAAGGCCGACCGCTTCCAACGATGGCTGGTCGAGGAGACGCTGGTCGATCTCGCAGCCGGAGGGTCCGGGCGGTTGCACGAGATGTCGGCCGGGCGGTACTCGCTCGACCTCGGGGCCGGCGGCGAGTTCGCCGTCATCGATCACGCCGAGGGCGACGAGCGGCGAGGAGTTCGTACGCTCTCGGGCGGCGAGACATTCCAGGCGTCCCTCGCCCTGGCTCTCGCGTTGTCTGATCACCTGGTCGAGATGTCGGGTCGTCGTGGTCATCTGCTCGAGTCGATCTTCCTCGACGAAGGCTTCGGCACACTCGACCCCGAGAGCCTCGACGCCGTCGCCTCGACGATCGAAGGGCTCGGCTCGAACGGTCGGATGGTCGGGATTGTCACCCACGTCGCGGCGCTGGCCGAGCGTATGCCGGTCCGTTTCGTGGTGTCGCGTGGCGCGCGTTCGGCCGTCGTGGAACGGCTGTCGTCGTGAGAGCGGCGCTGTCACGTGTCGCATTGTCGAAGGTCGCACGGTGAAGTTCAGCATCGATCCATGGGATCCGAGCTATGGCACGTCGGCCGAGTTCCCCGAAGACTCGGCGGTGTCGGTCGACACCGACACCGAGATGGCCGAGGACGACTGGGGCCCGATCACGCCGACTGCGGCACCCACCGGTCGGGTGACGGTCGTCGACGGTGTGCGCCGGGTGGAGGCCCGGGTCTGGGTGGAACGCTCTGACGGCGCGACACCCGGGGTGTGTGCCTCGTGGGCGGCCGGCTCGGTGCGCTGCGGCGACGGGTTAGCGGTACTCGGCGATGTCGAGGTCGGTCGTACGTTCGCCGCTCCCGGTCCACTCGACGCTCTCGACGCCATCTCGACCGCTCACGGCACGTACGAGCCGATGGCCGCCGAGGACGGCCGACCCGAGCAGCTGTGGTTGGCGGTGCAGCGGGCGATGGGCCGAGCGGAGCGGCGGATCACCGAGTTGGCCGCCCGGTCGGGCGGGGGATTGGTGGTCGTCGACGGTCCGTTGAAGGGGCGTGATCACGTCGCAGGGGTGGTCGGGATGGTCAAGACGCATCACGTGCGCTATATCGAGGGGGTGCCGGGAGCCGTGCTCGATCGTCTCGACGCCGGGCAACGGACACCCGTGTTCACCATCTCGGGCAGCTACACCCGCCGGTCGTGGTACGTGCGGCTCCCGACGGCGGACGGGTTCAAGGTGCCGATGGCCGGCGTCGTTCGTTGCGAGGCCCCGGTCGTGGTGCACGGCCGGGCGTTGATCGAGTTGGCCGACCGCACCACCGTCGAGATCGCCCGTCTCGCCTCGGAAGCTCACAAAGACCACCGCGCCCCCCAAAATCTCTACCCGATCGCCGGCCTTGAGCGCCTCCTGCGTCACCGCCTCGGCGACCCCCGACTCCTCTACCGGTCGCTGCGCCTCGCCGCGCAGTGACGGCGCTCAGCGACGGACAGGAACTTGATCAATATCCGCACGGCTTCGTTCCCCCTTTGGAGCTACCGCCCAACGCTGAGCGCACCGTGGTGGGCGTCGAGCCATTCCCGCGACCGGCGGTTCTGGGCGGGATAGCCGGCGTTCCACACCTCGAGGTACAGCGGCTGCCCGGCGTCGGCGCGGGCCTTCATCGAGACCATCGCCTTGTCGAGATACCGGCCGGCATGGCTGACAACGTGGCTGCGTTGGGCGGCGGTCAACTCGTGCACGTCGCAGAACGTGTGGAAGCGGGCGATGAGGTCGAGGCCGGCACGGGCGTCGCCGATGTCGGACGGCTCCTTGAACGGCACCCAGTGCCGGCAGGCGATGGCGATGTCCATCAGCGGGTCGTTCGGCGAGGCGAAATCGAAATCGATGAATCCGGTTGCCCGGCCGCCGCTCACCACCACGTTCTCCACGCACAGGTCGTTGTGGCAGACGATGGCATCGGGCGGCGGGTCGGGGAGGTTGAGCCGGTCCCACACCGCCTCCTCGGGCTCGCGGAAACTGCGGGCACCCGCATGCATCCGGCGTTGCAGCGTGGCGACGCTGACCAGCAGTTCGTCGCCTGCCACCCAGTCGGGAAAGGGCGGGATGGCGACGTCACCGTCGATCCACGACACCACATCGCGGCCCCGGCCATCGGTGCCGAGTGGCTCGGGTACGAACGTGTAGCCGTGGGCATGGAGATGGGTGAGGAAGGCGTTGACCGAGTCGGTGTGTGCCCGACGCGGCCGACGGACCGTGTTGCCGACGCGGACTACCGCGCCTCCCGATCCCATGCCGCCGGCGAGGGCGATCTCGGGTTGATCGCCCGCGTCGAAGTCGGAGCAGGGCACCCGAGTGACGCTATCCGACCGTCGGCAACGTGGCGATCGCCTGGGCGATGACCTCGGCGTACCGTTGCCGGCCGTGGTCGGTGAAGTGGATCCCGTCGGCGCCGAGAATGTTCGTTTCAGCGGTCACTGTCTCGCTCCACTGGATGATCGCATGGCAGTTGAGCTTGCCGACCTCGTCGGCCGCGATCAGGGCAAAACCGTTCGTCCGGTCGATGTCGTCGCTCGGCACCGGGCCGACGACATAGGGCAGCACCCAGGCCACACACGCCTCCCGGCCGATGGCGTCGAGTAGTTGGCCGATGTCGGCGCGCATGTCGTCGAGCGATCGTTTGGCGAACGCCGCGTCGTTGGTCCCCAGTTCGACGATCCACCAGCGCGGTGCGGTGCCGCGCAGCTCGCCGACCCGGCCCAGGCCGGTGTCGGCGAGCAACGGTTGGCTGACCGTGCGGCCGACGAAGGCGTCGACGGCGAGCAGGGGCATTGCCACGGCGAGGGCCGCCCGCGACTGATCGGTCAACGAGTCGCCAAGCAGAAGCACGCCCGATCCGTCGGTGACCGGCGGGGCGGGCGTGATGGACTCGACTGCGATGGTCGCCAGGGGAGCCGCCGCCGGGGAGTCGTCGGCGCATCCGGAGGTCACCGTGGCGACCACCACGCCGCAGATGCCGAGGACCATGGCGCTGGTCATGGCGCGAGCGACAACCGGCAGAGCGAGGCGACGCGGCACCTGCCTACTCTCGTCGGTGGACGTGCCGGATGCCAACCGGCCAGCGGAGTGCCATGCCGACTTGCCGGAAAACTCGACATCGTGAGTGGGGAGTGGTTCACTGTCAGGGACTGACACACCACGGGAGGGGATCTTTGATGCATCGAGGCAAGGTTTCGCGCGGCCGGACGCTGGCCATGGGTTGCGTAGGGGCGGTGGCGCTATTCGTCGGCGCCGCACAGGCGGGGGGAACGCCGACGCCTGCACCGGCGGCACCACCGGTTGTCACGGTGGCTACGGCTGCGGAGCTCTCCGTGTTCAAGGTGACCGATCCGGGCCGCAGCGTGCTCGATCTGGCCGACTATCTGCAGGCCAACGGCTATGACGTGCTCGAAGCCCGTGAAGGCAACGCGCTGTTCGTTCAGGGTGATGCGGCGACGGCCGCTGCGCTACAGGGTGCCGGAATGCGGGTGAAAGTGCACCAACGCCTGTCAAACGCGCCGGCCCAGGCGTCACCGGCCCCATCCTCACCGGCCGTGGCTGCCGCACCGACTTTCTTCGGCGGCTACACATCGATCAGCCAGATCGAAGCCAACCTGGCGACCACGGCGGCGGCGTATCCGGCGTTGACCCAGCTCATCGACATCGGCGACTCCTGGCGCAAGGTCAACGTTCAGCCGGGCCCCCATGACATGTGGGCGATGTGCATCACCAACATCCAGGCCGGGGATTGCGCACTGGCCCCGAATTCGACGAAGCCCCGGCTCTTGGTGATGGCCTCGATCCATGCCCGCGAGATCACCACCTCGGAAGTGGCGATGCACTTGATCGGTGATCTGACCAGCAAGTACGGCACCGACGCCGAGATCACCTCGATCCTCGACTCGACCGAGGTCTGGGTGCTGCCCGACGTCAACCCCGACGGCCGCGACATCGTCGAACTCGGTGGCAACAGCCCCTATCTGCAGCGTAAGAACGCCGACGCCGTCAGCGGGGGAGCGTGCAGCAACCCTCCGACGGCGAGCAACCAGGCCGGCATCGATCTCAACCGCAACAACAACTTCAAGTACGGCGGGACCGGAACGAGCACGAACCCGTGCGACCAGACCTACCGGGGCGTCGGCGCCGCCTCGGAGCCCGAGACTCAGGCGCTCGCCCAGCTCTTCGGCCAGCTGTTCCCCGATGCCCGCGGCCCGAACGACACCGACGCCGCCCCGTTGACCACCCGCGGTGCGCTGGTCACCTTGCACAGCTACTCGAACTTCGTGCTGCTGCCCTGGGGTTGGACTCTGACCAAGGCGCCCAACGATGCCGGCCTGCGTTCGATGGCCTTCCGGATGTCGTACTACAACGCCTACAAGACGGGCACCGGCCCCGAGATCCTCTACGGGACGACGGGCACGACCGACGACTACTCCTACGGCACCCTTGGTGTGGCCAGCTTCACCTTCGAGATCGGACCGACGAGTGGCACATGCAGCGGTTTCACCCCGACGTTCAGCTGTCAGACCACCTTCTGGTCGTTGAACGGCCCGGCGTTGTTGCAGGCCGCCAAGCTCGCCCGCGAGCCGTACACGATGGCGCTCGGACCGACGACGCGGTCGGGGGCGGTGTCGGCCGCGTCCGTGGTCGCCGGTACGAGCGTGACGCTCTCGGCGACGGCTGATGACAACGCCATGGGCAACGCCTCGGGGAGCGTCGGACGCCCGGCGACGCAGCGAATCACCAACGGCGAGTACTACCGAGACGTCGCGCCGTGGAACGGTGGCACCGCCGTGGCGATGACCGCCACCGACGGCAACTTCAACTCCGTCACCGAGGGAATCCGCTCGACGGTGTCGACCACCGGGTGGACCGTGGGCCGCCATACGATCTGGGTGCGGGCGAAGGATCTGAGCGGCAACTGGGGTCCGACCCAGGCTCTGTTCCTCACCGTGACCTGATCGGGCACCCGAATCCGACGCTGACCGATCCGCCCGGGCCATGTGCCCGGCGGATCGTCGCGATTCAGCGCGGCAGGCCGAGGACCCGTTCGCCGAGGATGTTGCGCATCACGTTCGACGTGCCGCCCATGATCGTGTAGCCCGGGGCATAGACGATGCCCTGGGTGACATCGCTCCATAGCGTCGCCTCGGGCCCGAGGACGCGGGCCACGAAGTCGGCCACTCGTACCTGGTGCTCGGTGCAGAAGCACTTGGTCGCCGCCGAGAAGCCTTTGGGTGCCTGGTGGAGCACCTCGCGGATCACCAGAATCCGGCCGATCCGGTAGGCGGTCTCGAGCGCCGCCATCTCCTGGCGGACCAGCGGGTCGGACGTGTCGGCGCGGGCTGCCGCCATCTTGTAGAGGGCGTGGTTCGAGACCAGCCGGTCGATGCCGCCGCGCTCGTGTTCCAACTGCGCCATCGTCTGCTTGAACGCGCCGCCCTCGGTGCCGACCAGATTGGCGACCGGCACCCTTACATCGGAGTAGAACACCTCGCAGAAGTGGCGGTTGGTGGTCATGTCCTTGATCGGGCGAACCTCGATGCCCGGAGTGTCCATCGGCACGATGACCTCGGAGATGCCGGCATGCGGTGGGCCCTCGGCGCGGGTGCGACAGATCAGGTAGCAGTAGTCGGCGACCGCCCCGAACGACGTCCAGATCTTCTGCCCGTTGATCACGAAGTGATCGCCGTCGCGTTCGGCACGGGTCTGCAACGCGGCGAGATCGCTGCCGGCGTTCGGCTCGGACATGCCGATGCACCAGGTCGTCTCCCCGCTGACGATGCCGGGGAGAAAGGCGGCCTGCTGGTCCGGCGTGCCGTAGTTGAGCAGGGACGGGCCCATCTGTCGATCGGCGAACCAGATGGCGGCGATCGGGGCCCCGGCGGCGATCATCTCCTCGCCGACGATCAGCCGTTCGATGGCCGGCCGGGCCGCGCCGCTGTACGGGTTGTCGGGCCACGTCATCCCGATCCAGCCGTTGGCGGCCATCGTGCGGGCGAACTCCTTGGAGAATCCGTTGATCCACGAGTCGTTGCTGCGTCCGTAGCGCCCGACGGCCTCCGTTGCGACGGCCGCAGCCCGCGTACGCAGGGCGACCAGTTCTTCGCTCCAATCAAAGTCCATCGTTCGTGATGGTAGGCGGGCTGTCGATCATCGACCCAGGCCGGGAGAGTTTTGAACTATTTCGAAAGAGACGTATCAGGCCCGTTTCAGGGTCCTCCTTTCCGGGTGAGGCCTGTATGCGGCAGGTCGATCGTCGGGGTAGCTGCCACTACCCGGCGGTCACCACAGGTTGGGGATGGCGACGGACGGTGTCCGTCATCCCCAACCTGACGCGTCCTGATCGCACTGCGGATGTAGCAGACTGCCGGGAGTTCGGATTCGGTCAAGGTGAGCAGTACCGACGGACCCAGCAACCGACGGACCAGGAGCGACGACGTGACCATGCTCGACGACATCATCACGATCGGCCGGACGCAGTTCGGCAAGCCGTACCGCCTCGGCGGATCATGGAACGCCGGCGACAGCGATCCGCCGTTCTTCGACTGCTCGGAGTTCACCGAGTGGGTCTGCCTGCGAGCAGGGGCTCCAGTGCGGCTCGCCGAGGCGTCATACCTGCAGTTCTGGCAGTGCAAGGACGCCGGGCGGATCATCTCCGTGGAGCAGGCGATTGTCACCAAGGGTGCTTTGCTGTTCTCCTTCCGATCGGCGGCCGGTGCGGTCGAGCCGCCGCGGACCAATGCGGCGGCCAACGCCATGCTCGTGCGGCGCCACGTCGGCTTCTCGGCGGGAAACGGTCGCACGGTGGAAGCGATGGATACCGACCACGGCGTCGTCGACGGCCCGGCGACGACCGAGCGGTTCACCCATGGCGGCTTGATTCCGGGAATCAGCTACTCCGGTGGAACCCCGCCGCCACCTCCTCCGCCCTCGGGCGGCATCCCTGGTCGCTTTCGGCCGCGTACCGACCTGCCGTGGTTGCAGAAGGGGGCAACGGGTGATCGGGTCAAGGAGCTCCAGTTCCTGCTGATCTTCCTCGGCGCAGGGGAGCTGGCCGGCTGGGGTGCCACCAGTAAGTTCGGCGACGTGACCGAGCGGGCCGTTCGGGCATTCCAGCAGCGTGTGCGCAACGAGTACAGCCCGTCGATGGTCGTCGACGGGCTCGTCGGGCCGACCACGTGGGGCTGGCTGTACGCCTATGCCGGCCAGTAGCCCGTCGCGGGGCGGGTAGCCGCTCGACCGAGCTGCCACGATGCAGGGATGAGGATCTACATCGCCGGGGTGCAGCACGAATCGAGTTCGTTCTCGCCGATTCCCACCTCGTACCGCTCGTTCTTTCGCGAGATGTGGTCGCCGTCGCGGCCCGACGGTTGCCATGGCTTCGGCTACGGCGA
>JANMJD010000220.1:0-2123 GCA_031371195.1 Actinomycetes bacterium | reverse complement strand
GCCGTCGTCGATACCACCGGCGCCGGTGACAGCTCCACCGCCGGCAATCTCGCCGGCTTCGTCCGCGGCGACGAACCACAAACGTGCCTGGCGATGGCGGTGGCCGCCGGCAGCCTGTCGACCCGCGGGCCCGGTGGTACGACCTTCCAGGCGACCTTGGACGAACTCGATCGGGAGATCGAGGTGGCATCCCTGTGATCATCGCCGTGGCCCTGAGCCCATGTGTCGATCGGACGATGGTCGTCGACCAACTCGTGATCGGCGAGGTTCACCGGCCGTCCGCCGCCACCGTCACTCCCGGCGGCAAGGGGTTCAACGTCGCCCGCGCCGCGCACACGCTCGGCGCGCCTGTGCTGACGCTCGGGATCGTCGGCGGCTATTCGGGACGATGGCTCAGCGCCACACTGGCCGGGCTGGGCATCCCCACCGACCTGGTCGTCGGTCGGAACGAGACCCGCACCTCGGTATCGATCGCCGACATGTCGACGGGAGTGATGACCGATGTGTACGAACCGGCCACCCCGGTGGATCCGGAGGAGTGGCAGGCGCTCGAGGCGCGGCTCGATCGCTTGATCAGCCCAGGCGACTGGGTCTCGATTTCGGGGACGCTACCCACGGGCTCACCCGGGAATGCCGTGTCCCGCCTGATCGCGACCGCCCATCGACGCGGGGCGAAGGTCGCCGTCGATACGCATGGCGGTGCGCTGCACGACGCCACGACCGCGCGACCCGAGGTGATCAAGATCAACGTCGACGAGGCGCGCTCGCTGGTCGGCGATACCGAGGCGCCGTTCGACCAGATCGTCGGACAACTCGACCGCACGTGCCGACTGGCAATCGTCACGGCAGGTGCCGATGGAGCGTACGGAGGTGGCCAACACATCTGGTCGTCCGCGCGCGGGGCCTATCCGGTCGGGAGTGGCGACTCGTTCATGGCCGGTCTGCTGAGCGTGCTCGCCGGGCGTGATTTCGACGACCCCGAAGCCATCCGTGCAGGCTTGATCGTTGCCGCGGCCGCCGCCACGGCGAATGCGCTGGTTCCCGGAGCCGCCGTGTTCGATCGCTCCGAGGTGAGCCGACTCGTCGACTCGATCAAGATGGAGCCGTATCAGCCCCGGAGCCGAGTGGATTTCGCATAGCGACAGACCGCGGTCACAGAGTGCATTTGACCTATGGATGACCGCGAGCCGTATCGGTATGTTCAGTGCTACGTCTGGCGGGATGAGCGCTCGGGCGAGGCGAATGGCGACAAGCGGGACGGTTTGACCAATGGGCGGTCCCTTTCTATGGAGGGAAACAAGTGATGGAAGTACATGAGCCCGAGGTGGCTCCACGGCGGAAGCGCAACGAGGGGTTCACCCTGATCGAGTTGTTGATCGTGATCGTGATTCTCGGCGTGCTGTCCGGCGTCGTCGTGTTCGCCGTCGGCGGCATCACGGATCGCGGTCAGAAAAGCTCGTGCAAAGCGGACTACAAAACGCTCGAGGTCGCGATTGAGGCGTATCGTGCCGAAAAGACCGTATTGCCGGCGAGCGAAGCCGACCTAGCGCCATACATCCGGTCGCAGTCCAAATGGTACGACGTGGCGGCAGGCGGCGCAATCACTCTGGATGCGGTGACAAACCCGAATCCGTGCACTGCCCCGCCGGCTGCGTAAGGCGCGACCATCGCCGCTCTCGATCAGGGCTGGTGGGTATTCGATGAGGTCGCATTGAGTCAAGCGAGCGTTGAGTGGGCCGGTCCTTTGGGGCCGGCCCACTTCGCGTCCCCAGCCTCAGCGGACGAGCTCCATGCGTAGGCCGGATTCGTCCCATTCCGGATTTTCGGGCAGACGACTGACGACCCGACCGGCGATGCGCCGGGCGGTCCACAGCAGTCCGGCGGCCTCGGCGATCAGGCGTCGGTCGGCACCGGGCGGGAGACCAGTCGATGCGGCGATCACGTCTACACCGGGGAAACGCGGATTGGCCAGCTCGACGCGCTGCCTACTCCCCTCGGCCCATTTGACCGAGGTCGCCCGGTGGGGGTACTCGACGACCAGCGGCCCGGCCTCGCATTCCACGATGGTCAGCGCGCCGATGGGTGAGCTGTAGGACGTCCACTCCACGTGCATGGGGTCTCCG
>JANMJD010000209.1:0-14130 GCA_031371195.1 Actinomycetes bacterium | reverse complement strand
GGCCGCCATCGCCTTCGCCGGCCTGATCGGGTACGCCATCTCCGAGAAACTCGCCTCACGCGGGGCCGGCCATCACGGGATCGGTGACGCCACCTGGGATCCGCCGACCACGTATCCGGCACCCGTTGCCCGCTGACACCCGTCGGCACCGCACCACCTACGGTGGACCCACGTCGTCGAGGAGCAGGGGCGGAGCTGTTGCTGCCGCTGATGGACAAATGGGGGATCGAGCGATCGCTGATCGGCGTGTCACCGGCCAACCAGATCGGCCTCGACACGCCCACCGGTCATCCCGACCGGTTCCTCGGCGCCTATGAAGCCGACCCGAACGGCGGCATGGAAACGATCCGCACCATTGTGCGGATGTACGAGACATACGGCATCCGCGCCGTCACGCTGTTTCCGGCGGGCCAAAGTGCTCGGGATCTGAACTCGCAGAGGGCCGGCGGCCGACCGCCTGCCTTGCCGCCCGCCCTGCCGGCAGACCGGCTGCTCGCCGGCCTGCAGCTCAGCCGGTGGCGTCCGCCGCCTCGCGGCGCTTCCATGCCAGACCGCCGAGTGCCTCGAAGACGACGCGGTGGGCATTGTTCACGGTGTTGTCGCTGACGTCGTAGGCCGGGGCGACCTCGACGACGTCCATGGCGATCAGGTTGGTCCGCTGGGCGAGTTGGCGCACGATGCGCAACAGATCGACCGGCGCCATGCCCCCCGGCTCGGGAGTGCCGGTGCCCGGGGCGAAGCCCGGGTCCAACACGTCGATGTCGACGCTCAGGTACAGGTAGTCGGCGCCATCGAGCGCCTCGGCGACGGCATCCTCGATCACCGCCTTGATTCCCCGCTCCCAGATCTCGTTCATCAGGTGCCAGCGGAAGCCCTGCTCCTGCATCCAGGCGAACGTGTCGGCCGGCGGCCAGTACCCGCGCAGGCCGATCTGCACGAAGTTCTTGCCGAGCACCGCGCCCGACTCGACAAGGCGGCGCATCGGGGTGCCATGGGAGGCGAGATTGCCGTCGATGATGTCGGCCGTGTCGGCATGGGCGTCGAAATGGACGATGCCGACGTTGCCGTAGCCGTAGTGCTCGGCCACGGCGGTGGCGGCGGGCCAGGTGATCGAGTGGTCGCCGCCGAGAATGATCGGGGTGATGCCTCGCGACACGATGTCGTAGACCCGCGAGCGGATGTTGGCGTGGCTCGCCTCGGTCTGGCCATGCGGGCAATAGGCGTCGCCGTAGTCGACGACCTCCAAGTAGTCGAAGATCTCGATACCGAGGTCGAGGTGGTACGTGCCCGGCTCGTACGCCGACGAACGGATCGCCCGCGGTCCGAACCGGGCTCCCGGACGGTTGGTCGTGGCGATGTCGAATGGCGCCCCGACGACGGCCACGTCGGGTTGCCATGCATCGAGTTGCTCCGGGTCGGTGAGGAACGGCCGCTGCCCGAACGTCGCCAAACCTCCGAACACGTAACCGAGGTCGAGTTGCTCCTGCATCCCTGGTGACAGTTCCCGGCGCGGGGCCGGCCGGTCAGCTGCCGGCGGAGTGAGCTCGGTCATGGCCCGAGCGTCGACGCCACCAGGCGCAGCTCGGCCGCCGATCGGCGAGACAGCGCAGCGGACGACGAGGAGGCCATTCGATCAGTGCTTGTGGTCGGGATCCGAATGATCGTGGTCGTCGTCCTCGTCGGGATTCTCGATCGCATCGAGGAACGTGTCGACGTCGTCGTCGCCCCCACCGATCAGCCACACGACGAGAGCGTCATCGTCGTCGTCATCCGATGCCGGACCACCGCGTGACTCGTTCCACGGGAGCACACCCTCGACCGAGTAGCGGTCGACGGTGATGTCATCGTCCTCCTCGGTCACGGCGGCGACGATCGACAGCTCGACCTCTGCGCCCTGCGGGTAGTCCTTGAGGATGTCGATCAGCTCACGTACGAGCATTGGGTGTCTCCTGGTAGATACGTCGGGGTGGGAACGAACTCACTGCTCGGCCTCGTCGCCCAGCCACGCCGGGGAGCGTTCGAGGAGGAACAGACTGACGTCGCGGCAGCGGTCGAGGGTGTCGCAGAGCAGGTCGTCGTCGTTGCGCACGACGTCGGCGAGATTGACCTTGACCTCGGCGACGATCGACAGGCTGCGCTTGGGCGCGTCGGTGACGGCGGCGAACGAGTCGATCGCCGAGACCTCGAGCGGCAGGTTGATCGTTCCCACGCCCGCCAGCTCGGTGGCCAGCACGAGCAGGTCGGGCGGGTCGGGGAGCGGGGGCAGCGTCCAGGTGAACAGCAACGGGAAGCTGTAGCCCTCGGGCGGGTCGGCGTCGGGGTCGTCGAGGCGGAGGAATTCGTCCTCGAATCCCAATAAGGCCCGCGGGTCGACGTCGAGGGCGAGATGCAGGTCGATCGGCCCGCTGCACGCCTCCTCGGGGTGCAGGTCGACCTCCCACAGCTGACGCAGCGAGTAGGTCTCCACGAAATGACGCTCGTCGTGCACGTGAAAACCGTGATCGACGGCGTGATTCTTCATATCGGCGATGAAGCCTGCTACGTCGATGACGGCCACGGCCTCCATCCTGCCACCTCCGGGCTGCCCGGCCGATGTTTGCGCTCGCTACGGTCGTCGGGGTGCCCACCGACGAACTCCTCGAACTGCTCCACGCCACCGCCACCGCCGTCGGTCAAGCACTGGTGGGTGTGACCGACTGGGGGCCGTCGGGGCGGCGTGACGGGCAGTATGCGGCCGATCTGGTAGCCGACGCGGTGGCACTCGAACACCTGCGGGCCGCCGGGGTGGGGATCCTGTCCGAGGAGAGCGGCACCGAGCACATCGATCGGCGGATCGTCGTGATCGTCGATCCGCTCGACGGTTCGACCAATGCGTCACGCGGTGTGCCCTGGTATGCGACGTCCCTGTGCGCCGTCGACGACGACGGACCGCTGGCCGCCCTCGTCGTCAACCAGGCCCGCGGTACCCGGTACGAAGCGGTGCGCGGTGGGGGAGCGCGCCATGACGGGGTGCCGTTCACGTGTTCGTCGACCTGTACGTCGATGTCGTCGGCCTTCGTCGGCCTGTCGGGGTATCCCCGCCGGCCGTTCGGCTGGGACCAGTTCCGCACGTTCGGCGCCGGCGCCCTCGACCTGTGCCTGGTCGCCGATGGCACGCTCGACGGTTTCGTCGACAACGTCGAAGGCCATGGCGTGTGGGACTACGCCGGAGCCTGGCTGATCTGCCACGAGGCCGGCGCGCTGATGGTCGATGCCCTCGGGCGTGAGCTGATCGTGCGCGACCACACCGCTCGCCGCGCCCCGGTCGCCGCGGCAACCCCCGAGTTGTTGGACGCCCTACTCGAAGCCCGCGCCCTGGCCGTCGCCACTCCCTGAACAGTTCGACCGCCGTGCTGCACGGCCTCGCCGGACTTCGTCCAACCCTCCGCCGTGCTGACGGGCTCACCCCCGCCCGTCGAACCTCCGCCGCTCCGCCGGACCTTGCCCCCGGCCTCGCTTCCGCCGTTCTGGCGACCGATTTCGGCGCCGGGCCGCCCAATTCCGTCGCCGGATGGCCGATCTGGGCGGCCTGAGCAATCAAAGCGTGGTCGATGACGCGCCGTAGGCGTCCGGCGATCTGGACGGCCTACGCGGTGGTCGCCGACCGCCGCTGATTCGAGGCCCACAGGCGGGCGACGCTGGGATGGCGGAGCTTGCCGAGGGCCTTCGCCTCGATCTGGCGGACACGGTCGCGAGTGACGTCGAGCTCGTCGGCGATGTCCTGCGCCGTACGTGCCGGGCCGTTCCATCCGAAGCGCGCCTGCAGCACCTCGCGCTCGTGCGGTTGAAGCCGGGAGAGTTGGACGTCGAGCGCCTGGCGTTCCAGGGCGGCGGCGGCAGCTTCGAACGGCCCGATGTCCTCGTCGTCGGTCAGCAGGTCACCGATCTCGTACTCCCCACTGTCGTCGAAGGGTTCTTGGAGCGAGCCCATCGGTCGGCGGTGGAGCAGCGCCAAACTGACGTTCTCGGCGGCCAGCCCGGTCACCTCGGCCACCTCCTCGGTGGTCGGCGGACGCTCCAACTCGCCGGTCAAACGCTCGGTGACCTGGTCGATGAGCGGCAGGGATCCGCGCACCTCGGCTGGCACCCTGATGGCCCGCGACGTGTCGTCGAGCGCTCGTCCGATGGCCTGGCGAATCCACCAGGTCGCATAGCTGGAGAACTTGAAGCCGCGGGTGTGATCGAAGCGGTCTACGGCCCGCATCAACCCGAGATTGCCTTCTTGAATGAGATCGAGCAGGCCGGGCGGGGCGTGCTCAAAGCGTTTGGCGACCGAGACGACGAGGCGCAGATTGGCCTGGATGAATCGTCGGCGAGCCAGCTGCGCCTCGGCCCCGCCCGCTTGGATGATCGCTCCCAATTCCAGCTCATCGGACGCGCTGAGCAGCGGGTGGGCGCCGATCTCGTCGAGATAGCGCCCGAGCAGTTCGTTGTCGGCGTCTCGGCCACCACGCTGAGGCATCAGCGGGTCACGGTAGCCAAGCGACCGGACCCCACGGTGGATGGCCGCTGACGTGGGACGACACCTCGCCGACACGCTGCCCGGCCCGAACCGATGCTCGACCGACGACCGAACGGTATGCTCACAAGCCGCGCGGGCGCATAGCTCAGTTGGTTAGAGCACTGCCCTTACAAGGCATAGGTCGGGGGTTCGAGTCCCTCTGCGCCCACCACACCTCTGCGCGCACGGTCACGTCATCTGGATTTCGCGGTCGGCTGGACGATTCCCAGTTCGTCGGCGATCGTCGAGCGCCGATGCATACTGCCGGGCGGGGCTATAGGTCCGCCGGCGGCTTCGATCTCGATCAAGGCGTTGAGACAGAGGTACGCCTCGTAGGGCAGGTTCCCGTCACCGGCCGCCGCCAACGCTTCGTTGATCGACGTGACGCCATCGCCCAGGCGTCCGAGGCGCGCTCGGGTGATCCCTAACTGCAGCCGATATGCAACCTGCGCGGCGGAATCTCCGTCGGCGAGGTGGCGGCTCATTTCGGCGGCGAGCGTGGCGGCCTCGCTCGCCAAACCCTGGGCGAGCAGTCGTTCCAGAGTTGCGACGTCGCAATCGAAGACCATCGCCCGTTCGCCCAGGTGAGCGAAGTCACGGCGCGCTGCGTGCATCATCGACTCCGCCTCGTCGAAGCGGCCCTCGACAGCGGCGATGCGCGCCCTCAGGTGGCGGGCATAGGCGGCCGAGGTGGTGCTCTGCGACGCGGTGAACACCCGGAGCGACTTCAGCGCCAGCAGGTCGGCCTCATGCAGTTCACCCCGCCGCACGAGCAGGAACCCCAGGTTCAGGTCCACCGTTGCCGCGAGCAGGTTCGCACCGATACGGCCGAGCACCTCGGATGCCCGCCGATACAGGGCGACCGCATCGGGCCATCGGCCCTGCACCATGGCCGTGAGGCCACTGTTGCTCAGCGCCGCACCGAGTTTGCGGTCGTTGCCGGCAGCCTCAAACAGCGCGATTGCCGACTCGCCGTGGAATCGGGCCGCGGGCTGATTGAGCACGCTGTGGACCATCTCCAGATGCAGATGAGCCGCCCCCTCCAGGTCCGAATCACCGATCGCTCGGGCCGCCACCAGCGCTTCGGCCGCCAGGTCGAGACTCGCCGGGTTCCGGCCGAGAAAATGGAGCGCGGCCGCATCGTCGAGCATCAGCCGGACGGTCAGTCGGCCGCCCGCAGGCGATTGTGACGACGCCATCGCCATGCCCTTCTGAGCCCACGTGCGAGCCTGGCGATACTGCCCACGCCGGATGGCCAGGTCGGCGCGATGGCTGCAGACGAGGGCATAGTCGTGGGGGTCGGCGACGGTTCTGGCCGCGGCGGCGAAGGCCCGCTCCGCCCCGGCGATGTCGCCCAACAGCACGAGTACCTCACCATGGTCGACCAGCAACGATCCGACCGCTCGGCGGTCGACCTCACGGGCCAGCCGCACCGCCTGGAGCAGCAGGTCACTGGCCTCGACCAGCGCTCCGGCCGACCGGGCGCTCGCCGCCGCGGCAACAGCCAGCGGAAACGCTTCGCGTCGGCGGCCGGCCTCGTCGTAGTGCCGGGCCAGCACGGCGGCGCCGGTACCCGGCCGATCAGCCAGGTGGTCGGCGATCGCGCTGTGGAGTTCGCGGCGGCGACGGAACGGGAGGGACGCGTGGGCGGCCAGCCAGTAGGCGTCGTGCCGAAACGCCATCGTCGTCGCCGTCGGCGTCCACAAGAGCGGCATGGCGCCGGCCCACGCCCCGGGGTCGGCGAGCCGGGGGTCCCCGAGCACCTCGGCGACGGTTGACAGATCGAACCGGCGGCCGAGCGTCGAGGCGTCACGCACCAGTTGCCGCACCGCCGGCGGCAGGTCGTCGATGCAGGCGGTTGCCAGCCGCTCCAACGACTCCGGCAGGCTGTCGGGGTCGGCGTGCCGGGCGAGTTCCGACAGCACGAACGGGTTGCCGAGTCCGGCGTCCGCAATTCTGGCCACCTGATCGTCACGCAGATGCGGGGCCGCCTCGATCACCAGAGCTCTGGCCTCGACATCGTCGAGAGGGTGGAGCGAGATCGTCTCGGCGTGATCATGGGCCGCAAGTGTGCGATCACCACCCCTGGTACTCGTCAGTACCAGCCAGGCCTCGTGCTGGCATCGCATATGCAGATCGTGAACCACCAGCCACGAGGCCTCGTCGAGCGCGTCGACGTCGTCGACGGCCAGCAGCCACGGCCGAGGTGCCGCCACCGCGATCAATTCCCCGATGGTGGCCTGCACGCGGTGGGCGACCGCCTGGGGATCGGCCGTAGCGGCGATCGCCTCGGCGCGCAGCGCCCGGTGAACCTCATCGAGCGACTCGGGATGGCTCACGTCGATCAGATTCGAGTGGGCGAGCAGCCATTCCACTGCGTCGGCCGGCTGAACGCCCGATGCGCCGGCCATGGCCACGACGATCGAGGTGACGCCAGAATACGGCAGGGGCAGGCTGTACCGGTCGCTCACGACATGGGCGACGCCGCGCCCGGCGTAGTCGAGCGCGTCGGCGATCAGTTCGGAGGCGCCCATCCCGGGATCGCCCGCCAGGCACAGCGATGTACCGATCGCCTCGTCCGCCCTCTTCCACGCCAACGCGATCCGCTCGCGCTCACCGGGTCGCCTCCATCCGACGGCCGGTGTCGACGGGACTGGTCCGGGTCGAGCGTCCGGCGCCGGCGGATCGACCGCAACCACGTGCCAGAGTTCCACCGGCCGGATCCGATTCCTCAAGGTGACGACGCCCAGCGAGTGCCCGTGAATCCGGTTGCGGCGAGATGTGTGCAGTGCCTCACCGATCACCAACTCGCCGTCGGCGGCTCGCCCGAGGGCGCGCGCCGCGACGTTCACGGCGTCCCCGATCACCGTGAAGGTCTGACGGCCGGGCACGCCGAGGGCACCGGAGAACACCCGGCCGCGTTCGGCACCACCTCGTAACGGAACCGCGGCACGGTCGATGATCCGGCGCATGGCGAGCAACAGGCGGCCCTCGTCGTCATCGGTGGCCCGTGGAGTTCCGGCGGTCAGCAACAGCTTGATGCTCCCGGCCCCGACGTCGGTGTCGAGCCACGCCACCGACAACTCGTCGGCGACCTCGCCGACCAGGTTGGCGACATCGTCGAGCAGCGCATGCACCGCGTCGGGGCCGTGGTGTTCGAGCAGGTCATCGAGGTCGGCGACGGAGATGAATCCGACCGACACGGCTCGGTGCTCACCGGTCGTCATGGCTCCCGCGACGACGTCTCGAACCGCCGGGCTCAACACCGATGCGACACGCTCGGCCCCAACGGCATCCGCGGCCGGCTCGCGACGACCGGGGTCGGTCGCCGACGTGACGCGAGCGGACAGGGCCGGCCCGCGCCGCTTGAGTTCGACGCCGCCGTCGAGTCGCGCGCCCAGCCAGCCCGCCGGGAGCCGTTCGGCCAGCGTCGCGCTGGCCAACACGTGCCCGGACTCGGCTTGTGACTGGAGGCCGACGAGGGTGGTGATGACCGGGCCACAGAGGAACACCCCGCGCTGGTGGCGCCCGGCGAGGAACGCCGTGATCGTGCCGGTGTGGACTCCGACACTGGCCCGGAGCCGTTTGCCGCCCGTGATCACCGCCGGCAGCCGGGCGAGGCGGACCGGCATCGCCAGCGCCGCGTCGGCCGCCCGCCGTTCGTGTTCGTCGCCGTCGAACCAGACGAGCGCGGCATCGCCGGCGAACCCGATGATGTCGCCGCCCAGCGCCAGCGACGGTTCGAGGAGCGTCGTGAAGCACAGCGTGAGCGACCGGTGAAGGACTTCGGCGCCCTCCGGACCCAGGTTGGCGAGGGACTCGGTGAGCCGGGTGAACCCGCTGAGGTCGACCAGCACCGCCGAGCCCGTCAGCCGTCGCCACGGTTCGGGATCGGGTGAGGCCAGCCACGCCGTGGCCAGCCGGCTTGCGTACCCGTCGCCCATCAGATGCCCCAGATGTCTCAGCTGCTTCAGATGCCGACGGGTGTCCGGATCCGTTGGCCCCCCGTCAGGGGGAGGTGGAAGCAGTGCTGCGCAGCAGGATCGATCACGGGCTGCCCGTCGATCAGTTCGACGCACAGCGTCTCGTCGGTGCCGTCGAAGCCCATGGAGCCGAACGCCGCGCCCATCGGCCAGCTCTCGGAGTTCGCCGTCCCGAATCCACAGCGATCGACCAGGTAGTAGTTGAGACTTGCCTGCCCGGTCGTCACCTGCGCCGGGGCGAACGATTCCTGGTGAGTGGTCAGGTCGAGGGTGATCACCGCCGGCAAAGCGGTGACGGGGTCGCCGCCGACGGTCAACCAGATCACCGGCGCCAACGGTTCGAGACCGGCGGGGCACACGCTCGACGCCGGCACTCCGGTGACCTGCGCGGTGACGGCCACCTGTGTCGGGGTGGCGGCCGGATCGGCCGGTGGCACAAGGGCATACTCGATCTTCGGCGTCCGTGGATCGGGGACGGTCGGGCCAAGGAGTTCGTCGGTGCACTCGGGCGCGTGCGTCGCATCGGCGGTTGCCGTGCGGGACTGGCCGTCGGGGCCGATGATCGTCCATGAAACCGAGTCGGCGTCCGAGACGGCGAGGAACGCCGGTGACCTGCGCCCCGGCGCGAAAATCGTCGGCACCAGCGGGTTGTCATCGCTCGACGCGCCGGTGAGGAAGCTCCGGCTCGGATCGTCGATCACAATTGGTGTCGTTCCCTGGTTGTCCACGGCGAAGTACACGTCGGGCGGTGGGATTTCGTCCGCGCTCGGCACCCCCGTCGTGCACAGCAACTCGGGCACCACTGCCGCCGACCCCGTCGTGCCTGACGAAGCAACGTCGACAGCCGACGACGGAGTGGTGTCCGGACTCGATTCTGCCGGGGCCGATGTTGCCGGAGTCGACGTCGTCGGAGTCGATGTCGTCGGGACCGAGGTTGCCGCGTCGGAGGTCACTGCTTGGACCGCCTCGGGTGCATCGTCGGAACACGCTGCCAGTGAGACGGACAGCAGGATCCCGACGACCAGACCACGGCGCATGCGTCATATTCCCACAGGTGGCATCCGCCACCGGGTCTTGGGGCCGGCTCGCCGGTGGACAGGCGCAAGGCAGGTGACGGTAACGTCCGATTCCATGAGATTCTCCGTGTGGCCGTCGTTCGCTCGTCCGTGGAACGAGGTGGTGGAAGTGGCCACCTGGGCAGAGGCCGCCGGATGGCATGGCCTGTGGTATGCCGACCATCTGATGCCGAACACCGAGGACGGCTCGCCCGATGACGGCGATGCCCTGGAGTGTTGGAGCATCCTGGCGGGGCTGGCCTCGCTGACGACACGACTGCGACTCGGGTCGCTGGTTTCGCCGGTGACGTTCCATCATCCGCTGGTCCTGGCCAAGCGGGCAACGACCGTCGACCACATGTCGGGCGGTCGAGCGGTGCTCGGCATCGGGGCGGGGTGGCAGGTCAACGAGCATGCCTGCGCCGGTATCGAACTTCCAGCGCCCGGTCCCCGTGTCGATCGGTTCGCCGAGGCGATCGAGATGATCGCCCGCAGTCTGCGCGAACCGGCCCGGGTGACCACCGATGCAGCCTGGTTCAAGGCGACCGATCTACCGTTCCAGCCCAAGCCCGTTCAAACCCGGCTACCGGTGATGGTGGGGACCGGCAGCCCGCGAATGGCGCGGCTCACAGCCCGTTGGGCCGACGAGTGGAACACGTGGGGCAACCCCGACGAACTGCGCCGCCGCATGGGCATCTTCGACACCGCCTGCGAACGCGAAGAACGCGATCCGGCCGGCGTGTACCGCTCGGCGCAGGCTCTCCTGTTCTTTGCCGACGATGCCACCCGAGCCGCGGCCATCAAGCAACGGGCACCCGACGACCGCTCGCTGGTTGGCGGTCCGGCCGAGATCGCCGACCTGCTCCACACCTACGTCGAGGCCGGCATCGACGAATTCATCGTTCCCGACTTCACCCTCGGCGGCTCCCACCAGGAGCGACTCGACACGCTCAGCCTGATCAACGAGCAGATCATTCCGGCGCTGGCGTAGCTGGCACCGGTAGCTTCGGTGCCGTGCCCGAAGAGTTCGACGATCGCGTTGCTGCGGCCGCCGAACTGCTCGAATCGCTGATAGCCGACCGGTCGCTGCTCAACGGGTTGCCGCTCGATGCCCGCACCCGGTTGCTCGCCGCGGCCGGCAGCGTCTACGAGCCCGACGTCGAGGCCCGTCGGCGCCAGATCAAGACCGAACGCCGCCGGCGAAAGGCCGACAAGAGCCTTCGTGACCAGGAGATCCTGTCGGAGACGGGCATCCGGTCGTTGCGGGCCAAACCGGTGTTCACCACGCCGGATGCCTTCGCGCCGCTGAGCCCACGTTGGGACGAGATCGATGACGTGGATGACGATGAGCGCCGCGAGTCCATCGAGCCGCTGCATTGCTACGTATGCAAACAGCGCTACTCCCTGATCCACGGCTTCTACGACCAGATGTGCCCGGCATGCGCCGAGTTCAACTATGCCAAGCGGGGCGAGACGGCCGATCTCTCGGGGCGGGTCGCACTCCTCACCGGCGGCCGAGTCAAGATCGGGTACCAGGCGGGCATCAAGTTGCTACGCGCCGGAGCGAACCTGATCGTCACCACCCGCTTTCCCCGAGACTCGGCCGCGCGTTACGCCCAGGAGTCCGACTTCGCCGACTGGGGTCATCGCCTCGAGATCTTCGGGCTCGATCTGCGCCACACCCCCAGCGTCGAGGCGTTCTGCCATCATCTGCTCGAGACACGGGGGCGGCTCGACTTCATCATCAACAACGCCTGCCAGACCGTCCGGCGTCCTCCCGACTTCTTCCGCCACATGATGGACGCCGAGGCCGCGGCGTTGGCGACGTTGCCGAGTGCGGTCCATGGCCTGCTCGGGGCCTACGAGGGCTTGCGCCGCCATGACATGCTGCCTGCCTCGGCCGCGGCGGGGCCAACCTTGGCGGCCGGTGCCGAGTTGCTCGGCATCACCCGCGCCGCGGCACTCTCGCAGGCGGCGTTGCTCCCCGAGGATCAGCCGTCGCCTGCCGATTTGTTCCCGGAGGGACGTCTCGACCAGGACCTGCAGCAGGTCGACCTGCGGGACCGCAACTCGTGGCGCCTCACTCTCGCCGAGGTGTCATCGGTCGAACTGCTGGAGACTCAACTCGTCAACGCCGTCGCCCCGTTCGTACTCAACGCCCGACTCAAGCCGCTGATGCTGAGCACCCCCGAGCGCGACAAGCACATCGTCAACGTGTCGGCCGTGGAAGGCCAGTTCTACCGCCGGCTGAAGACCACCCGACATCCGCACACCAACATGGCCAAGGCCGCCTTGAACATGATGACCCGCACGTCGGCAGCCGACTACGCCGCCGATGGCATCCATATGAACAGTGTCGACACCGGCTGGGTCAGTGACGAGGACCCGGCCCACATCGCCACCCGTAAGACCGCCGAGCAGCATTTCCATCCTCCGCTCGACATCGTCGACGGCGCGGCCCGCATCGTCGACCCGATCATCGCCGGTTTCAACTCGGGCGAGCATGTGTGGGGCCAGTTTCTCAAGGACTACCGGCCCACCGACTGGTAGCGCGTCTGTCGGCGGTCCACAGGCGCGCCGTCAGACGACTTCGGCGACCGACGGGGCCTGTGCCTGAGCCGATCCTCGCAGCAGCCTCGGGCTTTTGGTCAGGGCGGGGCCGCAAACGATCACCGGTGAGTTGGTGGTCGGACGCTACGGTCACGACTGTGTTCGTCAAGATCTGTGGAATCACCAGCGAGGCTGACGCCTTGTTGGCGGTCGCCATGGGTGCTGACGCTCTGGGCTTCGTCTTCGCCCCGTCAACCCGCCAGGTGAACGTGCAGCGGGTGTACGACATCTGCCGGCGGCTGCCGCCCGAGGTGATGACGGTCGGCGTGTTTCGCGACGAGCTTCCGAGTCGGGTGATCGATACCGTCCACCGCGCCGGTGTGCGCGCCGCACAGCTGCATGGCCGGGAGAGCCCCGAGCAGGTTGCCGAGGTCGTCGCCGGGGGAGTGCGCTGGGTCATCAAGGCATTCGCCGCGGGCACCTCGGCGTTGGCCAACGCCGACAAGTACGGCACCGATCTGATCCTCGTCGATGCCGCCACACCGGGGTCGGGGACGATGTTCGACTGGTCGCTGATGGACTCGGTACCCGAAGGACTTCGTGTGATCCTCGCCGGCGGACTCGATCCGACGAACGTTGCCACGGCGATCCGCCGGGTGCGGCCGTGGGGTGTCGATGTCTCCACCGGGGTCGAGAAGGAACCGGGCAAGAAGGACACGCTCAAGTTGCGCAACTTCATCCGCGAAGCCCGTGCCGCCACTCCGATCGGCCATGTCGGGCCCGATACGTTGCCGTACGACTGGGCCGACGACGACTGAACGACCGCCGAACAGGCCGGGTCCGCGACGACTGCTCCACGATTCCGTCGAAACCGATTGGCGCGCGACCCGGCGGGCTGGCAACCTCGGTGGGCGCCACGCGAGTGTGTGGGCGCGAAAGGAAGACCTGATGTCATTGACGGCTGAACCCAGCCCGACCGGCCGCTTCGGCGACTTCGGTGGTCGATTCGTCCCGGAGACGCTCGTCCCGGCGTGCGAGGAGCTGGAAGCGGCGTTCCGTCAGATGTGGTCGGATTCCGTCTTCCGCGCCGAGCTCGACGGGTTGTTGCGCGACTACGCCGGTCGCCCGTCCATCGTCACCGAATGTCACAACCTGGGCAAACGGTTGGGTCTGCGCCTGTTGCTCAAGCGCGAGGATCTCAACCACACCGGCTCGCACAAGATCAACAACGTGCTCGGCCAGGCCTTGCTGGCGAAACATATGGGCAAGCGACGCCTCGTCGCCGAGACCGGTGCGGGCCAGCACGGTGTCGCCTCGGCGACCGCCGCAGCGCTGCTCGGCCTGGAGTGCAAGGTGTACATGGGCGCCGTCGACGTCGAACGCCAGGCGCTCAACGTGTTCCGGATGAAGCTGCTCGGCGCCGAGGTGGAAGCCGTCCATTCGGGGTCGCGGACGCTCAAGGACGCGGTCAACGAGGCGATGCGCGACTGGGTGGCCACCGTCGAGACCACCCACTACTGCCTCGGTTCTGTGATGGGACCACACCCGTATCCATGGATGGTCCGTGAGTTCCATCGGGTGATCGGCGACGAGGCTCGCGAGCAATGCCGGGCGCTGCTCGGCGGCGCCGATCCCGATGTGATCGTCGCCTGCGTCGGCGGTGGTTCGAACGCGATGGGGCTCTTCTCCGGCTATGTCGACACCACTGCCGAGTTGGTCGGGGTGGAGCCCGCCGGTGGAGCGGCCGTCGGACGAGGCGTGCCGGGCATCGTGCACGGCATGCGCAGCTATCTGATGCAGGACGAGCACGGCCAGGTGCTGGAGGCGCATTCGATCTCGGCCGGTCTCGACTATCCGGGCGTCGGCCCCGAGCACTCGTATCTGGCGTCGATCGGGCGGGCGCGCTACGAGGCGGTCAACGATGCCGAGGTGATCGATGCCTTCCAGGCGTTGTCACGGTCCGAGGGGATTATCCCGGCCCTCGAACCAGCGCATGCGCTGG
>JANMJD010000208.1:0-7395 GCA_031371195.1 Actinomycetes bacterium | reverse complement strand
CTTACACAGGGACGTCCGATCCTGCACGGATCGACTCGGGCAGGCCGGGATTCACGGCCGTTTCCTCTCTTCAAATTTCGCACGATGTCGAACGCCAAAGGCGCCGATGGAAACCTCCTTCCCGACGATCAGCGGCTCACTCGATTTGGCCGAATGCTGCGGGCATCAAGCCTCGACGAGATCCCGCAGTTGGTCAACATTCTGCGCGGCGATATGAGCCTGGTCGGCCCGCGGCCACTTCCGCTGGAGTACGTCAGCCGGTACAGCACCTACGAATCCCGGCGGCTGAAGCTGCGCCCGGGGCTGACCGGGCTTGCCCAGGTCAATGGGCGGAACGCGATGTCGTGGCAGCGGCGATTCGCGTACGATGTCACCTATGTCGAGCGTTGGACGTGGCGGATGGAAGTCCGCATCCTCCTCGACACCGTGAAAGTGGTGCTCGGCCGTCGGGGCGTCTCGAACGAAAGTCACGTCACGATGCCCGAGTTCGTCGGGACGTCACGCACACCGCAACCGGCCGCCCGACGCTTGGCGTCCGTTCCGTCCCCAGGGTCGGGGCGTGTCTTTCGAGCCGGCGACGAGTCGGTGCGTGGGCGGGCGAAGTTGAGCGGACTCGAATTGCTGGCGGTCGAGTTGGAAACCTCGGTGTCATGACGGGGGCGAACGGGCGCATCTATCTGTCACCTCCGGACGTCGGTGATCTCGAGACGAAGATGGTCACCGAGGCGATCGCCTCGAACTGGGTGGCGCCGGTCGGCCCCGATCTCGATGCCTTCGAAGACGAGCTCAGTGAGGCTTCGGGTCGACGCCATACGGTCGGTCTCACGAGCGGCACCGCCGCGCTGCACCTGGCCGTCCACGCCTTGGGCATCGGCCCGGGGGACCGGGTGGCGGTGGCGGCCTTCACGTTCGCCGCCTCGGCGAACCCCGTCGTCTACGTCGGCGCCGAGCCGTTCTTCATCGATTCGGAGTCCGAATCGTGGAACATCAGCCCCGAACTGCTCGAGGTCGCCATCGTTCGCAGTAGCCGTGAGGGCCACCCGATCAAGGCGTTGGTCGCCGTCGATCTGTACGGGCAGTGCGCGAACTACCTGGCCATCGAGGCGATCTGCGACCACCACGGCGTCATCCTGATCGACGATGCCGCCGAGGCGCTGGGGGCGCGGGCGTTCGGACGACCGGCGGCGAGCTTCGGCCATGTCGGAGTGTTCTCGTTCAACGGCAACAAAGTGATCACCACCAGCGGCGGCGGCGCCCTCGTCACCGACGACGACGTGTTGGCCGCCCGCGTCCGATCGCTGGCCACCCAGGCCCGCGAGCCGGTGGCGCACTACGAGCATCGTGAAGTCGGTTTCAACTACCGCCTCAGCAACCTGCTGGCCGCCTTCGGGCGCGGTCAGTTGAGCACCTTGGCCGACCGACTGGCCCGCCGCGGTGACATCAACGCCCGTTATCGGGCCGAGTTCGCCGATCTCCCCGTCTCGTTCATGCCGATTCCGTCGTGGAGCGAGCCGAATCACTGGCTGACGACGATCGTGCTCGGCGAGGACGCGCCCGTGACGGTCGAGGATGTACGCCTCGCGCTCGAACGCGTCGATATCGAGAGCCGCCCGCTGTGGAAACCGCTGCACCTGCAGCCGTGTTTCGACGGTGCCGGTCGGGTGGTCGACGGCACATCGGAGCGACTGTTCGAGCGTGGACTGTGCCTGCCCAGCGGCAGTGGCCTCACCCACGCCGAACAGACCCGGGTGATCGATGCCGTCCGCGAGTGCCTTGCGTCGCGGTAGGTGCCGCAATCGCTGGGCGTCGGGTCTGGGCCCGATTGATCAAAGAACCGGGCCGACCGACATCCGGGGCGCGCCCACCACTACTTTGACACCCGTGAGCAGCGGTTTGGACCTCCACCGGGGCCCGACGTGATCCAGGCGGTCCTGGGAGTCGGGCTGCTCTACGCCGTTGCCCTGGTGGCCGTCGAGCGGATCGAACCCTCCCCGCTGCTGCGCAAGGTGCTCCGCCGCGGCCTGTGGCTGCATGTCGCCGGGATGCTCGCCAGACGGTGGGTGATCGGCGCCTTGTACGGAGGGGTTGCTGACAGCGAGTTCTACAATACACAGGCGAGAATTCTGTTGCAGGCCAAGCGCGAAGGCATCGACCCGATCTTTCTCGGTTGGGCTCCGCAGGGCAAGGATTCCGAGAATCTCATCCGGGTGCTGGCGTTCATATATCAATTCGTCGGCTCGAACATCACCGCCGGATTCTTCGTTTTCACGTTGTTCGGTTGGATCGGCGCGACGTTCTTCTACAAGGCCGCCGTCATCGCATTTCCGAGCATCGATCGAATGCGCTACGCGATGCTGCTGTTCTTCATGCCCACCCTCATCTACTGGCCCTCGAGTCTGGGGAAGGACGCGTGGATGCTGATGATGTTGGGGCTGACCACCTACGGCGTGGCGCTATTGGGTCAACGTCTCGGCAACCCGATCGGCATCGCCTGCCTGGTCGGCGGTATGTACGGCGCGGCGCTGATCCGCGGCCATCTCGTGGCCATCGCCGCGGTTGCCTTCGTGGCGGCCCAGATGTGGCCGCGGCGCGGGGGTGGGGTGGTGCGCACGGTCATCACCGCTGCCGTGGCCGTTGCGGTGTTGACGTTCGCCTCGAAGGCGCTCAACTCCACCTTCGGCACGGGCACCAACGCCGATGGTTCGTCGGGCAACTCCATCTCGTCGGTGCTGGCGCGCACGACGGATCAGACCGCTCAGGGCGGCTCGCAGTTCACCCCGACACCGGTGACCTCTCCGCTGATGCTGCCACTGGGAGCGATCACGGTGCTGTTCCGCCCGCTGCCGGTGCTCGACACCCACTCCGTACAACAACTGGTCGGGGCGCTCGAATCGATGACCCTGCTCGTGCTCACCTACAAGAGCCGCGACCGGCTCAAGCGGGCGTTCCGGCTGTTCAACCGCGAGGTCCACATCCGCTTCGCGGCGACGTACACGCTGGCGTTCATCATCCCGTTCAGCTACATCGCCAACTTCGGCATCCTGGCGCGACAACGCACGCAGGTGCTGCCCCTGTTCTTCGTGTTGTTGTCGGTCGCGAGCGAACAGTCGGCCGACGAGGTCGAAGTCCCCAACGACAGCGACGCCACGGAGGCGTCGGCCGATGACGCGTCGACCGCTCGAACGGTGAGGCCGCGGATGCCGAGTCACCTGCGTCAGCCCCGATTCCGGGGCCTGCAGTGATGCGGCCGACCTCGTTGTGGCTGGTCAAGGGGCTCGGGCCGGGCGGAGCGGAGCACCTGCTGCTCAGCCACGCCCGTATCTCGGCCGAGGCCGGCCGGCCGACCGAGATCGGGTTCGTCCGCCACGACCGGGCGCATCTGGTGCCGGCGTTCACCGCCACCGGGACCGAGGTCCACAGTCTGGGGCGGGGTGGGGCACGATTCGTGGCGTACGTCCGCCTCGCCGGCCTTCTGGCTCGGCGTCGTGGCCGGACCGTGCACGTGCATTCGCCGTCGCTCGCCCCCTTGGTACGCATCGTCGCCGTGCTCACCCGATCGAAGGTGGTGTACACCGAACACAACCGATGGGCGCAGTACCGGCTGCCCACCCGGCTTCTCAACGCGCTCACCTACCCGCTCGATGACCATCGCATCTTCGTGTCCGACGGCGTGCAGCAGTCGACATGGTGGAACCGGGGCTGTCCGTCCGAGGTGCTCCATCACGGCATCGAACTCGTCGGCGCGCCGTCGACGCTGGAACGGGCTGCCGTGCGCCGCGAACTCGGTATCGGCGACGAGCAGACGTTGGTCATGACCGTCGCCAACCTGCGCACCGAGAAAGCCCCGATCGACCTGCTGCGGGCCGCCGAGCAGGCCGTGCGGGCAAATCCGCAGATGCGGTTCGTGTGGGTCGGGCAGGGTCCGCTGGAAGCCGAATTCGTCGCCGAGATCGCTCGGCGCCAACTCGGTGAGCATGTGCAGTTCGTCGGGTATCGGCCCGACGCCCGGCGACTGCTGGCGGCGGCCGACATCTTCTGCCTCTCATCGCACCACGAAGGCCTGCCGGTGGCGATCATGGAAGCGCTCGATGCCGGCGTGCCGGTGGTGGCCACCGCGGTCGGGGGCTTGGGCGAGGCAGTCGGCGGGGCCGATCCATGCGGTGACCTGGTTGCCCCGAACCGTCCCGACGAGCTGGCGGCCGCACTCGTCGCTCTGGCGGCCGACGACGAGCGGCGCCAGAAGTACGCCGCCAGTGCCCGGTCGCGGGCCGCACGGTTCGATGCCCGGCGAGCGGTTGCGCGCATCGAATCGATCTACGCGGGCCTGCGCTGATGTGCGGCATCGCCGGTCTGTGGGATCAGCATGCGCGGCTGAGTGAGCAGGGCCGCGTGACCGCGGTGCGGGCGATGACGGACGCCATGACCCGCCGGGGGCCCGATGCCGAGGGTGTGTGGTCGGGCGAGTCCGGCATCGTGCTCGGGCATCGACGCCTGGCGGTCGTCGAGTTGAGCGAGGCCGGCGCGCAGCCGATGACGACGCGTTCGGGCCGATGGACGATCGTGTTCAACGGCGAGATCTACAACCACCGTCTGCTGCGGGGACGACTGGCCGACCATGCCCTGCGGGGTGGCAGCGATACCGAGGTATTGATCGAGTTGATCGAGCTACTCGGGCTCGAGGCGACATTGCACCTGGTCGACGGCATGTTCGCCTTTGCCGCCTGGGATGCCCGCGACCGGCGGTTGCATCTGGCCCGAGACCGCTTCGGCGAGAAGCCACTCGTCTACTGCCGGCGCGACGGGGTGGTCTCGTTCGCCTCCGACGTGCGGACGCTGCGCGAGGCGAGGCTCGGCCCGTTCGTGGTCGATCCCGAGGCGATCCACCGGTTTCTCGAGTTCCGCATGATCCCCGCGCCGTTGACGGTGTACCGCGACGTGCGCAAGGTGATGCCTGGATCGATCATCTCGTTCGACACCGCCGGACGCCGGACCGAGACCCGCTACTTCAACCCGTGGACCGAGGCCGAACGGCTCGGCAACGATCCGATCCTCGAGTCGCCGCAGGCGATCGCCGACCGGGTCGAGGCGGTGCTCGGCGACACGATCGCCGCCCAGTTGTGCGCCGACGTACCCGTTGGCGTGTTCCTCTCGGGGGGCATCGACTCGACCCTGGTGACCGCGCTCGCCCAATCACGGTCGACCACGTCGGTGCGGACGTTCACCATCGGGCTCGACGAGGCCGGCTTCGACGAGTCGGATTGGGCGCGCAAGGTAGCCGCCCATCTGGGCACCGATCACACCGAGCTGATCGTCAAACCTCCCGAGGCGATGGCGGCCATCGAGCGCGTGATCGCCGCCTACGACGAGCCGTTCGCCGACTCGTCGCAGCTCCCGACGTTGCTCGTATCGGAGTTGGCCCGGCAGTCCGTCACGGTGGCGCTGGGCGGCGACGGCGGCGACGAGATGTTCGGCGGCTACAACCGTCACGTGTGGTTGCCCAAGCTGTGGTCGCGGCTCGACCGGGTGCCGTTGGGTGCTCGGAAGGTGGCCGGACGGATGGTCGGCGGCATCTCACCACGGGCGCTCGCCAAGGGCGCCGGCCTCATTCCGCGCCTGCGCGATCAGCGGATCCTCGAGATCAAGTTGGCCAAGCTCACCCGTATGACCGACGCCGATTCGCTGATGGAGTTGCGTCGGCGGGCGGTGAGCCACTGGCTGAACCCGGCCGAGATCACCGGGCTCGACCTGCCACCGTGGTTGCCGCCCGGCTGGAACCCGCGCCTGGGGGTGCAGGAGTCGTTGCTGGTCGCCGACCTGGCCGAGTACCTGCCCGACGAGATCCTCCCGAAAGTCGATCGGGCCTCGATGTATCCGAGTCTCGAGGTGCGGGCCCCGTACCTCGGGCGCGACGTGTTCGAACTGGCCTACCGACTGCCGATCGGCCAGCGCATTCGCGACGGGGTGACCAAGGCCCCGCTACGCGACGTACTGGCCCGTCACGTGCCACGAGAGATGTGGGAGCGCCCGAAGTCGGGTTTCGGTATTCCTCTCGGCCAATGGATGGCCGGACCGCTGCGGGGTTGGGTCGACGAGCACCTGCACTCCCCGGCCCTGACCGGACTCGGGCTCGATATGCAGCCCGTGTTCGCCGCCTGGAGCGAGGCCCAACGCGCCCCGAACACCGATCAGCCGTATCTCGTGTGGGATCTGGTGATGCTGGCCGCCTGGTCCGACTCCGGCGGCCTCTGAACGCTCCATCTGCTCCACTCCTTACTCGACCTACCAAATCGGCTGGCGATGAAAACTCCGACCTGAGGTTGACCAAACGCTTGCCTTCTACGTCGGACTCGAATACCGATGACCGAACGCACGACCCGGTTCGAGCGCGAAGCCTTCGGGTCCGAAGGTCACGGTGAAGTTGGCCAAGAAGCCGGCTTGGCCGAGGATCACCGCGGTGCCGTGATGTGGCCATGGGTCGAGAACCGCAACGGCGCTCCGCCAAGACCGAGGAACCTCCCCGCTGACCGGATTCCAGACCTCAAGGCTCAACTCATGAAGCGGTGCGTCATACGACCGGCCGCCCAGTCGAAGCTGAACCGACCGGTCGAGCGCGACCGGATCGCCTCCGCCGTCGGCGATCACCTGACGCGAAACCGCGGTGACCGGGCCACCGGTATCGATCAACGCCTCGAACGACCCGGCGGATCCGACGGTTCGAACTTTGACCACGGCGCGCAGAATCGGCGCGGGAAGTAAGCCACGCGACTCACCAAAGTCCGTGTAGGGATAGACCCAGGCTTCAGCCAAGCCCGAACATCAAGGGCTCATCGGGATGGGGCGCCCGCAGGACCGTGAGGTCGTCGCGGCCGGTCTGATGGACGAGAACCATCAAGTCATCCAACAATGCGGCATCGCATTGCACCTGGTCATCAAGGTCAATCGCGACCCACCGACCCGCCCATCGCTCAAGATGCAACGTCCTGACCATGCCCCAGATCGTACACGGATCATCGGGCGGGCACAGACCGAACGAGAACTCGGCGGATCCGGCAGCGAGCAGACCCGGCCGAGCGATACTGAGCACGGTCTGGTGTCCCGGCCCGAGCCCAGAACGGGTGGATCTTGCTACACAACGATGCCGGCCGATACGAAGCTGCCGCCCAGGTAGTCCTCAGGCAGTCCTTGGCAAATTCGAACATGACCTGCGGGGAGTCCGCACCGCGCTCGACGACCTCCGCGACAACTTCGGCAACATCGACGCCCAAGGGACACAGGCGTACGCCGACGAAAATGCAGCGGAACCACGATCACCTCGACAGACGAGATCTACTCAGCGAAGCGCTCGTCGCCGTCCAGGACTTCCATCACCTCCTCACCGATCGCTAGCGAGCACCC
>JANMJD010000168.1:0-6773 GCA_031371195.1 Actinomycetes bacterium | reverse complement strand
TGAAGCGCGCCCACATTCTCGCCACGGTGTTCGGCGGCGTGGGTGCGACGGCCCTCGGGCGACTCCTCGCCCAACCGACAGCGCCGTAATCGACTGCCCCAACCGTTTGGAGAGTTCCCCGTGGAGCTAGAACGCAACCTGCTCGGTGCCCGCGCCGAGGCCCACCAGAAGGTCGAGATCTACTCCGGTGTCGCCCGCTTGGCCCGAACGGTGTGGGCCAGCGAGGTGCGACCCACCGGTCGGCAACCGAAAGTCGCCCTGATGATCTGCCATCCGACGGCCAACTTCATGGGACACTACGCGCTCAACGGGCTGGCCGAGCGGGGCATCGGGGGGATCGGTTTCACCACCCGCTACATCGGCAACGACACGTCGCTGATCATCGAGAACTGCCTGCTCGACATGGGCACGATGGTCGAGTTCCTCTACGAGCGGGGCTACGAGAAGGTCGTGCTGTGCGGCAACTCGGGTGGCGCGTCGATCGTGCCCTACTACCAGGCCCAGGCGCTCAACCCGACGGTCACCAGCCCCCCGGGCGGCGGGCCCGATCTGACCACCGCGGGGTTGCGGCCGGTCGATGCCATCACCCACCTCAACGCCCACCCGTCGCGGGCCCGACTGAACACCGAGTGGCTCGACCCGGCGATCGTCGACGAACTCGAACCGTTCCGCCGCGACCCGGCGCTCGATATGTACCACCCGTTGCGCACCGTGCCGTTCGACGCCGGGTTCGTGGCCGACTACCGGGCCGCCCAGATGGCCCGCAATCGGCGGATCTCGGCGCGGTGCACGGCGACACTCGAAGAACTCGCCGCAGCAGAGCACTCCCCCGCCGGACTCGACGACCTGGCCTTCGTCGTCCATGGCACCGCCGGTGACCTGCGGTTTCTCGACGGGACAATCGATCCGAGCGACCGCAGGATCGGCGTGACACTGTGGGGTGAACCGACCGTGGCCAACTACATGCCGGCCGGGATCAGCCGAGTGACCACATGTCGGTCGTGGCTGAACCAATGGTCGCTCGACCACACCTACGGTGATTCGTTGCGCTGGCTGCCGACGATCACCTCGCCCGTGCTGATCCAACTCGGTACCGCCGATCCGACGGTGATGCCGGCGATGGCCCAGCAGATGTACGACGCCTCGACCGCAGCGTCACACCGCGACCTGCACTACATCACGGGTGCCACCCACTACTTCGAAGGACAACCCGAGTTGCTCACCGAGGCGCTCGACACGATGGCCGGCTGGATCTCCGACGTCGTGGGCGGACTGTGATGGGCCGCCGGGTGGCGATCGCCGGAGTCGCCCTGTCCGAGGTCGGCCGGGTCGACCACATGAATCCGTACGAGCTGATCGCCCAGGCCAGCCGTCGGGCCATCGTCGACGCCGGACTCACCAAAGCCGACATAAACGGGGTCGGTTCCACCGGCCTCGGCGTGATGGCCCCTGTCGAGGTGTGCGAGTACCTCGGTCTGCGCCCGCGATGGATGGATTCGACCGGCGTCGGCGGCGCCGCCTGGGAGGTGATGGCCGCCCACGCCGCCGACGCCATCGTCGAGGGTCATGCCGATGTGATTCTGCTCACGTACGGTTCGACGGCCCGCGCCGACCTGAAGAAGCGGATGCGCACCGCCTCGCTCGATTGGGGTACCCGTGGCCCGATGCAGTGGGAGACCCCATACGGGCACACCCTGATCTCGAAGTACGCCATGGCCGCCCGGCGGCACATGCACGAGTACGGCACCACGATCGAGCAGCTCGCCCAGTACGCAGTCTCGGCACGCAACAACGCCGCCCTGAATCCCGAAGCGTTCGCCCGCGACCCGCTGACGGTCGACGACGTGCTGAACAGCCGAATGGTCGCCGATCCGTTCACCGCCTTGCAATGCTGCATCCGATCCGACGGCGGCGCCGCAGTCGTACTCGTCGCCGAGGATCGCGTCGCCGATCTGGCCAAGCCACCGGTGTGGATCCTGGGCACCGGTGAGTACTCCTCCCACATGTTGACCAGCCAGTGGCCCGATTTCACCGTCGGACCGGCGGCGGTGGCCGGTCGCCTCGCCTTCGAACGCGCCGGGGTCCGCCCGGCCGACATCGATGTCGCCTGTGTCTACGACGCGTTCACCTACATGTTGATGATCACCCTCGAAGACCTGGGCTTCTGCGCCAAGGGCGAAGGTGGAGCGTTCGTCGGGGGCGGCCGGCTGGAATTGGGCGGCGCGCTGCCCACCAATCCCGATGGCGGAGGATTGTCGGCCTGCCATCCCGGCCAGCGCGGCCTGTTCCTCCTCGTCGAAGCAACGCGGCAACTACGCGGTGAATGCGGCGAGCGGCAGGTAGCCGACGCCGAATTGGCCTGCGTGAGCGCGACCGGCGGCTGGATGTGCACCAACGGCACGATGATCCTCGGCCGTTGAGCCGGCCCCGGCTGAGCACACGGACAATCAGATGACCGGTCGTCCCGCCGTCACCGGCACCTTCGAGACCCTTGGCGACCTGATCGTCGGCGCCGCCCCGCTGATCGCCGACTGCGAGGCGTACGTCGAGGTCGCCACCCGCCGCCGGATGACGTTCGCCGAGTTGGGCGACGCAGCAGCCGCGCTCGCCACGCGCCTGCGTTCGGTGGGTGTCGAGCGCGGCGACGTCGTCGCCATATGTCTCGGACCGTCGATCGACTACGCGGTTGCGTGCTTTGCCGGCGCCCTCGTCGGAGCCGTGGTGACCGGGATCAATATCCGTCTCGGACCCCGTGAGATCTCCGCCATTTTCGATCGCTGCCAACCCTCGGTCGTCATCCGCGACGACGGATTCCGGGTTCCCGAGGGGCACTCCCCCCGACTGATCCATCGCCGAACATTGGCCGATCTACCTGCGGTTTCTCTTGGGACATGGAAACTTCCCGACCAGCGCACAGCCGACGACCCGGCCGTGATCATCTGGACGAGCGGCACCACGGGGACCCCGAAGGGGGCATGGCTCGACCACCGCAACCTGTCGGCCGCCGTACAGACCGCCGGCGAGATGACCGTCGCCTTCGACCGCAGGTTGTTCGGCATGCCGATGGCCCATGCCGGCTACATGGCCAAGCTCTGGGAGCAATGGGCGATGGGCGTCGCCCTCGTACTCACACCGACACCCTGGTCGGCAGCGACGATGTTGGAGGTGTTGACGACCGAGCGCATCACGGCCGGCGGCGGCGTGCCGACGCAATGGTCCAAGCTGCTGGAGGTGCCAGGCGTCGAGACAGCCGATCTGTCGGCACTGCGCATCTGCCTGGCGGCGACCGCACCTGCCGCACCGGAATTGATCGAACGGATGGCGACGGTGCTCGGCGCGCCGGTCGTCGTCCGCTACGCGATGACCGAGTCGCCGTCGATCAGCGGAACACGCAGTGATGATCCGCCCGAAGTGCAGTACCGCACCGTCGGACGTCCCCAGGACGTGTCCGAGTCCGGCTCGTCGACGAGGCCGGGTTCGCGGTGTCGGCGGGAACGGTCGGGAGGGTGCAGGTCGCCGGGCCGTGTGTGATGCGGGGTTACTGGAACGATCCGGAACTCACCGAGCGGGCCTTCACTACCGACGGGTGGCTGGTCAGCGGCGATCTCGGCCATCTCGACGACGACGGCAACCTCGTCCTCGTCGGCCGACTCGGCGACATGTACATCCGCGGCGGCTACAACGTTTATCCGCTGGAGGTCGAGAACGTGCTCTCCGAGCATCCAGGCGTCGTCGCCGCAGCCGTCATCGGCGTGCCCGCTGCGGCAATCGGTGAGATCGGCGTCGCCTACGTGGTCCCGGCGACGCTCACTCCACCTACCCTTGCCGAACTCCGGGCGTGGACCATCGAACGGCTCGCCGACTACAAGGCGCCTGACCGGCTGGTCATCCTTCATGCCTTACCCCTCACCCCGATGGGCAAGGTCGACAAGTCGGCTCTGACCCGCGGAGGCTGGGCGGAGTCATAGGCGCCGCACCGCCAGCGACCGGGTGGTGGCCATGTACAACGCCACGCCGGCAACGACCACCACGATGACAGCGAGGCTTGCCGCCGTACGAGTGGGGTCGGTGCGGATGATCACCACGACCGCCGCGATCGTCGACACGAGCCAGGTCGCGGCCGCAGCGACCACGGCGATGTGTTCGATACGGGTGAATTCCTGGTCGGCGGCAACGGCGTTGACTGTCGCTCCTTCCGCTTGGAGTAGCCCGGCGATCCACCGCACCGGTGAGGCGACGGCGTAGACCATCGCCGGTGCCCATACGGCGAAAATGCCGGCGAGCCACAGTTCGCCGTTCGTCCCCAGGGCGGGTTCGCTTTGTGCGACGCCTGATGCGGCGAACACTGCCAGGGCGGTGGTCAAGAACGCCAGGAGCGCCTTGACGTAGCGGAGCACGATGACCTGGAGCCGAAGGAGGTGGCGGGCCATGCCCAGCTCGACCTTGGCGATCTCCTCGGCCGGGGTTCGCGAACGGGCGGCGACGAGTTCCAGAAGCCCGTTGACCCGCCCGAGGTCGCCGGGGTGCAGGTGGCGGTCGAGTCCGCCATAGGCGTCGAGCTTTCGATCGATCGATGCCCGAGCGGCCTGGTTCGGCGGAACGAGTAGTTCGATCGTCATCGGATCGGTACGCGCCGCGGCGAGGTCGGCTTCGCCCGCTGCCGAAAGGTCGCCGACCGGGAGCCGCAGCCCGGTCAGGGTGAACCGCGGGGCGAAGGCGGCGACACTTTCGCCGGGCACGTGTTGGGCGTGGAAGTAGAAGCGGGTCAGATCTCCGAGCAGCAGAAACAGCACCGTCAACGGCACAGCCAGCACGACGAACGCCACGCCGGTCAGCAACGCGTGAGGCAGGGTCGTGCCGTCAGTCAGCAGGGCGCGCAACACGGTGACGATCTGATCCTTCACGATCGCCGGGAGCAGCACCATCAGCCCGGCACCCGATAGCAACGCTGTCGCCACGCGATGGAGCGTGGAGAGGCGGACCTCGCATCGTTGCAGAAACGCCCGCGCCGCGGCTCGATCGTCAATCGACCAATCGGCCATCACCACCCTCCCGGGTGATACCGGTGGCCGCGGAGCACTGTGCTACTCCGGGACGAACAACGGGACTGTCACGTCATCGCTGATCGCCCGGTACGCCGCCCGCACCTTCATGCCGATGGCGAGTTGGGAACCATCGCAGTCGACCATGTTGGTCATCACCCGTGGTCCCTCGTCGAGATCGACGACTGCCGCGATGTACGGCAGGCGTTCGTTGAACGGGGGAAGATCGTTGATGAACACGGTCGACCAGGTGTACAGCGTGCCGCGGCCCGACGCCTCGAACCACTCGACATCCTCGCTCCAACAGCTCGGGCAGAACGTGCGCGGGTAGTGGGAGTATTCACCGCAGGCCCGACAGTGACGGAGAAGGAACCGGCCCTCGCGTGCGGCGTCCCAGAACGGCCGAGAGTCGTCCTCGATCGTCGGCAGATCCGTTCGTGGCGTACTCATCGACGCTCAAACTAGACGATCGCCCGACTCGTTCGAACTTCCGGGCGGCTCACCGCGCGAGCAGCGCCAGGAGGTCCTCGGCGCGCTCGACGCAGTGGATGCCGAGTGCGGTCAGACCGGGGCGGGCGTCGATCGGCAACCCCTCACCGGTGTCCTGATTGAGAATGCCGCCCATATAGATCTGCCCGTCCCACCCGTGGCCCCGGGTCCCACGGACCAGCCGCTCGCCGACGGCCAACGCATTGCCGTTGTACACGCCGAGCACGATCGCGTCGGCATCCTCCTCGACTGCGGCCCTGGTCACGCCATCGATCGGAGTGCTCGATCCGAGCAGGATCACCTCTGCGCCTGCCGCGGGCAGCACCCGGGCCAGCGCGTCACGCACCAGGTCGTGCACTTCGAGGACGGCAAGCACGACGCGTCGGCCGTCGAGCCGGGGGGCTCCGATACGGAGCTGGTCGGCCATCCGACGAACGTGCGAGGCCTTCCACGGCTCCAGGTTTGACACCTCGTCGGGGGCGGCCAGGTCGACACGTCGTTCGAGCTCACCCATCGTCGTTCGCCGCAGGGCGAGCAGCATCTGGGCGGCATCGCGTACGTCGACACCTTCGTCGGCATATGACACGAGCGCCCGGTCGCGGAATTCTACGGCGTACGCGGCGGTCGTCGCCCCGAGTCGTTCCAACCGCTCCCAGTCGTACAGATTCGGTGTCTTGCGCACCTCACGCTCGATCTCGCGGGCCAGCAGGTGGACCTCGACGATCTCGGCCGGGCTGGGAATGCGTTCGGCTTCCGTCAACGGCACCGGATTGATCGCATGCCCGGTCGGACGGCGCAGCTGCATGGCGATGTCACAGGTCAGCTGCGTCGTGATTGCGGCCGTGTTGCGCGCCCATGCGCCCGGCCGGTGATCGACGGTGTTGCCGTAGATCATCGAACCGATGGAGTCGCCGCCACGGAGATCATCGAGGGCGAAGTGGACGACGGCACGATGCTCCGGCTCCTGGATCGTGTTCCCGAAGCAGTGGGCGAGGCGCGCCCCGATCAACCCCTCTACGACATACAACTCCAACGCCGCCCAGCCGACGTACGAACCGAAGTGCGAGGCCTGGGCGCCCGAGCCATCCTCGAGGTTCGAATGGGCGAGCGCGCCCTGGTCCCGCAGTGCGGCCATCGCCCCCAAGGCCCGCACCGTCTCCTCGGTGACGCGGATCTCGTCGGAGCCGCCGAGCAGGTCGTAGGCCGTGTACTGGCCGACGTTGCCGATCGTCGTCACCCCGG
>JANMJD010000134.1:0-13066 GCA_031371195.1 Actinomycetes bacterium | reverse complement strand
TCGCTACGCTCAGCCGTTGTTGCTCGGGGGCTGCGCCCCCGGACCCCATCGTTGCCCGGCTCCCTGGCGGTCGCTCGGTCAACCGGCCTCGCTACGCTCAGCCGTGATGCGCGTGGTTTCCGGTGAGTTTCGTGGGCGGCGGCTGGTGGCTCCTGTCGGATCGACGACGCGGCCGACCACCGATCAGGCGCGTGAGGCCGTGTTCAATTCGCTGTCCAGTATGGACGTGCTCGATGGGGCGGTGGTCGTCGACCTGTTCGCCGGGTCGGGGGCGCTTGGGATCGAGGCGTTGTCGCGCGGGGCAGCGCATTGCACCTTCGTCGAACGTGACCGGGCTGCCCTGCAGGCGATACGCGACAACCTTGCCGCGCTGCGGGCCGGCGATCGTGCGCTGGTCGTCGCCGCCGATGCGGTCGGCTGGGTGCGGTCGCGGGGGTGCGTCAGCGCGGATGTGGTGTTCGCCGACCCTCCCTACGAGTTCGACGGCTGGGTGGAGCTGCTCGCCGGTCTGCGGGCCCCGATCGTCGTCGCCGAGACCGGCCGTCAGCTGGTGTGTCCGGCGGGGTGGGTGGCATTGCGGACTCGACGCTACGGGCGCACGCACATCGCCATCCTGCAGCCCGAGGGGACGTGACGGCCAGCGGTACCGCTCCGGGCCGCGCGGCCGAGATACCGTGAGTCACCTGCCATGAGCGTCGCGTTCTTTCCCGGAAGTTTCGATCCTGTTCACCTCGGCCACCTCGACGTGGTCGAGCACGCTGTCGCGCTGTTCGGCGAGGTGGTAGTGGCGACGATGCACAACCCCGGCAAGCCTTCAGGCGCGTTCGCCCTCGATGTCCGCCAAGAGATGTTGCGTGAGTCCACGGCTGGTCTGGTCGGCGTGCGGGTCGAGGCGTACGGCGGTCTGGTCATCGACGCCGCACGCACGGTCGGCGCCGACTTCATCGTCAAGGGTGTCCGCACGGCCGGTGATTTCGAGTTCGAGTTGCAGATGGCGCATACCAACCACTCGGTGAGCGGCATTCGTACCGTTTTCCTGCCGACCTCGCCGAGCTGGTCATTCGTTTCCTCGCGGTTCATCCGTGAGATCGCCCAACACGGTGGCGACGTCACCCACCTGGTCCCTGAGCCGGTTGCCCGTCGGCTCGCTACCCTTTCGGCTCCGAAGGAGCGATGACCGTGTCATACGACGACTACGACGATTTCGACGACGACGATCGGTACGACGAGCCGGCCGCGTACGGGCAGCCTGCCGCCCCGACGGGCGCCACCGATCGGGGCAGCTATGACTCCGAGACGCTGCTGCGCCGCGCTGTCGACATCATCGCCACCGCCCGCACGATTCCGTTGTCCAACAACCCGATGATCAACCGCGACGAGATCATCGAGTTGCTCGAAGAAGCGCTCCACCGCATTCCCGAGGAGATGCGCACGGCGCGCTGGATGCTCAAGGAACGCGATGAGTTCGTCGCCAAGACCCGCCGCGAAGCCGACGAGATCCTCGAAGCAGCGCGCGGCGAGGCCGAGCGGATGGTGCAGCGCACCGAGGTCGTCCGGGCCGCCGAGACGCGGGCTCGGCAGGTATCCGAGGCAGCCGAGAGCGACGCCCGCCGCCTGCGTCACGAGACCGAGGACTTCATCGATCAGCGATTGGGCAGCTTCGAAGTGCTGCTCGACAAGGTGTCCAAGACCGTCGCCGCCGGTCGCGAGCGGCTGGCCATCGGCACGCCGAAGAGTCGGCGTCGTGCCGCCCCCGAGCGGGAGATGTCCGACCCGGCCTCGAACGCCTTCTTCGATCAGGAAAACCTGTAGCGCCATGCACAAGCTGCGAGTGAATGTCGCGGAGCTGTTGCGCCGGCCGGGCTCGACCAAGGACGTCGAGGTGGCCTGCACCGCAGCCGAACTGGGTATCACCGACCCTCGGGTGGCCGGAAATGCCCAGGTCACGGCGACGATGCACGTCGAGAGCCTCTCGGATGGCGTCGTGGTCGCCGGCGTGGTGTCGGCTCCATGGCACGACACCTGCCGACGTTGCCTGGCCGACATCAACGTGACCTCGCGGGCCGAGGTGCGTGACCTGTTCCAGATCGTCGTCACCGATCCCGATGCTTTTCCCGTGGTCGGAGATCAGATCGATCTCGCCGACCTCGTGCGAGAGACCGTGCACCTGGAGTTGCCACTCGCTCCGCTGTGCCGCGATGACTGTGCCGGGTTGTGCGCATCGTGCGGAGCCGACCGAAACGTCGAGCAATGCTCGTGTGAGGGTGTAGCGGTCGATCCTCGGTGGTCGGCCCTCGACGCGCTCCGCGACCAGTTGTAGCCCCGCGTTCGCCGGTGGTTTCGCGGCATTGGGTGCATTCCCGGTAACCTCTTTTGGCTCGTTGTAGCCATGCCCGTCGCGCAGTCCGGAGATCACGGTGGCCGTTCCCAAGAAGAAGAAGTCGAAGTCGAAGTCGCGGAGCCGTCGCTCCGGTGCATGGAAGCTCGGTAGCCCGTCGCGCAGCGATTGCCCGCGTTGTGGCAACGCCAAGCTCCCGCACACGGTGTGCCCGTCGTGCGGTTGGTACAAGAACCGCGTCGTCATCGACGTCAGCTGACCCGCGTGCTCCCCATCGCCGTTGATGCGATGGGCGGCGATCGGGCGCCTGGCGAAATCGTCGCCGGTGCCCATCAAGCCGCTGCGCAGGGCATACCCGTCATTCTGGTCGGTCCGGCCGGGCTCGAGGGCCAGGGCGACCTTCCGTTGATCGAGGCATCCGAGGTCATCGAGATGACCGACGATCCGGCCTCGGGCGTTCGTCGCAAGAAGGATTCGACCCTTGTCCGTGCCGCCGAGGCGGTACGTGATGGGCGCGCCAGTGCCATGGTCTCGGCCGGTAACACCGGAGCGACGATGGCGTCGGCGCTCTTTCGCATGGGGCGCATCAAGGGTGTCAGCCGCCCGGCGATCGCTACCCCGGTGCCGGTGCCGGGTTACCGTCCGACGATCCTGCTCGACGCCGGCGCCAACGCCGAGGTCCAGAGCGAGTGGCTGGTGCAGTTCGCCCAAATGGGCTCGGTCTACGCCCGGCAGCGTTTCGGCGTCGAAAACCCCCGTGTCGGGCTGCTGTCGATCGGTGAGGAACCTCACAAGGGCGACTCACTGCGCAAAGAGGCCTACGACCTGTTGGGTGTGGCTCCGGGCATCAACTTCGTCGGCAATGTCGAAGGCCGCGACGTCATGACTCCCGATGTCGACGTGGTGGTCACCGACGGTTTCACCGGGAATGTGGTGCTCAAGACGCTCGAGGGGGCGCTGAAGACCGTGGTCAAGGCGCTCTTTACCGCATTCAGCTCGACGCCCGAGACCCAGGCGGCGAGCGAGATCCTCCTGCCGTCGTTGTTGCCGCTGTATGCCAGCCTCGATCCCGAGACCTACGGTGGAGCCGTGCTCCTCGGTGTCGACGGCGTGTGCATCATCAGCCATGGCTCGTCGAGCGCGAGAGCGATGGTCAACGCCATCGGCGTCGCCCGCGAGATGGTCGAGTCGAACCTCGTCGCCGAGTTGGCCGCGGCGATCAGCGCCTGACAGCGGTCGCTCGCTCGTTGTGGTGTCGGTGAGAGTCATTCCCGGGCAGGGCGACGGGGCTACGCTGTCGGCCGTCGGACCGGTGTCCGGCATTGTCGAACACCCGGAAGGAATCTTCGTGCCCGCCGAGACCCATGTCGAGCAGAGCCCGCTGGATCGCAACGCGATCTTCGAGATCGTGCGTGACAACCTGGCCGACATCCTTGAGATCGACCCCACGACGATCAGCGAGGGTCAGTCGTTCGTCGACGACCTCGATGCCGATTCGCTGGCTCTGATCGAACTCGTCGAGGCCCTCGAGGAGGAACTCAGCGAGCGCACCGTCGGTTTCCGCATCGAGGACGAGGACATGGAAGACCTCAAGACAGTGCGCGACGCCGTCGACTACGTCTACGGCCGGGTGAAGGGCAGCTGATCTGGGAACGGCAGCCACCGACGTCGCCGAGTTGGCCGACCGGATTGGTTACCGTTTTTCTGCTCCGGAGCTGTTGCGCCAGGCGATGGCCCATCGATCGTGGTGTGCCGAGGCGGCCGGCGAGAAGAGCAACGAGCGCCTCGAGTTCCTCGGCGATGCCGTGCTCGGCTGGGTCGTGGCCGATGTCGCCTACAAGACGCACGATGATCTCACCGAAGGCCGTCTGACCGACCTGCGCAAGGCGGTCGTCAACGCCTCGGCGCTGGCCGAGGTGGCCCTCGAACTGGGGTTGGGCGAGTTCCTGCTGCTCGGCAAGGGCGAGGACGCCGCCGGTGGACGGGCCAAGCCGTCGATTCTCTCGGACGCGTTGGAGGCGGTCATCGGCGCCGTGTACATCGACGGCGGATCCGCCGCCGCGTTCGACCTGATCGTCCGGCTGCTCGGTCATCGGGTGACCGGGGTCGGCGCTCGCGACGGCATGTCCGACTACAAGACCCTGTTACAGGAGCTGGCCGCCCGCGGGCAACATCCGGCGCCGAGTTACTCGCTCGAGGAGTGGGGTCCCGATCATGCCAAGTCGTTCCGGGCGACGGTGCGGGTGGCCGGCGAGGCCCTGGGAGTCGGCGAGGGCCGATCCAAGAAGCAGGCCGAACAGGTTGCGGCCCGGCTGGCGTTCCATGCACTGCAGGAGGCGGTCGTCGCCTCGGATGGCAATCGGCACCCGTCGGCGGCGGCGCCGACTTGCGGTGCCTGAGCTTCCCGAGGTCGAAACGGTCAGACTCGGCCTGCTGGCCAGGGTTGTCGGGCGCCGCGTGGACGCCGTCGAGGTCGGCCGGGAGCGCACCGTTCGGCGCACTTCGCGCTCTGCCGTGATCGATCGCTTGACCGGTACCACGATCATCGCCGCGAATCGGCGAGGGAAATACCTGGTGTGTCCGCTCGATTCGGGTGATGCGATGATGGTCCATCTGCGCATGAGCGGGCAGCTGCTCCTCGCGGCGGTCGGCGCCGATCGGCCCAATCACACCCACGTCGTCGCCCACCTGGGTGCGCACCGGGACCGACCGGCCGAGGAACTGTGGTTCGTCGATCCCCGCACGTTCGGCGAGGTGGTGATCTTCGATCCTGACCGTGATCCGCCCGAGATCCCCGAATTGGCCCGGCTCGGCATCGATCCCCTGGCCGATCCGTTCGACGGCGACGTGCTCGGTGGCTTACTGCGGGGACGGGGGCGCCGGCTCAAGGCGCTGCTGCTCGACCAGCGTGTGGTCGCCGGACTGGGCAACATTTACACCGACGAGGTGCTCCACGCCGCTCGCCTGCACCCGTTGCGACTGGCGTCGTCGCTGAAACGAGCCGATATCGGGCGTCTGGCCGACTCGATCTCGGCGATCCTGACCGATGCAGTGCGCGCCGGAGGCTCGACTCTGGGCGATGCCCAGTATGTCGACCTGATGGGATCAGGCGGGTCGTACCAGAACGATCACCGGGTGTACGGCCGAGGTGGCCAGGCCTGTTCGAGTTGCGGGCGCGGTGTGGTCACGCGTGTGATGCAGGGCGGTCGCTCGACCCATTTCTGCCCCATCTGCCAGCGGTGATCCGGCGCTACCCGCGGTGTGCGGCGCTGCCGGCGGGATCGCGAGCCGCCTTCATGCCCGAACATCCACGAAGGGGTCGCCGAGCAGGGCTTCGTTGAGCGTGAGTCCGAGTCCGGGAGCGTCGGACTGGGGGCTGATCGTGTTCCCCCGACGCGGCGACGGCCCGTCGACGAAGTTGAGGTTGACCCACGAGTTGAAGTCGACGGTGTGAACCCGCAAGCGGGCGGGGGTCGAGGCGTTGAGGTGGGCGAAGACCGTGTCGATCAGATCGCATCCGGAGGCGTCCTCGATCGTCACCCCGATACCCAGCTCGACGGCTGCGTCGCGGATCGTCGTGGCCGGGGTGATGCCGCCGACGCGGGTCAGCTTGATGGTCACCCCGTCGGCGACCCCCAGGCGGTGGGCCTCGACGAGGGCGGCCAGCGACACAATGTTCTCGTCCATCACCATCGGGCCGCCCCATGCATCGCGCAGATGAGCGCAATCCGCCAAGGTCGGGCACGGCTGTTCCAGATGGATCCCTGCGCCGCCCGCACCGAGGGCCCGCACGAATCGACGGGCGTTCGACAGCGAGAATCCGCAGTTGGCGTCGGCGAAGATGATGACGTCGTCGCCGACGGCCTCTCGTACGGCGAGCACTCGACGCGCGTCGTTGACCGGATCGTCGCCGACTTTCACCTGCAACCGCCGGTAGCCCTGGGCGAGTCGTTCGTGGGACTTGGCCACACATTCGTCCGGGGTGGCGCCCTGGACCGGCCGGTACAGCGCGGTGGGTTCCGGGCCATCGCCACCGAGCAGCCGCCACAACGGTTGGCCGGTCAATCGGGCGGCCAGATCCCACATGGCGACGTCGATCGGCGCCTTGACGTAGGGATGTCCGGTCATCAGCGCCGCCATCCGGCGGTGGGCGGCTCGAGGGTTGTGGGCATCGACTCCGACCATCGACGATGCCAGCGCGCCGATTCCGGCGATCTGCCCCGACAGGTTCTGGGCGTCGAAGGTCACCCCGACAGTGCCGGACTCGCCGATGCCGACCGTCCCGTCATCGGCGATCACCCGCACGACCACGGCGTCCATGCCGGTGGTCACCCGGTCGCCCGACATCCGATATGTGCCCTCCACATAGCGGAGACGAACGGACCAGGCGGTGAATCGGGCGACCTTCATGCGACAGATGCTGTCAGCCGGGGGGCGGGAAACGCAGGACCAGGCCGGACCCGGCCGGGACCAGGCCGGCCAGTGGGGCGACGTCGGCATTGGTGAATGATGCGGCTCCGATGACGGTGACGACGACGATGTCGCCGGATTTGTTGACGAAACCGGCCTGTTTGGAGTCGTCGCCGAGGGGCAGGTCCTGCTCACCGGCCGTGGACCACCCGGCGGCCTCGTAGGCCGTCTTGAGCCGATCGACGGTTGTGGTGGCGTTGGCATCGGTGGCGAAGAAGTCGACATACGTGTCGGCGGGCAGTCCGATCAGTTCGCCGCCGTTCTCGATCTCGATCGCGGTCAGACCGTCGACGGTCGCCGGTTGAGCCGTCCACCACACCGGCGGCTCGACCGGCGCGTTCGGCGCGCAGACCTTGTCGGCGGCCGGCAGACTCAACTCGACGAGGACCTTCACCGCCGCGTCGCTGACGCACTTCGACGAGGTCAGCGAGGCATGGCCTTCGCCGTCGAACGTCAGCAGCGTGGCGTGCAGCTCGCCGGCCATCTTCTGCGCCCATCGGAATGGGGTGGCCGGGTCGTTCGTGCCCCCGATGACCAGGATCGGCGACTTGCCGGCGAAGGCCAAGGCCACCGGCTGTACCGCCCCGGTCAGATCGATGCAGCTGTCCGTGAAGTCGTCGGCGGTGAGTGTCGCCGCAAACCGCGGGGCGGCGGCCTTGATCTCGGCAATTGCTGCGGTGGGATCGGCAATCGCCTGATCCTCGAGGCCGCTGGCACAGGTGATCACCGTATTGGCCTGGCTGATCGTCGAGTAGTGGCCGTCGGCGTCTCGTTGGTTGTAGCTGTCGGCCAGCGCGAGCAGCCCGGCGCCGCGACCGGTGACCGCCGCCGCCAGGGCGTTGGCGAGCACGCTCCACGTCGCCTTGCTGTACAGCGACTCGATGGTCGCCGTCGTCAGCACCGCTTGGTTGACGGTGCGTCCCCCCACGTCGAGCGGCGTGTTGTCGAGCGATACGACGAGGCCGTCCCAGCGGACACCAGCATCGGTACCGTCGTTGAATGCACACGACGAGTTCCCATTGCACCAGGTCACCCAGTTGGCGAAGGCACCCTCGAAGCCGACGAGCTGGGTCTTGACCTGTTCGACCGGATCGTCGCCCACCGGGGAGTACGCCGAGTCGAGCACCATTGCCCGTACCCGGTCGGGGAACAACGTCGCGTAGACGCCGCCCAGGTACGTGCCGTAGGACGCCCCGTAGAAGCTGAGCAGGTCATCGCCCATCGCCGAGCGGATGCGGTCCATATCTCGTGCCGTCGCCTCGGTCGAGTAGTCCACGAGGGTGCCGCCGAGTGCCGTCTCGCAGGCCTGGTTGAACTCCGTGTCGCTTGCCGCGAGCGCGGCGGTCTCCTCGGGGGTATCGGGCGTCGGGTCGAGGTAGAGATGGGCGTCGAGCCAGGCGTCGTCGACACAGCGGATGCCATCTGACTGATCGACTCCGCGAGGATCGAACCCGACCAGGTCGAAACGGTTGGTGAGATCGCTACCGAAGATGTCGGCGGCCCGCGAGGCCAGGCCGTTGAGGAAGTCGAGTCCCGAGCCGCCCGGTCCGCCGGGGTTGGTCAGGATCGCGCCGACGCGCTGTGATGCGTCGGCGGCCGGCAGCCGCATCAGGGCCAGGTCGATCGTCGCGCCGTCGGGTGTGTTGTAGTCGAGGGGTACCGCGAGCGTGGCGCACTCGAGCCCATCGGTGAGGGAGTCGCCCGTACATGTGCCCCAGTCGAGCGTTCCGGTCGCCGGGGTGGTTGCCGACGTGCTTGCCGGAGCGGTGGTCGGCGGTTCGACGGTGCTGGGCAGGCTGACGCCGCCGCCCTCCGTCGTCGATGGCGAGGCCGTGGTTGCATCGGGCGTCGTGGTGGTCGCCTTGCTCGCCGATCCAGCGCTCAACCCGGACTCCGTGGAGCAAGCTGCGACAAGGAGCGCGACCGACATCGCTCCCGCCCAGCGCGATACGCGATTCATGCAGCCGAGGCTACAGGCGGCCCCCGGGCCGGTGGGCGCCGCCGATGGCCGGTCGGTGCGCCGTTCCGTCCACTAGGTTATTCGGGCCGTGTTCCTCAAAGCACTCACCCTCAAGGGTTTCAAGTCGTTCGCCGAAGCCACCACCCTCGAGCTGGAGCCGGGGGTGTCGGTCGTCGTCGGTCCGAACGGGTCGGGGAAGTCGAACGTGGTCGATGCCATTGCCTGGGTACTCGGCGCGCAGGCCCCGTCGGCGGTGCGCAGCCAGAAGATGGACGACGTGATCTTCGCCGGGACCGCCAAGCGGGCCGCGCTCGGTCGCGCCGAGGTGAGCCTCACCCTCGACAACGAGTCGGGCATCCTGCCGATCGAGTTCAGCGAGGTGACGTTGACCCGCACGCTGTTCCGCACGGGCGAGTCGGAGTACGCGATCAACGGAGCACCGTGCCGCCTGCTCGACCTGCAGGAACTGCTGTCCGACGCCGGTGTCGGTCGACAGCAGCACGTGATCGTCAGCCAGGGCCAGATCGACGCCGTGCTGAACGCCCGCCCCGAGGAACGTCGGGCGATCATCGAGGAGGCGGCCGGAGTCCTCAAGTATCGCAAGCGCAAGGAGAAGGCCGAGCGACGCCTCGACGCCACCGAGGGCAATCTGCTGCGCGTCCAGGATCTGTTGCGTGAGGTTCGCCGCCAGCTCCGCCCGCTCGAACGCCAGGCCGAGGCCGCCCGCCGCCATGGTGATCTCGTCGCCGAACTCTCGGCGCTGCGCATTTTCCTCGCCGGCCGGGAGATCTCCGGTCTGCGCACCCGTATGACCGCACTGGGGGGCGAGTCGGCGACGACCGAGCGATCCGAACGCGACCTGCGCGAGTCGGTGGCGCGTCTGGATACCGAGGTGTTGGCGACCGAGGCCGAGCTGTCGGCGCGTGGCGACACCGATGTGAGCGATGCGATGGTCAAGGTCGAGCAGTTGCGTGAACGGGCGCGCGGTATCGCCAACGTGCTCGTCGAACGGCGTCGTGCTCTGGAACGCGACCGCGGCCAGCTGATGGATGCCGGCGTCGTCGCCAACCTCGAGGGCGACGCAGCTCGTGTACGCGACGAGTTGTCCGACGTCGAGCGGAATCTGGCTGCACTGCAGCCCGAGGCCGAACAACTGATGGATGCCGAGCAGACCTTCGCCCGGGAACGGGCCGAGACGGTTGCCGTTCTCGACGAGGCGGGAGCCGGCCCGGCGCGGGCCACGGGTGCCGCCGGTGAGGTGCGCGGCGAGCTGCGATCGATGAAGACCTCGATCGAGCGGGCCGACAGCGAGCGTCAGCGCCTCGATCGGCGCCGTAACGACCTGGTCGGCAAGGCCGAACGGTGGGAGGCCGAGACGATCCGACTGCGGACGGCCTGTGAGGAGACGCAGTCCGTCGAGGAGCCGCTGGTCGCTGAACTGGAGGCTGCCGAGGCCCGCCGGATCGCCGCCGAAGCGGTCCTCGATGCCCAGCGCGGTGCCCAGCAGGACGCCAACGCGGAGTATTCGCACTGGCAGGCGCGTGCCGACGCCCTCGGCCAGGCGCTTGACTCGGCCCGCTCCCGCGCCGGCGCCGAGCGACTGGCCGGGCTCAACGGCGTGCTCGGGACGTTGTTGGAGCTGGTCGAGATCGATGACGGTTGGGAGCCGGCGTTCGAGGCCGCCGCCGGAGAGGCGATGTCGGCCGTGGTCGTCGCCGATTCGGCCGCCGGTCGTCGGGCCTTGCAGCGGTTGGCCGACGGCGATCTGCACGGCGCGGTGGTCGCGCTCGGCGGTCCGCTACGGCTGGCCCTGTCGGCGACGGCGGGGGAGTCGGTGCGGGCCCACGTCCGCAGTAAGAACCCACTGGTCGGCGAACTGCTCGACACGCTGATCGGATCCGCCGTGCGCGTCGAAACATGGGGTGAGGCACTCGACGCGTCCTTGGCCAACCCCGACGCGGTGGTCGTCACCAGCGACGGCCATCGATTCTCCTCGACCGGTTGGCGCCTGGGCGTCGCCGGTGGCGGCGCCACTGCGGCCGCGCTCGACGATGCCGTCACGCGGGCCACGACGGCCAAGGCGGCATTGGCCGCGTGCAACGCGCAGTCGGCTGCGGCGAACACCGAACTGGCCGGCGCTCGCCAGGCGGAGTCGGAGTTGTCGCGCAAGCTCGATGCCAACGATGCCCGCTTCACCGCGTCGTCCGAGGGTCTCGTGCGGGTGCAGGGCGAGCGACGCGAGGCATTGGCCGAGGCCGAAGCGGTCGAACAGTCGATCGTCGAGCTCGACCAACGCATCGCCCGCGAGCAGCAGCGGGCCACCGAACTGGAGGAGTTGAACCCGGCGCTCGAGGCGGATGAGCCCGCCGAGCAGACCGCAGCCCGCCAGCGTGGCGAGATCCGCGCCCGGCTCGAATCAGGAGCGGCCCTGCTGGCCTCACGCCGCAAGGACCTGGAGGTTCGCAACGCCGGGCTGCGCGATCGCCAGACGTACCTTGTGCGCCGCTTGGAGGAGACCGAGCGCCGTCTCGAAGCCGACGTCGCGGCACGTGCCGCAGCGGCCGACCACCGGGTGCGGATCGAACGCTCGCTCGGCGCCCTCGATCGGCTCGGGGCCATCGTCGAGGCCCACCGCCAGACGATCGATGGCGAACTGGCACGTCTGACCGAGATCCGCCGCCGCCACAGCGACGAGGTACGGGCGCTGACCCAGCGTCTCGACGCGGCCCGCCGCGGTCGTAACGCGGCCGAGAAGGAACTGTCCGAGGTCCGCGAGCGAGTCCAACGGCTCGAGATCGATCAGGCCGAGGTCCGCCTGCGCATGGAAGCGGCGGTCGAATCGCTGCGCCGCGAGCACGACATTGAGCCGGCGCAGGCCGAGGCGGCCGAGATGCCGGCCTTGCCCGAAGGGGTCAATGCTCCGGCCCGTGTGCGTGATCTGGAGCGTGAGCTGCGGTTACTCGGGGCGATCAACCCACTGGCGCTCGAGGAGTTCAACGCGCTGCAGGAGCGCCACCGCTTCCTCGAGGAGCAGTTGGAGGACGTGCGCAACACCCGCCGGGAGCTGATGCGGGTGATCCGCGCCGTCGACACCGAGATCCAGAGCGTGTTCGCCGCGGCGTTCGCCGACGTCAGCACCAACTTCACCCAACTGTTCTCGCTGCTGTTCCCCGGCGGTCAGGGCCGGCTCACGCTCACCAATCCCGACGATCTGCTGGCCACGGGCATCGAGGTCGAGGCCAAGCCGAGCGGCAAGAACGTCAAGAAGCTCTCACTGCTCTCGGGTGGCGAGCGCTCGCTGACCGCGCTGGCCTATCTGTTCGCCGTGTTCCGCAGCCGCCCCTCGCCGTTCTACGTGATGGACGAGGTGGAAGCGGCGCTCGACGACGTGAACCTGCACCGCTTCCTCGGCCTGATCGCCGAATTCCGCAACGAGGCGCAGCTCCTCATCGTCAGCCATCAGAAGCGCACCATGGAAGCGGCCGACTGTCTGCTGGGCGTGACCATGCAACCCGGCGGCTCCTCCAAGGTCATCGTCGAACGCGCCGGAGCCCGAACGAGCTGATCCGGAACAGCCTCGGGCTTGGAGTCTCGTCAGGACGCGGTGCCGAGCCAGGCTTCGAGCGCGTCTCGCACGATCGCTGATGTTGATCGGTGCTCGGTCTTGCTTCGTTCGGTGAGGCAGTTGCGCAAACCCCGGCGACGAGTCACACGGGATCGTCGTACTCGTCAGCGCTCGCGGAACCGCTGAGGAACGCTCGGGTCCTGCGATAGATCGAGCTCGAGTTGGACCCTGCCGGCATCGGTGGTGGCTCCGAGGGTGAAGGCGCCCCAACCCTGCAGGTCCAGGCGGGCGATGCCGTTGACCGGGGAGACGGTTCGTACCGCCGGTTCGAAGGTGGGGTGAAGGAAGAACACGACGTCCTGGGTGAGTGGGTGGCCGGCGGCGCCGGTCACGCTGAGACTGATGTCGAACCAGTCCTTGCTGCTCGGGGTCGGTTGCACGACCGCCCGCAGCGAGCGGTTGTGTTGCTCGGCTCGGCCACCCCATCGGCCCTTCTGCGGGTCCTCGGGGTCGTGGGAGGGCTGGCGGGGTTGCTCCCGCTCGGCCAGCGCGCGGAGTTGGCTGACGAGAGCGTCAAGCCACGAGTCGTCGTCGGGGCTGACCAACATGGCCTGAAAGCGTTCAAGGCCGGACGGAACGAGATCGTCGGGTGACGACACGATCGGCACGATCCGCTTTCCCAACGCCTGGGCTGCTTCCAATTCGGCGAGTTGTCCGGTTCTCGCCTCCGGTC
>JANMJD010000104.1:0-4769 GCA_031371195.1 Actinomycetes bacterium | reverse complement strand
AGGACCGCAGAGCGTGGAGCTGTTGGCCGGCGGGCAGCACGTCCTCGACCGTGTATGCGGCGGCTTGGACCGGCAGTCGGATGTACCACTGGGTGAATCCGCTTGAATCTCCCAACCCGTTCGCCGCCTTGGCGAACGGGTCGGCGCCACCTCCGCCGCCTCCGCCACCGATGGGGCACGCGGGGATCGGTTGGCCGTCGACGGCGGGGGCAGCGGCGGTCACGGACCCGGCGTTGGTCGTGGAAAAGGTCGCCCGGTTGATGATTGCGGGCGGATCGCTCGGCGTCGTGCTGCATGCCGGGTAGGCCAAGGTCACGGTCACCAAGCCCGTCGAGCCGGCCGGGAGCGGGTCCTTCAGGGTCCAGGTCAGTGTGCCGTTCGAGTTGTTCACCGACGCCACCAAACCGCCGGCGGCGGAGTTGCTCACCAAGGCCGGGCCTGCCGGCAGAGCGTCAGTGATCGTCGCTCCCGTGCAACTCTCGAACGTCGATGCGCACCGGAACCGGATGGTGTAGGTGAAGTTCGCCCCGGCCGCGGGAGTCGTGGTGGACACCCGCTTGTCGATGACCAGACTCGGCGCCGCCGACGCCGCCGGGACCCCGACCGAGACGATCGCCCCGAAGGAGACCGCCAGCACCGTGGCAGCGGCCACCAGGCGACCGCCCAATGCGCTCAGGCGTCTGCCAAGACCGCCAACATCACACCCATTCAGACTCACGAGTCCGCCCTCTCGATCTCACCGGCCAACCACAGCGCCGTGCCGCATCGTGACCATTCACGTGCGATCAGAATGAATAGCACATGCTGTGGTCATTTCACCGCTAAGAACGATTTATTCTCGGAGAGTCAGAACGTGGTCCCGAAGATGAGCCGCACTTGACGTCACCGCGAGGAGTCAGGGTCGAACGTGTCGACACGCCATCACCGGCCGTGAATGGAGCGGCGCGTGCAGGGTCAAGGCTCGATGTCAGCTTGAGGGTCGGGTCGGTCGCCGAGGGCACTACGGTGATCGAAACCGGCTCAGATGTGGATTCGGACAGAATTCCCTCCGGAACTCTCGATCTCTGATGCAGGGTTTGTCGGCGGACCACCGCATCGGCGGGAGCCACATCGTCGACGGTGGCCACCGAATGGTTTGCCTACCCCGCGAGAGCTGCCGCGACCGTCACCGTCGGAATCTCACCCATCGCGGTGATCAGCTCGGTTACCGAGTCCACGTTGGAGGGAGCGACTTTAGTCACCACCACAGCGAACCGGGCGCCGACGGTGAGGTGTTTGCGACCGCCTCGCGGGCTCGTCAGCAGCATGGCGGCCCGTACGGGGGTGAGTCGGTCGTACGGTTGACAACCGACCACGGCGGCCACCCGCAGCGGCCGGTGGCACCGGTCGGCGATCACCCGGCCGAGTGCATCGGCTCCGATCACGGCCACGAGCAGCGTCGTGGCCGGGGGAATCACCGGTTCATGATCGGCCGGAGCCTTGGCCGGATGGCCGCGGGCACCGTCGGCCTCGATCACGACCAGGCCGTTGACGATCGGATGGATGCGCTCCGCCGGCGCCCCGGTGAACTTGTCGCCGACGATGCCCCCGTGCAGGAACGTGGCGGGCTCGGGCACCTGGTCGACGCCAACCTTGGTGGTCGTCCCCAACATGACGGGCCAGCCGCGCGCTGCGGCCTCGCTCCCCAACGTCAGCATCGTGGTCGTCTTCCCTCCACCGCCGACCAACGACACGACATCACCTCGGTCGATGCCGAGAGCGTCGATCAGCGATGGTTCAGCCACGTCAGCACCGCTTCGAGTACCCCGCCGCCGATCGCCAAGGCCTTGTCCGATACCTCGTCGACCACCACATCCGTCCGCGGGTCGATGTCGCCGATCTTCATGCCCACCGGAACCGTCGTCCCGTCGGCGATCAAGCCACGCACGAGGCCGGCGAACGGGGCGTCGACCACCCGATCGGCGACGTGGCCGATCGGACCGGGTACCACTCGGTCGCCGATGTGCACCGTCCAATGCACGGCGCCGGCGACCGGGGCTCGCAGGACGCGTTCGCTCCCGCGGCCGCCGACCTCGCCGGGTACGCGCGAGTCGGGTTCTGCGGAGCCCGTCCAGAGCACCCGTCCCAGCCGCGCCCCACGTTGGGTCTCGACCACGGCATGGCACTGATCCCCCACCGTGAATCCGGGGCCGAGTCCGACGACAAGTGGGGCATCGGTGAGAGTGGTATCGAGCGATCGTTTGGCCAGTCGCGCATCGACCACCACCGAACGTGGGACCACCGCCGCTGAAAGAAGGGTGGGCGAGACCAGCACCGGAACGATTCCCGTGCAGCACGTGCTTACCGCCTCGGCGAGGGTCTCCACGCGTTGAGCGACGACCCCTTCGACCACGACCGAGCCACCGGCCACCGCGGCGGACAGCGCCACGGTGCGCCGCACCGTCAACGGGTGCGCCAACTCACAAACGATCACGGGGAATCCGGCCCGATGGAGGCGGAGTGCCACGCCGGTGGCCAGGTCCCCACCACCGCGCAGGATCACCGGGTGGTCAGCGAACAGCATCGCCGCGCCGGCGCGAATCGACGATCTCGGCCAGGATGCTGACGGCGATCTCCTCGGGAGTCTCGGCCGCGATCTCGATGCCGATCGGCGAGCGGACGCGATCCAACTCGCCCTCGGTGAGTCCGCCGGCGATCAGGGCGGCCCTCGTCGTCGCCCAGCGGCGGCGGCTGCCCATAACGCCGATCGAGCGAGCGGACGTCGCCAGGATCAGCGGAAGGATCTCGAGGTCGACGGCCACATTGCGGGTGACGACGACGACGTCGGTGTTGGCGTTCATCGATGCGACGGACAGGGCCTCGGCCATCGGTCCTGCGATGCGTACGTCGGCATGTGGCACGGACTGCTCCGTGACCAACTCGGCCCGGTCGTCGGTGGCGACGACGCGGAACCCGAGCCAATGAGCCAGATCTACGACGGCGCGCCCGACGTGCCCGCAGCCGATCACGTAGACGATCGGATCGCCCTGATGTGGTTCCACGTACAACTCCACCTCTCCCCCGCATACGCCGGGATCGCCGACACCGGGATCGAGCAGTTCGTAGCGCAGCCGTCGGGGACGACCGTCGACGAGTGCCTCGCCGGCTTCGCGTACCGCCCGAGCCTCCATCTCGCCGCCGCCGACGGTGCCGACCGTGGTGCCGTCGCCCCAGACCAGCATCGATGCACCGGCGCGGCGCGGCACCGATCGCGCCGCGTCGACGACGACCACTCGGGCGACCGATTCACCCCGGTCGACCGCGGCGACGAGTTGGCGCAACAGCGCCGTGTTGCTCAGGCTCGTGCCCACAGCCGCTCCGCCTGCTCGTGAACCCGCGCCCGCAACCGCTCGACGTCCACCCCGTCGACGATGCCGTTGCGGACCCGCCACCTGCCGGCGACCATCACGTCGCGCACATGGGAGCCGTTGCGCCACAGCACCAACTGGTCGAACAGGTTGTGACCGGTGGCCGGGCTGGGGAAGCGGCCGTCGACGATCTGCAGGTCGGCCTGATACCCGGGGGCCAGTCGCCCGACGCGGTCCCCGAGCCCCAAGGCCGCCGCCCCACCCGTCGTCGCCAACCCGAGCACAGTCGGTGCCGGCATCACTGCGGGATCGAGCAGCCGGGCCTTGTGCAACAGGAAGGCGCCGCGCATCACCTCGTAGAAGTCGTTGACGTAGCCGTCCGAGCCGAGCCCGACAGTCACCCCTGCATCGACCATCTCGGGAATCGGGGCGATCCCACCACCGACCTCGCAATTGGCGAGCGGCATATGCGAGACCCTCACGCCGCGTTCGGCGAGCAACGACCGCTCGGTGAACGACAGCTGCACGCATTGGCTGGCCAGGAACCGAGGGCCGAGAACGCCGATCTGGTCGTACCACTCGACGGTCCGACGGCCGTGGTGTTCGACGCACCACTCACCTTCGTGCGTGCCCTCGTTGACGTGGGCATGGCAGAAGACCTGGCGGTCGCAGGCCATCTCGAACGCCCGGCGGACGAACTGCTCCGAGCAGGTGAACGTGGTGTGGTAGCACATCGCCCCGGTGACCAGGCCCGATGCATCGTGTCGGCGGCCGTGGTCGATCATCGCCAGGTTCTCCGCCAACCCGGCCGCGGCCCTGTCGGCTCCAGCCCGTTCGGTCGCCTCGAACGAGAGGATGCCGCGGATGCCCAGCCGTTCGACCACGTCCGCCTGTTCGATGAGTACCCCCCCGACGGCGTAGGGGGCTTCGAGGATGTCGTAGAACGTCGTCGTGCCGCTGCGCAACATCTCGGCGCACACCCATTCCGTGGCTGCCAGGATCATCGCCGAATCGAGGGCATCCTCGACCTGCGGCCACCAGTAGTCCTCGAGAAAGCTCCAGAATCCGGTGACGGGCGTCGTCTGAGGGATGCCGTGGGCCAGCACCCCGTACAGGTGGACGTGGGCGTTGACGAACCCGGGTAGGACCACATGACCGGAGGCGTCGAACACTGCATCCGCGGGATGGGCCAGCCGCAACTCGGCCGCCGAGCCGACGGCGTCGACGACATCACCGACCACTCGTACCGCGCCGTCTCGAATGGGCGCGACATCGGGGGTGGGGACGACCCAGTCGGCGCAGATGAGCATCCGCGGCAGCCTACCGAGGCGGCAGGCACGGGTCAGTGGTGTGCGGTCATGTCACCCCAACCGAACCCGTTGCCGATCCACGGTCCGCCGGGAACCCGGCGGGTCGTCGAGG
>JANMJD010000052.1:0-5349 GCA_031371195.1 Actinomycetes bacterium | reverse complement strand
GCGCTCATCAACACGACGCAGTCGCGGGCGAGACGGGTATCGGCCTGCCAGATCTCGCTGAACCCCTGCGCCTCGGCGTACTTGGCCATCTCGATCTCGTAGCGGATCGGGTGTTTGTCCTGGAAATAGAGAGCGAGCCGGTGCACCGCAGGCACGATAGGCGAAGCGCTCGGAATCGACCGGCGTGGAGCCCGGGACCGCTCTGCGCGCTTCCACTTCTCCACGTGCGACGAACCACACGGTGAGCGTCAAGAGCAGTTATGGTATTGCTCAAGAATTGGTCAAACGGTGTGCGGGCCAACACACGGAGGTTCCACCATGAAGAAGTTTGTCGCCGCGGCCGCAGTTGCCGCCGGAGCCATGCTGGTCGCTCCGGGCATCGCCGACGCCGGCATGATCCGCATCGCCACGCTGTCGTGCAGTACCGGTATCACCCTGACGTGGGCCGACCCCCATGACACCGATCCCAACCTGAACAACCCGCCACGAGACGTCTACACGATGATCATCGAAAGCGTCAGGGCCAACGGGGTGCCCGTCGGAGTCCACACCGTCGACGGATTGAACGCGGTGATGGATTCGATCAGCGCCACCGGTGTCGTGACCATCGACATCACGGTCCACTGGCACATCGAACGACCCGACGGGACGAGTACGAACTCGCCGTCGGTCCCCCGCCAAGGCACGGTGACATGCAATGCGGTGCCGGCCACCACGATCCCGCCGGCCACGTCGCCGGCGACGACGGCTCCGGGGACGCCCACCATTCCCCCACCGGCGTCCACGATCGTCTCGGAGACCACCTCGTCGGTTGCTTCGGGCGGTGTGACCGTCCCTCCGACGATCGCCCCGACCACGACCCGGGTAATGACCGACATCACCCTGCCCGAAACCGGTCGGGACACCGGCGGATCCACGGTGCTGGCCACGATCCTGCTGATCACGGGTGCGGGAGCATTCCTCATCGCTCGGCGCCGAACGGCCTGAGTCGCCGCACCGCCGGCCGGCGAGCCCTATCCCAAGCCGGGATGAACGATCATCAGCCGTTCGTCGACGAGCGATGGCGACGTCGACATGTACGTGTCGACGTCGGCGATGCGAAAGCCCGAGTCCATCAGCAGTGACGTGAGCGCCCACGGGCCCGGTACGTAGGCCACGACGCGTTCGACCCCGTGACCGCTGTGGGCGAGCGCACAGAACACCCCGACGTCGTGGGGATCGGCCACGGCGACATGCTCGATGCGCATCATCGGCCGGCGGACGAGGACGACCCCGACACCGACGAGTTCGCCGTTGCGTCGTACGCCGATGGTCGTCGAGCCGGCGCGCCCGGCCCAATAGCGGTACTGCGCCGAGCGCTGGGGGCCGACCATCCGTTGTTCGAAGTCCACCGCGACGGGCTGGGCGATGGTCTCGGCGACAAGGTCGGCCGGCTTGACCAGGCGAGCCGGTGGCCCGTCCACGTAGAGCAGCGGCCAGCGCGGCAACATCCGCGCCCGGGCGTAGATCGGCATCGCCCGCGGATCGGATGAGCTGAAGGTGAAACGCTCCGTCGACCCGTCCATCACTGCCGTGAGCAGCGAGCGGCCGAGCCCCGAGCCCTGGCTGTCGGGTTCGATGAACAGGTCGGCCAACAGGCGGGCGCCACCGATGTCGATCGCGCCGGCGAACCCGCGAACTCGACCGTGGTCGACGCCGACGAGCAGGTGGCCGTCGGCGATCAGGTGGCGGCAGTAGCCGGGATCCGCTCCGGAATCGTCGTGGGCGTCGCGATCGATCGCCAACCGCACGCGGGCGATCCCGGCGAGGTCGTCGTCACCGGCCGGGCGAATCTCCAACGACGATCACCTCCTCGTCGGTGACGATCGTCGGGACCCGGTGGTCGTGGCTCTCGTCGGGGACGCGATCGATGATCTGCAAGGCGAACGCCACCCCGACATGCCGGGCATCAGCCCTGGTCAGCGGGAGGAAGCGATCGTAGTAGCCTGCCCCGTAGCCGATTCGATGACCGCGACGGTCGAAGCACACCGCCGGTACGACCACCAGGTCGATCTGGCCGGGGTCGATCGGATCGCCCAGCGGCTCGCGGATCCCGAACGCCGAAACGGCGACCGCTCCGTCGGCGCGAAACTCGACCGGCTCGATCACCGACCCGTTCACCCGGGGCATCACCAGTCGGCCTCCGGCGGACAGGATCGCCTCGTGGAACGCGGTCAGGTCGAGTTCGGCCCCGAACGCCAGATACGACATCACCGTTGCCCCGGGCAGCGGTCCGGCCGCCTTGATCAACCGCCGAACGACGGCCTCGGCGGCACGCGCCCGCCAGACCGGGTCGGTCGCCTCACGTCGCCGACGTGTCGTCCTTCGCAACGCCGACTTGTCGACATCCGGCTGACGGTCCGCGCAAGCAGCAGGGTCGCCGCCGGCTCGATCATCCACTGTTACGCAACCCGGTGGCGAGGCCGTTGATCGTCAGATGGATACCGCGGATGGTCAGATCGTCGGTTTGACCGTTGCGGAACCGACGGAGCAGGTCGACCTGCAGGTGATTGAGCGGGTCGAGGTACGGGAAGCGATTGCGGATGCTGCGCGCCAGGGCCGGGTTGTCGCCCAGAAGATCGGCACCGGTGATCTCACGGACCCAATGAACGCTGCGACCGTGCTCGTCGGCGATGCGCCCGAACAGATCGGTGCGTACGTCGGGGTCGGGTACCAGTTCGGCGTACCGGCCGGCGATCGCCAGATCGGTCTTGGCCAGCACCATGCCCATATTCGACAGCACGGTTCGAAAGAACGGCCATCGCATATACATCTCACGGAGCTGCTCGACGCGTGCCCCGTCCTCGGCCACCCACTGTTCGAATGCGGTCCCGGTGCCATACCAGCCCGGCAGCATCACCCGGCATTGGCTCCAACTGAACACCCAGGGAATGGCCCGCAGATCCTCGATGCGGGCCGACGCGGTGCGCGACGCCGGCCGACTGCCGATGTTCAACCGCGAGATCTCCCCGACCGGCGTCATCGCCCGGAAGAACGCCTCGAAGCGCGGCTCGTCGTACACCAATGCCCGGTACTCGTCGAAGGCCAACCGGGAGAGCGCGTCGAAGACGACGAAGTCATCGGCGGTCGTCACCTCCCCATCGGCGATGCCCGCTTCCAACGTTGCGGCGAGGAGCACCTCGAGGCTGCGGCGGGCCAGATCGCGATCGGCGTAACGGGCGGCGATGATCTCGCCCTGCTCGGTCAGACGCAGACCGGCATCGACCGCCCCAGGAGGCTGAGCGCGCACCGCGTCATAGCTCGGACCGCCGCCGCGCCCGACGGTGCCCCCGCGGCCGTGGAAGAACCGCAGGCGCATCGCGGACCGCGACGCCGCGGCGATCAGCTCGGATTCTGCCTGGTAGAGCGACCAATTGGAGGTGAGGTACCCACCGTCCTTGTTCGAGTCCGAATATCCGAGCATCACCTCCTGCAACCCGTCGCGGGAGTGTTCGAGCCAGCGCCGATACCGAGGTTCGGCCATCAACCGGTCGAAGACCTGAGCCGCGCATCGGAGATCGTCGATCGTTTCGAAGAGCGGCACGATGTCGAGGTACAGACGATCCTCGCCCGGTCGGAGTAGGCCCGACTCACGCAGCATCACCGCCACCTCGAGCACGTCGCTCACCGATTGGCACTTCGAGATCACGTAATGGCTGATGACCTGCGGGCCGAGACGACCGATGGCCCGCGCTGCCTCGTCGACGATCGCCAGCTCCGAGGCGGTCAGCTCGGTGTACGAGACGTGAGCGAGGCGCAACGGCCGGGGCGACGCCAGCTCGGCGATCAGCAACTCGACCCGGGCCGCCTCGTCCAGATCGAGATACCCCTCGGCGACACCGGCTCGACCGAGCAGTTCGCCCACCACCCGCTCGTGCACATCGGAGTTCTGTCGCAGATCCAACGTGCACAGATGAAACCCGAAACACTCCACCGCCCGGATGACCGGCACCACGCGGGCGGCGGCCAACGACGCGGCTCCATGGGAGCGCAGCGACGCGGCCACGATCTCCAGATCGGCGAGCAGTTCCGTCGGGCCCGGGTACTCGTTGGCGGGCACGCCCGCGCCGGAGCGGGCGACCTCGATCCCCCAGCTACGGGCGGTGGCCACCAAACGGTCATGCATGCCCCGCAGTGCTCGCCGATACGGCTCATCGGCTCGAAACGGCGACGCGTCGCCCGAGCGGTCGGCCAGGGCGAGAAGGGCGGCGGTCGGTTCGATCAGACGCGAGCTCATCGACAGCTGATCGGCCATCACCCACAGTGCGTCGAGGTGTTGGGTCAGGGCGACGGCCACCTGGCGCTCGACGGCGTAGCGCAACACGTCGGCGGTGACGAACGGATTGCCATCACGGTCGCCGCCGATCCAGCTGCCCATCTGCAGGGCGCGCGTCACCGGCCGGCCGGCGAGCTGCGGCCATGCGGCGACGAGCTCACGCTCCAGCGACTCCTGCAGTGCCGGGATCTCGCGCCACAACGAGATGCCGTAGTAGCCGAGCGCCTCGTTGATCTCGTCGGCCACGCGTAGCTTCGACAGCCGCAGGATCGCAGTCTGCCACAGCGTCAGCACTCCGAGACGGAGTTCGTCGTCGATGGCCTGACGTTCACCGCCGTCCGGATCGGTCGTTTCACGGGCGACGAGCAGCCGGGCGATCTCGCGCTGCACGGTGAGCACGGTCTTGCGCCGCACCTCGGTGGGATGCGCGGTCACGACCGGCGAGACGACGAGGTTCGCCAACTGCTCGAGCACCCGCTCCCCCGGGACCCCGGCCACCATGAGGCCGCCCACCGCGTGGGTAATGCTGCCGGGCTGCGGCGCCGAACCGCGAGCCCAGTGATGGCGCCGACGACGACCGTGGTGGACGTCTTCGGCGACGTTGGCGAGCACCGAGAACCACCCGAATGCGCGGATGAGGTGCAGCGCTCCTACGACATCGACATCGCCGACGAGCCGCTCCACCGGACCACCCGGCTCGGCTGCCGCGTCACCGCGCCGGTGAGCGACGGCCGATTGGCGGACGCGCTCGACCAGCTCGTACGTCTCGGTCCCGGCCTGGTCGCGGATCACATCGCCGAGCAGGCGTCCGAGGAGTCGAATGTCGTCGTCGAGCGGATCGTCGGCGCGACGTTCACGGCTGGTCATGATGTCGTCTGGTCATGGTGTCGTCGGGAAAGGGCACGGGTCCAGTCTCCCAAAATGCTCGGCCGTCGGCGGCGTTCTCGGCGGTGGTGGGGCGGCGGCCGATCGATCACGATCTGTGCCCGATGGCATATGGACACCGCCGAACCACTCGACCTCACCGGCCTCGC
>JANMJD010000047.1:0-2618 GCA_031371195.1 Actinomycetes bacterium | reverse complement strand
CGCCGCCCGCCTGCGGGCCGAGGGACTGGTGGTGGCGCTGATGCCTGACGGCTGGGCCCCGGCAATGGCCGGGGTCGACGTCGTCATCGGTGCCCGGGCAGCCGTCTGGGCACCCTGTGCAGGCCTTCGGACGATCGTCGTGGTCGATGAGCACGACGAGTCGCTGCAGGAGGAACGCAACCCCACGTGGCACGCCCGCGACGTGGCGATCGAACGGGCGCGCCGCATGGGTGCGGCCTGTGTGCTTATCTCGCCGTCACCGTCCCTCACCGCGCTGGAGTGGGCCGGTGACCGGCTGCGTCGTCCCTCTCGGCTGGCCGAGCGCGACGGATGGCCGATCGTGGATGTCGTCGACATGGACGATGTCGAGCCGTGGATCACGTCGATGGTGTCGTCGCGTCTCATCCGCCAATTGCGCGATACCGAGCGGCGCACCGTCTGTGTGCACAACACCCCGGGACGGTCCCGGCGATTGGCGTGCCGCTCATGCCGCACGATCGCCGTCTGCGAGCGCTGCGAGGCCGGGGTCGAGGAGCACGACGAGGGCACGCTGAGCTGCCGCCGGTGCGGTATGGAGCGGCCCAAGGTCTGCCTGCAATGCGGTTCGGGTGCGATGGCCAACCTACGCCCCGGCATCAAACGGCTGCGCGAGGAACTTGCCGCCGCCGCCGGACGAGCCGTGGTCGAGGTATCCGCCGCCGACGACGGTGAGCCGCCGGCCGCCGGCGTGTACGTCGGCACCGAAGCCGTGCTGCACCGTGTCCGGCGGGCCGACACGGTCGCCTTCCTCGACTTCGACGCCGAGTTGCTCGCCCCCCGGTACCGGGCGGCGGAGCAGGCGATGGGCCTCCTGGTCCGCGCCGCCCGATTGGTCGGACCGCGCGCCGATGGGGGCCGAATTCTGGTGCAGACCAGGCTGTCGCGGCACCCGGTGATCGACGCGGCGCTCCACGCCGACCCGGGCCGGCTCGCCGCCGTCGAACGCCTGAGCCGTCGATCGCTCGGATTCCCCCCGTACGGGGCGCTGGCCGGTGTCTCGGGCGCCGGTGCCACCGAATGGATCGCCGCCACCGGGCTGGCCGCGGCGACACTTGCCGACCGGACATTGGTGCGCGCCCCGAGTTGGCCGGAACTCGCCGATGGACTCGCTGGCGTGCCGCGCCCGGCGCGAAGCAGGTTGCGGGTAGTCGTCGATCCACCTCGCGAATAGGCGGAGGGCCGATCGGCCGATTACCGGTGGATCTGCAGGATGCGGTAGCCCTCGTACGAGGTCAGCCGCTCGGTCGGCCATCCTTCGCCGACGAGCCATTTGAGCAGGGAATCCGAACCCAGATGTTTGTGGACCACGAGCACCGCCGTGCCGTCCGGCGTCAGTCGGGCCAGCCACCGCAGGAGCATCTCGTGCAGCGCCGCCTTGCCGATGCGGATGGGCGGATTGCTCCAGATCTGGTCGAACAGCACGTCGTCGGGTACGTCGTCGGGCAGGGCGACCGAGACGTTGGTCGTCTCGTTCGCGACTGCGTTGGCCATGCACAGGTCGTTCGCCCGCTCGTTGACGTCGACCGCCCAGACGTGGGCGGCCGGGCTGCGCAGGGCAAGGTTGATGGCGATGGCACCGGTGCCACTGCCGAGGTCGAGGAGGTTGCCGGTTGTCGGGGGCGGCGGCGCCAACTTGAGGAGCGCTCGGGTGCCCGGGTCGAGACGGTCCTGGCTGAACACCCCACGATCGGTGAGCAGGCGCATCGGGATTCCGTCGACGGCCGTGGCGAACTCGCGCCGTTTCGACGGGACGGTGGGCTGCGATTCGAAGTACTGCGAAGAGGCCATGACCCTCGTGATGTTGTGGCGATGTTCTGGCGGGGTGGAACGTTGGAAGCTCACCGGCCCGACGACCGGAGGCTCTTGACAGCGTACGAGCGCCGATAGCCTGGCCGGTCATGGCGTATGAGATCCGCACCTATGGCGACCCCGTACTGAAGGCCAAGGCTGTCGAGGTCGCCGAGATCGACGGCAAGGTGGCCCGACTCGTCGACGACATGTTCGCCACGTTGTACAACTCCGACTCGGGCATCGGCCTCGCCGCCCCTCAGGTGGGTGTACAGAAGAAGATCTTCGTGTGGGACATGGGCGACGAGCCACTGGTCGTGATCAACCCGGTGATCGCCGAGTCCAGTGGCGAGTGGGCCTACGACGAGGGCTGCCTGTCGATCCCCGGCCTGTACGTCGAGATGGTCCGTCCCAAAGAGGTGTTGATGAAGGGATGGTCGCTCGACGGCGAGGAGGTCACGTTCGAGGCCGACGAACTCGCCGCGCGCCTGTTCCAACACGAGATCGATCACCTCGACGGCATTCTGATGTTCGATCGCATGGCGCCGGAGCAGCGTCGTGAGGCGCTCGGGGAGTACCGCCGTCTGCAAGAGGCGCCACCCGAACCGGTCAAGCCCCGGCGCCTCCGGCTGCGGTGAACGACCTGTCGATCGAGCTGCCGCCGGCCCCGGCCCATCCCCAGCGGCTTGTCTACTTCGGAACGCCGCACATGGCGGTCCCGACACTCGAAGCCCTGGTCGAGACCGGATTCGAGATCAAGCTGGTCGTCACCCGCGTCGACAAGCGCCGGG
>JANMJD010000043.1:0-2826 GCA_031371195.1 Actinomycetes bacterium | reverse complement strand
GAACCGTCGCTATCCAGGTGGATGTCGTCTGCCACCCACTGCCCGTTCACACCTTTCAGATCGACGACGGGAAAGGAATTGATCGGCACCGACCTTCGACGCCGGACCAGTCGTCGTTGTGACCACCACCGTTGACGCCGGATTGCAGTTGTTCACGATGAGCAGACACACGAACGAAGACGCCAACGCAACACGGGCCCGGCGGATCACGGCAGTGGCTGAGCTTGAGGCCGATCGAAGACGAGTGCATCATTCGACGAAGGCCTGTTCTGCCATCAGCGAATTTTGCCCGGTCCGTCGCGTCCCTGCAAGGTCGCGCCCTCTGCAGACGACGGCCAACCGGAGGTTCGGCGTGGTCGCCGTTCGGGGAGACTCGACTGGCCGTACCGCCACCGCGAGAACGGGCGTCACGCCATTGATTCGGCGATGCGCACGGCGTCAGCTTCAGGGATGTCTGCCTCCAGCCGTACCGTGACGTCGTCCTCGACCCACAGCAGCGTGTTACCGGCGACGTGGCCGGGCACGTCGACGACCCCCTTGTCCTGGTTGATGAAGAAGACGTAGTGATCCCCACCGGTGATCCACAAGGCGTGCTGGCCGTTGACGGTGAGCTGGCGAACGTTGGCTCCACTGCCGAGGAGCTTCTCTATGATCTCTCGCGAATCACCTGTGAACTGGGTGATGATCAAGCCAACACCGGTGTCGGCTGCATCGGGCAGCGAGGACGACTTCGGGTACACCAGGGAGACGATTCCGTTGTCACGCAAGTAGACGCTCGGCCGAGGCAGTTCTGGCAGCGACGGGACGCGTAGCTGGTAGTCGACCCTGGACCGAACCTGCGCGAGATCGACGCGTTGTCCAAGATCGAATGATCCACCGACCGGGGGGACGGCTTCTCCCGGGTTGTTCTCGTGAACGGTGACGCCACCGATGCCGAAGCGGTGGGCGACAGCGGTCCGCACGCCTGGGATGAGCAGCGTCGAGACAATGGCGGCAATCGCCACACCGGTACCCCGTCGCCGCCGTTTGCGGCGCCTCGCCTGCGCATCGATGGCGGCGCGGACATCAGACACGACCTCGCCGGCCGGAGGCGCGTCCAGCGACTGCCTGAGCGACTCGAGGGCACCGATCACGTCGGCGTCGTGTTCGAATGGCTCAGTCATTCGACGCCTCCGGCTGCAACATGCCGCGCAACCTCGCCAATGCCCGTGCCGATCGCGACTTCACTGTGCCGACGGGGCAGTGCAGCGCCTCGGCAGTCTCCGCCTCCGAAAACTCGAGGAGGTACCGGTAGACGATGACGTCTCGGTCCTTTCGATCGAGACGCCCCAACGCCGACCGCAGGTCGACGTGGTCCATCGCCTGCATCATCCGATCCTCTGCGGATGACTCGGCAACTCCCCCATCGGCAATGGCTGCCTCCCTCAGGCGAGCGCGTCTTTTCCGGCTGCGCCTTCGATGTGACGCCTCGTTGGCGACGAACGCAATCAACCATGGCCGAAACGGCCGCTCGAGGTCGAAGCGAGCAAGGGCCCGGTACGCCTTGACGAAGGCGTCTTGAACGATCTCATCGACCTCATCCATGCCCCCGAACGAACGCGCCGCACGGACAGCGCTCGTGGCGTGCCGGCGCACGAGTTCGTCGAACGCGGTCATGTCGCCCTGTCGCGCTCGAACGATCAACGCCGTGTCGGTCTCTGTTGAGTGACCGCCCGGCTCATCGCCCGGCGAGATGGAACGTGCTGCTGCCATGAGGGCTATACCTGTCGTGAGACTACGTCGCCCTTGGATCATCGGATGCGCAGCCGGCATCGTTGCCATTCCGCTGGCCGGATACGGCTACCTGGCATGGACCACTCGCGATGCACCTCCACCGGCTGCCCTCCATCCCCGAGACACCAGCGCGGTCGCCACCTCCGAGAGCGTCGACACCACTGAGCTCAACGGCGAGTGGAGCGTCGCCGACGCGTCAGGCTTCGTCGGATATCGCGTCCGCGAGAAGCTCGGCCCGATCGCCGCCCCGAGTGAGGCGGTGGGACGGTCGTCGGCCGTGACCGGCACCGCCACATTCGATCACGACGAACTCCGGACTCTGGTTGTCGACGTCGACATGGCGGCGTTGCGCAGCAACGTCGGCAGCCGCGACGAGCAGATGCGTGCCCAGGGTCTCGAAACCGATACCATTCCCAGCGCCCGCTTCGAGCTCTACGCCCCGCTCCGCTTCGCGGACCCGACTGTGGGCCACGTCGTCGATGTCGACCTCCACGGGCTCCTCACGTTGCACGGCCGGACGCGGCCTGTCGACGTGCGGGTTCGCGCTCGGTGGGACGGCGGGACCATCCAAGTGGCGGGGTCGGCGGACATCCATCTCCATGACTTCGACATCGATGTCAGCGGGCTGCCGGGGTTCAAGATCGACGACGCCGGCACGTTCGAGTTCGAGCTCACCCTCGCGGCCGCCGGCCGAGCAACGACCGTGACGCCTTCAACGATCTTGGCCCAGCCGCAAACGCCAACCGGCGAACCGGAAGACCCTCCCTGCCCACCGAACACTTCGCCAGTCGATCTGCCGGCGGCGTTGCTGTTCACTACGTACACCGACAACGGCCCCCAGATCTGGATCGCAGGACCGGGCACGGCGCCACCGCGAGCCCTCCTGCAAGAAGCCTCTGACGGGGCGTGGTCGCCGGACGGCAGCAAGATCGCCTTCGTGACGTCGCCACGCGGACCGCAACCGCCCGTGCTCGAGATCGCGGATACGGACGGCACCGTCCTCACCACCATCGACCAGCCCGGTGCCGCGCAACCCGACTGGTCACCTGATGG
>JANMJD010000042.1:0-26350 GCA_031371195.1 Actinomycetes bacterium | reverse complement strand
ACGAGGCCGTCGGGATCACATCCCGGCGGCCTTTCTGGTTTTTCCGCCGCAGTTTCAAGGCAACCCATGTATCACCCACAGCACCTACCGACGTCATTTCAACCAACACACACAGGGGAAAGCACAGCCATGTTGACCATCGAACTGAATCCGATCACCGAGTCGCACAACGATCTCCCGGCCGATCCGTGGGCCAACGCCCGCTGCCGGGACGGTCACGGGACGCTGACCCACCTCTTCTTCTCCGACGAGGTGCATCTCATCGCCCGGGCCAAGGCCATCTGCGCGAAATGCCCCCTCAGCGGCCCGTGCCTCGACAGCGCCCTCGTGCGCGCCGAGCCATGGGGTGTCTGGGGCGGCGAACTACTGCTCAACGGCCGGATCGTGACCCACAAGCGGCCCCGCGGTCGGCCACCGAAACACCCCAGGCCCGAACTGGTGGTCGAGGAAGTACCGCTTCCTCCCCACCTGGTCGCCAGCTGAGGGGTCGACGAAACCGAGGGGTTGGGTGCCCAGCCGGCACGCAACCCCTCGGGAGCGCGTCACGCGGCCGACATCGTCTTGGGACGCCCCGACCGACCGGTGATCCACTGAACCCGAGCCGGCGAATGGATCGTCATGCCGACCGTCATCATTTCCCCCACATTGGCCGAGATCCTCGCCCGAGTCGACGCACTCCGAGCCGATCTCACCACCCACGCCGCGTCGTGCGAACATGCCCGACGGCTGACCTCGCCCGCTGTCCGCGCGTTGGCCGACGCCGGGTTGTTCCGTCTCTACACCCCTCACGAGTTGGACGGCAGCGAACTCGACCCGTGGGAGTTGTGCGAGGTGGTCGAGGCCGTCTCGGCGATCGACGCCTCGATGGGTTGGTGCGTGTGGAACGGCAACAACGGCTTCGCCGCCGGTCTCCTCGCCGACGAGGCCGCCGCGGCATCCCTCTTCGGATCGCCCGACTCGATCGTCGGCAACTCCGCCCGGGCCGCCGGAATGGCCACTCCGCAGGACGGCGGGTACCGTCTCACCGGGCGCTGGGATCTGGTCAGCGGGTGTGATCACAGCACATCGCTGATCCTGTTCGGCATCGTCATGGACGGTGCCACACCCCGATTCGTCGCCCCTGGCATGCCCGAAGTGCGGGCGTTCTATGTGCCGACGGAGGCGTGCACCATCAACGACAAATGGCACGTGCTCGGCCTGCGAGCGACCGGATCGAACGAGGTGATCGTCGACGATCTGTTCGTTGCCGAGAGCTTCACCGCCCTGCCGTCCGGGCGAATGCGCATCGATCGCACGCTGTTCCGCGTCCCGGTGGTCACCACCGCGGCATGTGCCGGCGCAGCGGTCTGCCTGGGGATCGCCAAGGCTGCCATCGCCTCGCTCACCGCCCTGGCCGCCACCAAGACCGCGATCGGCGGGCCGACGCCGATCATCAACTCCCCCGACGTGCAAGCGGCGATCGGCGAGGCGACCGTAGCTCTGTACGGCGCCCGCGCCGCGTTGCGCGACACGTTGACCGCGGTCGTCGAGCTGGCGTCGGGCGATGAACCGATCACGATGATCGAACGCGGCCGAGTGCGCGCCGCGATGACCAACGCAGCGGTCACCGCCAAGCGCGTGATGCTGCAGATGTTCGAACTCGGCAGTTCGTCGTCGATCTACGCCGGTGAACCGCTCGAGCGGCAGATGCGCGACATCCTCGCCGCCAGTCAGCATGTGATGCTGCAACGACTGTGGTTCGAGGTGGCCGGACGAACCGAGTTGGGTATGGAGCCCGGTTTGCCCGTCGTCTGAGTACCGATGTGACGGCCGACCGCTGTTTCATGCGACAGAGCCGCTGCTCATCAGGCAAAATCGACAGGTGAGCGCGACGACGGCAACCCTCGACCCCCGGCGTTCGGTTCCCCCACGTCGCCAACACTCCGTACTCGCTGCCTCACTGATGGCGTTGGGTGCCGGAATGGTGTGGAGCTTCGGCGGACTGACCGCCCGCCTGGCAAAACACACCGACGCATGGCAATACCTGGTGTGGCGCTCGGTCGGCGTGTTCATCGTCATGGAACTGCTCAACGTCCGCAAGCGACGGGCACCGTTGGTCGGCAGTGCCTTCGGCACCGGACGGCGGATGCTGTTCGCCTGTGGAGCGTTGATGCTTGCTTCGGTATGCTTCGTCTACGCGATCAAGAACACATCGGCCGCCAACGCCGCACTGCTCAGCTCGATCACGCCGTTGCTCGCCGCCGTCCTCGCCCGGATCTTCATCGGTGAACACCTGAGCCGGCTCACGATCGGAGCCATCTGCATCGCCTTTGTCGGCCTGCTGGTGATGGTCACGGGCTCGGGCGCCGGCAGCGGGACGAACTCGATGGTCGGCAATGCCGCGGCAATGGTGTCGGCGCTCGGGTTCGCCGCGTACATGGTGACCATCCGTTCGTCGTCGGACCGCGACTGGGGCCCTGTCCTGCCGGGCTACGCCATCCTCACGATCCTGATGTGTGGGGCGGTCACAGTGGCGAACGGCAACCCCCTGTTCCCCTCGGCCCACGATGTCGCCCTGGCCGTCGTCCACGGCGGCGTATTCATCGTCATCGGCACGCTGCTGTTCAACGCCGGTAGCCGCCAGGTGCCGGCGGCGGCAATGGCCGTGTTCAGCCAGACCGAGACGGTGTTCGTGCCGATCTGGGTGTTCATCGGCATCGGCGAACGACCGGCGAGGGCGACGATCATCGGCGGGGCGATCATCATGACGGCGGTCGTCGGGAAAGCGGTGCTCGAACGGCGGTAACCTGGCGCCGATGCCCCGCCGTCGCCCGTTACTGATCGTCCTGGCGATCACCCTGGCGGCCAGCGTCGGGGGCGGCTGGGTAGTCAGCCGGGCGAACAACGACCCCATCGACGCCCAGCTCGACACACCGGGCACGTTCGATCAGCCGAGCGGCGGCATCCCCACCGCCCCCGCCATCCAAGGCGACCCTCTGCCCGACCTTTCGGTCAAGACGCTCACCGGCGGTGACGTAACGCTTCGATCGCTGATCGGACAACCGATGGTGATCAACGTGTGGTATTCCTCGTGCCCACCGTGTGCCAAGGAGCTTCCCGCGTTCGGGTCGGTCCATCGGGCCATCGGTGACCAGGTCCGATTCGTCGGGCTCAACACGGTCGACGGTCCCGAGAAAGCCGAGAAGTTCGCCCACGACGCCGGCGCCGACTACGAGATCCTGCTCGATCCCGACCAGAACAGCGGCATCACCGCCACGTTGCAGCTCGGGGTGTTCCCCTCGACCTTGTTCGTCGACGCGAACGGCCAGATCGTCGAGCTGCACCAGGGGGCCTTGAGCGCGGGCGAGCTGCGTACGTTGATCACCGAGAAGCTCGGCGTGTGATGTTCGCCTCGGTCGTCAGCGGCAACTTCGCCTTCGCCTTCGGGGCCGGCATGTTGGCCACCGTCAACCCCTGCGGGTTCGTGCTGCTGCCCACCTACCTGTCGTACTTCCTCGGGGTCGAAGGTGGTCGGCCGGGGAGCCAGCGCGCCAGCGTGAGCCGAGCGCTCGTGGTCAGCGCAGCCGTCTCGCTCGGGTTCTTCAGCGTGTTCCTGACCATCGGCCTGGTGACTCGCTGGGGCTTCACGTGGATTCGCGATTCAGCGAGCGGCTGGCTCTCGGTCGTGATCGGCGCCCTGATGTTGATCTTCGGTGTCATCACCCTGTTCGGCATCCATCTGCCGGTATTGACCCCCAAACTCGACGCCGGCGGTCGGAGCCGTTCGCTGCGGTCGATGTTCGTCTACGGCATCGCCTATGCGGTCGCCTCGATCGGCTGCACCCTGCCCGTGTTCGCCGGGAGTGTCCTCGGCCAGGTCAACGCAGCCGGATTCGTCGGCGGCGTGCTCAGCGTCGCCACCTACGGCCTGGGGATGGGGCTCGTGCTCAGTGCCCTGACCGTCAGCCTGGCACTCGCCCGCTCGGGGCTGCTCGTCGTCCTGCGTCGGGCGATGGCGCGGATCGATCTGTTCTCCGGGGCGATCCTGGTGCTTGCCGGGGCGTATCTGCTGCTCTACGGCTGGGTGGCGATCGACCCGCTGCACCATGACGTCGGCATCGTCAACACCGTCGAGAATTGGCAGGCAACCGTCGAGAACTGGGTGAATCGCCACCGCAGTGTGTTCGGCTGGGTGATCGGTCTGGTGACCGTGGCGGCCATCGGGGCAACCCAACTCGGGCGCCGACGACGCGGGACTGCGATCGTGCCGCAGCCCGAACCCCGAACGATCGCCTAGCGTCGTCCTGAGTGGGGATCTTCGCCGAATTACTCGCCCATCGTGGCGTCGAGGAGGTCTGCGAGTTGCGCAGCCCGTTCGGGTTCATGGCCTACCACGGCGGCTCGCTCGAGGAGGCCACCGATCTCATCGCCCGGAGCGCGGCCGAGGCGTGCGGTGCCTCGTACTACGGCGTCCATCAACCTGCCGATCTGCAGTGGCACATCCCGTCGATCAAGGTGTCGCCGGCGGACTCGCCCGAGCTGCGTCGCTTCCTCGATCATGTCGAGGTCGTGATCACCATCCATGGGTACGGGCGGGAGCACTTCTTCACCAGCCTGCTGCTCGGAGGCCGCAACCGGGCCTTGGCCGATCACGTGGCTCGGGGCCTGCGCACCGCGCTGCCGGTGTACGAGATCGTCACCGATCTCGACCGGATCCCGGTCGAGTTGCGCGGCCAACACGCCGACAATCCGGTGAACCTTCCGTACCACGCAGGCGTGCAGATCGAACTCCCGCCGCGGGTGCGCGGTTCGAGCCCCCTGTGGTGGGACTGGGAGGGCCCCGAGCCAACGCCTCACACGACGGCGCTGATCACGGCGCTGGCCGAGGCCGCCGACACCTGGGTCCACCACTAGACCGACCGGGGTTCTTCGAGCCTCGGCCGTCGGAAGGTCCGACCGCCGGTCGGCTCATCCAGCGATCGGGCTCAGCGTAATGATCTTGTCGCGGCGGGCCTCGGCTTCGGTCCAGGCGGCGAGTTCCACCCCGTTCGGTCCCGACACGGCTACATCGGCGGCAGTCGGCAACGCCGACGGCTGCGGTCGCCAGACCAACTCGTAGCCACCGGGGCCCACCGAACCGAAGATTTCGATCTCGACGATGCGCGTGCCACCCGGTGGGATGGCCACGAACGCCGAGCTGACCGTCCAGCCCTGCTCGGTCGTGACCTCCATCGCCACCGGAGCGCCATCGAGTCGTGCCGCCGAGATGGGGAACGCCGTATACAGCGACAGGTAGGTGCGGTTGGTGCCCGGCGGATCGTTGGTCTGGTTGCCGATGACATAGCTGGGCAGGCCGCTGACCGGGGCGAGATTCCGCAGCGTCACGGTGGCGACCGACTTGAACACCCCGCGGCTGGGGTCGACCGACGTGCGGTACTTGACCGACCGGGAGAGGTAGGCATCGATCTTGTTGGCCGAGGCGTTGTTGACGACGACACTGATTCCGTCGCGTCCGGCCAATGCCGGCAGACGGCCCGAGACGCCGACCTGCTCGAACACCGCCTGTTCTGCCGGATGCTTCGACCACAGTGTCATCCCGTCGCGGGCCAGGATCGGCCCCATCAGCCGCGACAACTTCCACGGTCCGGGCAGGTCGCCACCGAGCAGTCGATCCATCACTCCCCGGGCCAGGGCTTCGAGGCTGTCGATGCGATCGGCCCTCGAGGCGACCTCGTACTGCGCCCGCACGATGTAGTCCTCGGCCTCGGCCGCAGTCAGCGGGGCATCGCGGTTCGGCAGCGGGATTGGTCCGGTCAGTTCCATCAACGCTGCCATCGCCGATGGATCGAGCATGATCACACCGTCGATCTCCGGTCCACCGCTCTGCGGGTAGAGCTGGGCGATCACCTCGGCAACCGAGGGTAGATCGGGCGACATCGTGATGTTCGACCAAACATCGCGCGAGACGGCACCGGAACCGGGCTCGGAGAAGCCGAAGTCGCCGTAGCGGGTGACGAACTCCGCCGGGAGGTCGAGCTTCCACGCCTCGGGATCCGCCGCCGCGTTGCGCAGGTCGGCGACACGGCCGAATGCCGTCATCGTCACCTTCCCGTGATCGGCAGTCAGCTCGGCGTAGTTGCCCATGAAGCCCCCCAGGCCCCGGGCCTCGGCCGGCGTGACGAAGCCGATGAAGTACCGCCGAGGTCCGCTCGCTCCGAGCATGTCGGGTAGCTGAGCGGCGAGCGACTTCAGATTCGCGGCCGCTTCGTGCGAGCGCGCCACTGCCTTGTCCAGGCCTGCCAGTGCGTGTTGCAACGGCCCGACCAGCCACGGGGACCTCACCGATTGGAGCAGATCGTCGAACTCGACGAGTGACGATTCCATTCGGTCGATCGGTTGGGCCAGGGTTCGCAGCCGCTCCATGTCGAGCGTCCCTCCCGAAACGTTGAGCGCGTCAGGATCGATCTGCTTGAGGACGACCGAGAGATCATTCGACAGCCGGGCAGCGCCGGCGGCCAACTCGGCCACGCTGTCGTGATGCTGGGCGACGACCGGGAGTAGTCGGCTCGGTTGGCTCCATGGCCGGCCCAGTTCGCGGGTGATCCGATCGAAGATGCGCGAGGCGGCATCGAACTCGCGCGAGGACGCCGAGGCATCACCCTGTTCCAGGTATCGAAATGCCCGACGGACCGTCGTGTTGGCGTCCTCCAACGACGGCTTCGCCGACGCCGACGACGCCGCCAGCCCCACCAACGCGAGTACTACTGCGGAGCCGATCAAGCCCAACGAAGCCAGCACCCGTCGACGGTTGTGACTCGACCAGTTTGTGGCTGCCGACAGCACCACGACCATGGTCGCGGCCAGCGCCACTCCCGCGGTCAGCCCGAACCAACGTCCATGCGCCAGCCGCGCAAGCGACTGCACCCCGAGGCTCCCGGCGATCATCGCCTGCAGCGGTCCCCGATGTCCCCGTGCTCCGATCCACACCGCCACGGCAAACCCGAGCATTCCGGCCAGCCCGCCCGCCACCGACCCGGATGCAACGGCGCCGACCATGCCCACCGCAGCCAACGACCACCATGACGCCCGTGCGGATGCCGCCAGCCATGCCCCGCCGGCGACGACAACCAGGCAGCCGTCGACTATCCGATGACCAGTCGGAGCCAACCCGCGCTGGACCAGACCGGCAGCGTTGGCGAGGTGAATGAGCAATGGCGCAACGAGGGCGGCGACCGGGGGATTCATCGATTTTCCCACTGGCCGCATGCATCCGAACCCTAGTCACCACTCCCCGCGAACCAGACTGGCCGTTCGGACCAAATAGGCTGGTGCCCCGTGCGGACGTCGGGTCGACGTAAAACCCGAGCCATACTCTCGAGGTCGACCGGCGGGCGAGCACGACAAGGCAGAGAAGGAGTTGCGAAAGTGCATGCCACTCAACCACGGGGCACAGGCCGCATTCTCCTCGGCGCAGTAGCCGCCCGACGTTGGTACGTCGTCGGTGGCGCGATTGTCGGCGCCCTGGCCGGGGTGTTGCTGTCGCTGGTGACCCCGGCGAGTTATGCGGCGACCGTCGAGGTCGTCGTCAGCCCGGTGCCGGGTGCCACATCGGCATCGGCCAGCGAGGCGATGCAGCTCGCCGAGCAGGTCGTCAGCTCGGCCGAGGTCCGCGATGCCGTGCGCCTCGAGCGGACCCTGATCACGTCGCCGCCGGCCGTGCGCTTCACCCGTTCGGGTGACCAGGGGACAGCCCGCCTCCGCGTCCAGGACGCCGACCCCGAGGTGGCGACCCAACTCGTGGCCGCGTACGCCCAGGCCGGTGATCGGGCCTTGCGGGCTTCGTCGGGACTGTCACTGAACATGATCGGTACGCCCACCCGACCGGTCGATCCGGTTGGTCCGTCTCCGGCCCGCAACGCCGGGCTCGGGCTCCTGGTCGGACTTGCCGTCGGAACCGGGCTTGCTCTGCTGCGTGATCGGCGCGACGTGGCCGTGCGACCGGGCGTCGACGTCGAGGGTCTCACCGGCCTGCCGATCCTCGGACACATCCCGAAACTGGCCGCGACCGAGGACGGACGCCCGATCTCGGCGCGGGCCAATAGGTGCGACGAGTCCTTCAAATCCCTGGCCACCAGCATCGAGCGCCTCGGCGGCGACCGACGGCTGCGCATCGTCCAGATCCTTTCCCCCGAGTCCGGATGCGGGAGCAGCACGATCGCCACGGGCCTGGCCATCGCCATGGGCATCGCCGGACGCGACGTCGTGCTCGTCGACGGCGATGTACGCGAACCTTCGCAGCACACGATGCTCCACCTTCCGCTCAAGCCCGGGCTGCTCAATGCGACGTCGGTCGACGCCGCCAACGTGATGCTCCATTCGATCAGCCGACGGCTCGAGGTGGTCACCGCCGGCGGTACGGCCCCCGCTCCGGCAGACTTTCTGGCCACCCGGTCGGTCGGCCAGTTTCTCAAGTTCGCGACCGAGAACGGCGAGTTGGCGGTGCTCGACACCCACGGCGTCTTCCCCCGCCGCGACGCCCTCGGCGCCGTTCGTCACGTCGAGGGCGTGGTCATCGTGGTGCGGTCGGGCAAGACGATGGTCCCGACGCTCGTCTCGACGGTCGAAGCGATCGTCGCCGCCGGCGGGCGGCCGTTGGGCGTCGTACTCAATGGTGTGGGACGTCGTGCGTACCGCGGATCGCGCCATCGCCTTCACGATGGCCCACCGCTGGTCGATGTCGAGTCGGGCGTGCTCGCTGATGCCACACCTTCACCCGACATTTCCGCCCCGATTCCGCCACCACCGGTGATGACACCTGTCGGATCGGTCACGGCGACCGGGTTCGACCCTCCGACGCCCGAACCGCCCACGCCGCCCCCACCTCCACCGCCGACCGTTCAACTGCGGCCACCGACGGCCGTGCAGATCACGACCAACGGCTTCAACGCAGCGAACTCCGGTTCGTCGACTGCGCCTGCCGCGCTGACCATCACGACGTCCTCGCCCTCCACGGTCGAGGCTGCCCCCCTCGCCGAGGCCGGCCCCCTCGCCGAGGCCATGTCCAGGGTCGATGTGGCCCGTCTACCGATTTCCAGCGTGCCTCCTCCGCCGCCGGCCCGACAGGCGACCAAGCCTCCCCCTCCGCCCCTGGCGGTTCCGCCACCACCGGCACCACCTCGCTGAACTCAACGGGAGGGTATCGAGAGTCCAACTTGACCGTTGCTCGGCTCGCGTAGCGAGAGGATCCCGCTTGACGCATTCGAGTGACCGATCTTCGTGACTGAGTCTTTTGACACGGGTACTTTCCTACGCCGAGTAGTAGATTTACCTTTGGCGTGCGGTTTCCGTGGTTTCGCGGGAACGGCGGAAAGGGTGGAAGTGATGCGGCGTTGGTGTTCTCTGCTACTTGGGGTGATGGCGGTGGTGTTCACGGCTGCGGCATACCCCCCGGCCAAGCCGACGGTAGGCGTCCTCAGCGGGGTGACCACCACCTGTGGTTCGCTCGAGATCGTTGTCACGGGCTTCGCTCCCGGCGAGACGGTCGTGCTAACCCTCGGCTCGATCAGCGCCACCCTCGTGACGGCCGCCGATGGATCGGGAACGGTGACCACGGGCGTCCCGAACGCCGCCGACACCTACGTTTTGATGGCTACCGGCCAGACGAGCGGCCTGGTTGCCACGTCGTCGGTGACGCTCACGGCATGCACGGTTGATCCGGCTCCACCGGCGACCACGGCAGCAGCAGGAGCAGTTCGACCGCTGCCTGTATCGGGCTCCGACGTGTCCACTCCGGTGCGAATCGGGTTGGCCGTGCTCGCTCTCGGCGTCGGGCTGGCAGCCGTCGGCTACCGTCGCCGGTACTCCCGCTACTGAGCTTCTCTCCCGCCCGCTGATTGGGCTGGCTGAGTAGTTCGCACGCCCCAATTAGCGCGTTCCCGCGGCACGCCACGCCCAACGCCTGGTCAAATTTCCACCCATACGGGTGGTCGAGCGGCTGCGGATGGCGACCTTGACCGAGAGCTGGCGGCGATGGCGAGGTTTCGGATCTGGGCAATGGCCCGGTCCGACTCGTCGTCGCGCTGCTGATCGTCGGCGCAGCACGCTCGGTGGTGGCCACGCAACGCCGGAGGGACATCCTCTTCGGTCGGAATCGGTTCGACTCGGGCGCGGTTACGGAGCGAGGCGCTCGATGATCCAATCAACGTCGCCCCGGCGATAGCGCAAGCGGTCGTGAAGACGGCTCGGCCGCCCCTGCCAGAACTCCACCGTCTCGTGTCGCAGGCGCCATCCCCCCCACCCGTCGGGGCGTGGCACCGGCCGATCGCGAAACCTTACCTCGACGTCGGCAACAAGTGCCTCGAGCTCGGAGCGGTCGACCAGCACCGATGATTGGGGCGAGGCCCATGCTCCGATCTGGCTACCTCGGGGCCGGGTGGCGAAATAGGCATCGGACTCCAGCGGGCTGAGCCGCTCGATCGAGCCGCGGACGCGGACCTGCCGATGGAGCTGCAACCAGCCGAATACCGCAGCTCCATCCGGATTGGTCTCGATCTGGCGGCTCTTGGGCGAGCTGTAGTTGGTGAAAAAGTCGATACCCCCATCGTCGGCGCCTCGGGCCAGGACGATGCGGGCGTCGGGCAGACCGTCGGCATCGACCGTGGCGACGGTCATCGCATTCGGCTCCGTGGCTCCCGCCTCCTCGGCCTGGCGGTACCACCGCCACCACTGCTCGATCGGATCAGCGGCGACGTCGCCGATATCGAGGCCGGCCGTCTCGTACTCGCTGCGGCGGTCGGCGAGGCTCACGGGGCGACCGCGCGGGGCTCGATGGTCTCGATGCCCCGCATGTACGGGCGGAGTACTTCGGGAACCCGGATCGTGCCGTCGGCCTGGCGGTAGACCTCCCAGATCGCGGCCAGTACGCGAGGCACCGCCAGTGCCGATCCGTTGAGCGTGTGGGCCAGTTCGGTGCCCTTCTGACCCGCCCTGCGGAAACGGATCTCGCCACGTCGCGCCTGGTAGTCGCTGAACCAGCTGATCGACGAGACCTCGAGCCAGCGGTCGGAGCCGGGAGCGAACACCTCGATATCGAAGCTGCGGTGATGGCTCTGGCCGAGGTCACCGGTACAGATCTCGATGATCCGGTAGGGCAGGCCCAGCCCGTTCATCAACGCCTCGGCCCGGTCACGCAGCTCGATGAGCATGCCCGGGGCCTGTTCCGGGGTGGCATAGGCGAGGATCTCGACCTTGTCGAACTCATGGCTGCGCAACAGGCCGCGCGTGTCTCGGCCGGCCGACCCGGCCTCGCGGCGGTAGCACGGGGTGTATGCCATGAACCGCATCGGCAAGACGCTCTCATCGACGATGTCGCCGGCGTGCATCGAGGTCAAGGGGGCCTCGGCGGTAGGGATGCACCACAAGTCATCGCGCTCGATGGCATAGGCATCTTCGGCGAACTTGGGCAGCTGTCCGGTGGCGGTCAACGTCGCCGTCGTCACCAAGCTCGGCGGGCGGATCTCCTCGAAGGCGTCGGCGTTGCGATCGAGGGCGTACTGGCACAGCGCCCGAGCCATGGTGGCGCCCGGCCCGCGCAGCATCGTGAACATCGCCCCCGAGATCTTGGTCGCCCGCTCGCCATCGAGGATGCCGAGGGCGGTGCCCGTCTCCCAATGAGGGACCCGCTGATGGTTGGCGAACGACGCGGGCATATTGGTGGGGTCGACGACAACCGGGTTGTCAGCATCGCTGAGACCGTCAGGCGCCTCGGGATGCGGGATGTTCGGTATCCGCAGGAGGATGTCGCGCAGTCGTTGCTCCAACTCGCCGGCGCTCCCGGCGAGGCGGCGCTCACGATCGCCCAACTCGCGGCTCTCGGCCATCGCCGTCTCGGCCGCGACGGCTTCGCCGTCCCGACGTAGCGCTCCGACGTGCTTGGAGATGTCGTTCACCCGGCCGCGGACGGTGTCGCGCTCGTTGGCGATCTCTCGAAGCTGACGGTCGAACGAGGCGGCCGCATCGAGCTGTTCGAGGAGTTCGGGATTGTTGCGGCGGGCCATGGCGGCCCGCACGGTTTCGAGATCGCCTCGAAGGGCGCGAATGTCGATCACAGGGAGCCGATCGTAGTGGGCGGCGCGGTCCGCACACCCGGCGATTCCTCGACCCATGCGTCGTGGGCGTCAGGAGCCGGTGCGGGATGGCTCGGTGGGCGGCACGGAACGGTCGAACGCCTCGGTGACCGCCTCGTACGTCATCGGCGGGTCGACGTGGCCGGCTACGTCGGCGGTCGGCAGGTGCGCGCTGCGGCGATACGAGTTGTCGTCACCGAACCGGGCGGCGAACCGGCCGAAGAAGAGGAATACCACGATCGCCCACAGGTACATACCCCCGCCGATCTTCATGATCAGACCGGCGATCTGTTGGTCGTACGTCACGCTCAGACCGAACACCCGCACCGGTATGTCGTAGTGCTTGTAGACCGCACCCTCGGCGAAGGTCAGCCAACCGGCCGGTACTGTCGGTACGACCGACTGGAGAAACAGATAGATCATCCGAGCGCCGTATCCCATGCGCAACTCGGGGAACGGCCCGCAGACCGGCAGCCACATCAGCAGTGAACTCGAGACGAGCACGACATGCAGGCTGTAGTGCAACGGACTGTTCTCGGCCGAGCGGTTCACCAGTCCCGGAATATGGGTGATCATCACCACGGCGTTGAACGTGACACCGGCGACGACCGGCTTGGTCATCCAGCGCAATGCGGACCATGCCCGACCACGACCGATCAACGCCCGGGCAAACCACTCCGGAGTCCCCAACAGGGCGAGGGGTGGGACGAAGTAGGCGAGGACCATGTGCTGCAACATGTGCGCCGAGTACAGGTACTCCTCGGCGATGTCGTGCATCGGCCAATCGGAGGCGAACCACAACAACACGATGGCGGTGGTGCCGCAGACGACCTGTCGACGGCTGACCACGGTTTGCCCGGGGGCTACGGCCTTGGGTCCCAGCACCCGGATGACGTAGACGTAGGCGACCGCGAGGAAGCCGACGAGCAGCCACACCTGCGGGTGGGCCTGGAAACGCCAGGGGTCGGTGGAGACACCGACTTCGGCGATCACCCGATCAGCTCTGCCAGAACTTGAACGTCGTCAGTGCGGCGACGTAGACGAGCAGTGCCAGGATCAGGCCGGTCCAGAACGCCATGTTGAACCACTTCGAATCGAAGCGGAGGTGCATGAAGAACAACACCACCGTCACGAATTTGAAGGCCATCAGGACGAGCAGGATCGGGAGGAACAATGGACCGATGTCCATGTAGGTCAGTGCCACCTCGGCGCCGGTGACGGCCGCGAGGAGAATGGCGATCTTCACATAGAACGAGTCGGGATGATCCACGTGGTCGGCGTGACCGTGCTCGTCGGGAGCGTGGTCATCGGCATGGCCGTGATCGGCGTGGGCGACGGTGTCGGTGCTCATCGGAGGTACCTCAGGCCGGGATCAGGTAGACGAGGGTGAAGATGATGATCCAGATGATGTCGACGAAGTGCCAATAGAGACCGATCAACTCGATCACCTCGGCCTTGTTGCCGACGATCCGGTTCTTCGTGAGAATGCTTCGTAACGCCATCAACATCATGATGCCGACGGTCACGTGGACACCGTGGAAGCCAGTGAGCGTGTACAGGCTCGACGAGAAGAGGCTGGTCGTGAAGCCCAGGCCCTCGTTGTAGAAGCCGGTGAACTCGTACACCTGTCCGCCGACGAACATCGCCCCGAGCAGGGCCGTCACCGTCAGCCACAGCCGCGTATTGCCATCGTCGCGGCGCTTGGCCGCGCTGACGGCCAGCACCATCGTCAGTGAACTCATCAGCAGCACGAACGACGACGCCGAGGTGAACGGGATGTCGTACACCTGATTCGGACCCGGCCCCTTGGCCGTGCGACCGCGGTACAGCATGTAGGTGGAGATCAGGCCACCGAAGAGCAGGCACTCGGAGCCGAGGAACAACCACATGCCCAGCTTGTTGTTCGACAGGCCGAGCGACGTGTAGTGGCCGTGGCCGCCGCCGTGATCGTCGTGGGGGGCGTGGTCGTGACGACTTCCCTCGCCGGCGGCAAGGGACTGATCGGAGGTGTCTACAGCGAGCTCAGACAATGGGAGCAAGCTCCTTCGTGGGGCCGTCCGACGGCGCAGGCGGTTCGAGATCGGAGTCGTCGGCCATCGACGGCTCCAGCGCCCAGCCGAACATCGACAGCACGATGATCGACGCGCCGATGGCGATCAGGATGTGGTTGTAGATCACGCCGTAGGCGGTGATCGGCAGAGCCAGGGCAAGGACGAGCGGCCAGTACGACGGCGCAGGCAGATGGATGTTCTGCTCGGCGTTGTCCTCCTGGATCTTCATCAGCTCCTCGGCCGTGGCGACACGCTCCATCTCGCCGGATGTCTCGTTCTCCGCATACTTGCGGTGGAAGAACTCGTCAAGATGGCTGACGGTCGGGATGACGTCGAAGTTGTGGACCTTGGGCGGGTTCGTCGTCAACCACTCCAGACTGCGGGCGTCCCATGGGTCGAGCGGGGCGTTGGCCGGATTGCGGGTGGTGCGGATCACGTTGACGATGAACGCCAGGATGCCGCAGGCGATGATCAGCGATCCGAGGGTCGACATCTGGTTCCAGAACTTCAGATTGAAGAAGCCCTCGCCGATACGGTCGGTGGTGTACCGGTACATGCGGCGCGGTTGGCCCTGGAGCCCCAGGATGTGCATCGGACCGAACGTGAGGTTCATGCCGACGACGATCAGCCAGAAGTTGAGCTTGCCGAGCTTCTCGTCGAGCAGACGGCCGAACATCTTGGGCCACCAGTAGTAGAAGCCCGAGAAGATGCCGAAGATCGCCCCGCCGAACAGCACGTAGTGGAAGTGGGCGACGATGTAGTAGGTGTCGGTCTGCTGCGTGTCGGACGGCGACACCGAGTGGGTGACACCCGAGAGGCCGCCGATGGTGAACTCGACGATGAGCCCGATGGCGAACAGCATCGCCGTCGTGAAGCGCAGCTTGCCGCCCCACATCGTCATCACCCAGTTGATGATCTTCACACCGGTCGGGATGGCAATGAGCATCGTCGACAGCGAGAACACCGTCACCGACACCGGTCCGAGGCCCGACACGAACATGTGGTGGGCCCACACTCCCCAACCGACGAAACCGATCGCTGCGCCGGAGAAGACCACCATCGGGTAGCCGAACAACGGCTTACGGGAGAACACAGGCAGCACTTCCGACACGATGCCGAAGCTCGGCAGGACCAGGATGTACACCTCGGGATGGCCGAAGATCCAGAAAAGATGTTGCCAGAGCAGCGGGTCGGCGCCGGCCGAAACATCGAAGAACGTCGCCCCGAACTGGCGCTGGAAGCTGAGTAGGAACAGCGCCACGGTGATCACCGGCACGGCGAACAACAGCAGGAACTGCACCACCAGGATCATCCACGTGAAGATCGGCATCTTCATCAGGCTCATGCCCGGCGCCCTCATGTTGAGGATGGTCACGATCAGGTTGATCGAGCCGCTAAGCGAGGCGATACCGGTGATCTGCAGGCCCAACGCCCAGAAGTCGACACCATGGCTCGGGGAGAACAGGGCCGACGAGTTGGGGGCGTACATGAACCAGCCGCCATCGGCCGCGCCGCCGAGGAGCCACGACGAGTTGAGGAACAGCCCGCCGGCGAGGAAGCACCAGTAGCCGAAGGCGTTGATACGGGGGAAGGCGACGTCACGGGCGCCGACTTGCAGCGGCACGAAGTAGTTGGCGAAGCCCGCCGCCATCGGCATCACGAAGAGGAACACCATCGTGGTGGCGTGCATCGTGAACATCTGGTTGTAGGCGTCGGCCGAGAGCACCTTGCCGTTCGGCTGGGCGAGTTGCAACCGGATGAGCAGGGCTTCGATGCCGCCGACGAGGAAGAACACGAAGGCGGTGATGCCGTACATCAGGCCGAGTTGCTTGTGGTCGACGGTGAACAGCCACGAGCGCCAGCCGGTCGTCTCGACCGGGCGGCGGTACATGCCCAGCGAGGCGCGCGGCCCGATGGGGGCGGGCGCCCGCAGCGTCTCGCCGGTGGGTCGTTCGATGATCGCCATCAGTTCGTCTCCACGTTCGTATGAACAGGGTTCGCGTCGTTGCTCACTTCATCGTCTTTCACGTCAACGTCGCTCACTTGAGCGTCTTGAGGTACTCGACCAGATCGTTGATCTGGTTCTCGGACAATCCGAGAGCGGGCATGCCGCGGCGCTTGCCCTGATCCTTGCCACTCTTGACGGGATCGGGATACATCGGCTTCTTGTCGGGGGCATTGCGCAGCCACTCCTTGAGTTCCACGATGTTCAGGCACCCGGCATCGACCCCAGCGAGATACTTGGCGCCGAACTCCTCCGGGGTGGCGGCCATCAACGCGGCCCGGCAACCCTCGGTGAGCAGCGAATAGGTGCTTCCGGCGAACGTCGTACGGCTCATGATGTGGGTGAGGTTGGGGGCGGCACCCGGCACGAGGTTGACGTCGGCCTGGGCGATCAGCGGCTTGCCGTCGGCGTTCTCGAGGCCATTGACCTGATGACACAGCACGCACTGGCCCTTGAACACAGCTTCACCGCGACCGGCGGCCGTGGTCGGATCGCTCACGGCTGCGGCCAACTCGACCTGATGGGCGACCCACTTGGCGAAATCGGGGGCGTCGAGGGCGATGGCGTCCATCTTCATGTTGGCGTGGCTCAGACCGCAGAACTCCGTGCACTGGCCGGCATAGATACCGGGTCTGTCGGCGGCCATCCGCAGGAGATGGACGCGCCCGGGGACGGCGTCCTTCTTTCCATTGAGCTTGGGGATCCAGAAGGAGTGGATCACATCGCGGCTGGTGAGCCGTAGCAGGACGCACTGGCCGGTGGGGATGACCAACTGGCCCGACGTCACGATCGGGCTGTCGATGCCGGCCTGCTGCGGATAGGAGTACTCCCACCACCACTGCTGGCCGGTGACGTTGACCGTCATCTTGCAGTCGTTGGTCTCGGCCAGGTCGAAGATCACCCCGACGGTCGGCACGGCGACGGTGGCCAGCAGGATGGCCGAGAAGGCGATCGTGCCGACCTCGACCAGCGGGTTGCCGTGGCCTTGGTGCGGAATCGCCTGGCCGCGGTCTCGGTACTTCCAGACCACGTAGACGACCACCGCCAACACGAGGACACCGACAACGCCGGCGGCGTAGAACGGGTAACGCTGCAGGTTGTCGATCTTGCGGGCATCGGGTCCGGCGGGCTGCCAGGTGTCCTGGGGGGCGTCGCGGGCACAGCCCGCCAACACGATCGCCGCCAGGGAGAAACCAGGGATGGCCCAGAGGCCGCGGCGGTTGCCTGTCATGGATGCTCCGGTCTCGGCGGACTCTGTAGCGGACTGGGGGATCTCGAATTCGGGATGGATGCTCACGGGACGACCACCGCAATCCGGGCGCCGTCGACTCCGGGCACCTCGGCGTAGTAGCCCGCGGGATCTGCGGCCGACGGTTTGGGCATCTTGAACGTGAGGATCTGGGTCTTGCCCTCGCCGATCGCCCGGGTGCAGAACTCGGTGACTTCGACGACCTTGGAGCCGTTCACGTCCTTCTCGGCGGAGCCGGCGTAGATACGCAGACGGTGCTTCTCGGGCGAGTCGTTGCGGAAGAGAATGCTGACCGTGTTGCCTCGATCGACCGTCAACGGTTGCCCATCGAGCGAGCCGGCGATCTGGTCGATGTGCAGGTTCGTCCCGTCGAACACGAACGTGGCCAGCGTGTTGGACTTCGCCGCGACGGCGCCCGACGCATTGTCGTCGCCCTCGGACTCGTCGGCCTTGCAATCCCGCAGCGCCACATTGCGTGAGGCGAAGTTGTCCTCTTCGCGGGCCACGGTGATCGCATCGCGCTGCCCGATGGACGCCGAGGCGATGCCCCCGGCCACCACGGCGACGCCACCAAGGGCGCAGATGCCGGCGACCATGCTGCGACGCATGTTGGGCCGGGCCGAAAAGGTCATGCCGAAGAAGAGGATCAGCGCCGCGCCGACGCCGAACACGACCGGGCCGAGGTTCTTGTCGGCCGCCAGCATCACCCGCGAGAAGCCGTAGATGACGACCGCCAGACCGGCGAGGCCGGCCATCGGCAACTCGAGCGGATGCATGATTCGGCGACGGACGCCCTGGTTGAACGCCGCGTCCGCCGAGGAGCGATCGGCCCAGGCCCGCACCATCCACTCGACGATCGCCACCACGAGCAGGCCGATTCCGGCGACGAAGTAGCGCTTGTCGGTGATCGTTCCGATGATCAGCAGGGTGCAGGCGGCCGCGGCGACGAACGGCCACATGCTGTCACCGGCGGGCTGCGCTGCGGCCGGGGCCGTTTGCACCACGGCCGTGTCCATCGCCGAGATGTCGCCGTCACGGGTATACATCACCGCTGTGGCCAGGCCGAAGAGGGCGAGCATCAGGAAGAACAACCCGATCGCGCCGAGCGCCCCGAAGTTTTGGGTGATGCCGTAGATCGTGAACGCCGCGGTGGTGAGCCCGGCGAGACCGACAAACAGCTTGGATCCAGTGGAGAGCATCGATCCCTACTTCGTCACGTAGACCACGAACCAGACGGCGATGTAGATCGCTGTCAGGATGTACCAGAACAAGGCATGCGAGGCCACGACCTCTTGATCGGCGGTGCGCCCACCGAAGTGCCGGAAGGCGGTCACCACGGTGAACACCAGTCCCGCGATCAGGACCACGAAGAACAAGCCGGTGACGGCATAGAACATTGTCTCGTAGCGCCCGGCCCGGAGGCCGAGCTTCATCTGGCCCCACGTATACGCCTGGGCGTTGAGACCGGCGAGGCCGAGCAGCAGCGTCAGCCCCAACCCGAGGGTCACATTGGTGTGATCGGCGCGCTTGGCGGCATACACGGCGTACTGGGCCATCAGGCAAGCCATCACCAAGGTGAAGAGCAGCACGTTGACCGGGACCATCGGAACCTTGACGTTCTTGGGGATCCAGTCCTTGATCAGCTTCTCGCCACCGCCGGCGCGCAGCGGGGAGGCTTCACGAAAGCGCCACCAGATGGCCAGCATGCCGCCGAACACCATTGTGAGCGCGGCACCGGCGGCCGAGGTGCCGATCAGCATCTGGCGGCGCGGGGCCGGAGCGGGGGCGGGGGCGGGGGGAAGCGCAATCATCAGGCGTCACTCCGGGCAGGCTTGAGATCGAGCAGGGGTTCGGCCGACGATGCGGTGTGGACGTCGGAGAAGTTGTTGGCAGGAGGAGGCGAGGACGTCGCCCATTCGAGCGTCTGACCGTCCCATGGGTCGTCGCCGGCGGCTTCACCCGATGTGAACGACTTCACCATCAGCAGACCCCCGAGCACGACGACCAGCACGACCAGCGCCGTGCCCGCCATCGCCACGGCGTTCAGTGCCTGGGGCGAGAGGTCGTAGTCGAAGCCACCCGCAGTCATCGCCGGCTGCCCTTGGAACCCGGCGACCATCAGGGCCAATGCGGCGATGGCCGCACCGATGAGACCGATCGGAGCGAGTCCGAGCAACTGCTTGTCGGCGGCCTTGCGGCCCCACAGCTTCGGACCCCAGTGGGCGAGCGCACCAAGGCCGACGAGCACCCCGCCATAGGTCACGGCGGTGAATACACCCTCGTCGTACGTCGTCGACGTCAACTGCAGATCGAGGATGGGGGCGAGCGCGTGGGAGACGACGCCGAGCACGATCACCAGCAAACCGGTCAGGGCGAACACGACGCCTGCCGAGATGCGCGGCTTGGCGGACTTCAATGCCAAGCCGACCATGCCGAGTGTCACGAGGACCCCGAGGATCGGTAACAGGTTGAACAAGGCGAAGGGCAGGATGTCCTTGATCTTGTCGGCCGTCGAAGAGTCGCTCCACGGGAGGGTGTGATCGATCTGCGTGACGGCTCCGAGCATCGCCGTGGCGAAGATGGCGATGCCGACCAGCACCCCGCCGCGCTGCGGATGGCGCCGGCCCGAGGCCGTGACGACGATGTCGGCGACAGCGCCCAACGCCGGGATCACGGCGATGAACGAGGCGGGCTGGGTGATCGCCCATCCCATCCAGTTGAGAATGCCGGTGTTGCCGTCGAACACGTTGCGGGCGTACTGGTGATCGACCGACAGCAGGATCAGCACGCCGATCAGCACCGGCAGCACGACGATGGCGGCGATGCCCCCCACCAGCGACGACCAGGCCAGCGCCGGGGTGCGATCGAGGCGCATGCCCGGCGCCCGGGAGGTGAGAATCGTGGTGACGAGCGATACCGACGCGGCGACGATGCCGACCAGTGCGAGCGCCAGACCCATCAGGAAGAGGTCGACCATGTTGGCGTCGCCTCCGCCGGGGCCGCCATTGCCGATGAACGCCACGATCACCAGGATCGAACCCATCAGCCAGGCCCAGAACCCGAGGGCGGCGGTACGGCCGAAGGCGATCGACCGGGATCCGATCTGCAGGGGGGCGATGGCGAGACCCAGGCCGAGCAGCAGCGGCATCACCACGAGGTAGAGCATTCCGACCCGGTGCAGGCTGAACAGCTGCCCGACGGAGTCGGATGGCAGCAACGAATCGCCGGGGTTGAGGCGCTCGATACCCAGCAGGACGCCGACCACGAGCGCAGCCGCACCCATGATCAGGCTGAAGACCATGAAGGCCCGCCCGATTCGCTTGTGGTCAGCGGTGGTCAACCAACTCGCTACACCGTGTATCGCACGACCAGCGTCATCGGCTGCCTCTGCGAGGGCCGAGGACACAGCCTCTGGTCGATTGTCGATCGTCGTCATGGGCATCCTCTAGCCGGGGCGGCGCGCAATAGCCCACCCGAGGCATGATCGGTCCGTTGTTCAAAGCTCGACATTACCCACCGGGTTCGGTTCGGGCTGAAATCGTCGTGGTGTGTCATCCGTCAGAACCCGTTCACCAACCGTGGCGAACGAGGACATCGGCGGTCAGCGCTCCGAAAAGCAGGGTGACATAGCTGATCGAATACCCGAACAATCGCATCGATCGTTCGGGCGTGGCGTGGCGACCGAGATCGATCGCCCCCCACAGGAACAGGGCGCCGCACACGACCGCGGCGATGGCATAGATCCAGCCGAGGTGGCCGACGGGGAGCATCACCAGGCTGGCGATTACCATCGCCACCGTGTACATGAGCATCTTGCGCGCCGCGACCTCCGGGGCGACGACCGCCGGCAGCATGGGCACGTCGGCCGCGCGGTAGTCATCGGCGTATCGAATCGCCAGCGCCCAGAAGTGCGGTGGCGTCCACAGGAAGATGATCACGAACAGCACCACCGGCGCCCAGGTGACGTCGTTGCGGACGGCCGCCCAGCCGACCAGGGCCGGCACGGCCCCGGCTGCGCCACCGATGACGATGTTGTGGGTCGAGGTTCGCTTGAGCCACAACGTGTAGACGAAGACGTAGAACAGCGTCCCGGAGAGGGCAAACGAGGCGGCCAACAGGTTTGCCCCGGCCCAGAGCACGGCAAAAGCAGCGATCTCGAGGGCGACGGCGAAGATCAATGCGCTGCGCGGGGTCAACGCTCCGGTGACCAACGGCCGATTCTTCGTCCGCGGCATCAGCTTGTCGATGTCGCGATCGATGACCATATTGATCGCGTTCGCCCCTCCGGCGGCCAGGGTCCCCCCCAGCAGTGTGATCGCCAGCAGCCGGGCCGAAGGCCAGCCCTGCTCGGCCATGACCATCGCCGGAACGGTCGTGATCAGCAGCAATTCGATGATCCTCGGCTTGGTCAGCGCGACGTACGCGCCAACCAGCGTGCGAGGTGATCGCCGAATACCGTGCGTCAAGCCTCCGGGCGCCAGCCGGGAGGGCACGAGCGGGCGGGTTCCGACAGCCATAACGTTCATGATCGTACGGGGGCGTCGCGTCATCGACCAACCGCTGGTAAGAAAGGGAGGTGCCAACCGTCGCCCCCGCTGAAGTCGAGCAGGTCTCGGGCGATACCGACCTTGCCCCGGATCGGCCATGGATCGTGCTCGTCTGGAACGATCCGATCAACCTGATGTCGTACGTGACCTGGGTTTTTCAGAAGCTTTTCGGTTACAGCCTGGAGAAGGCGACGGAGTTGATGCTCGATGTACATCAGAAGGGTCGGGCCGTAGTGTCGAACGGCACACGCGAAAAGGTGGAAATCGACGTCTTCCGTCTCCACGAGCACGGCCTGTGGGCGACGATGCAGCAGGACGACTGATGCTGCGACGCTGGCGAATCAAGCGTTCGGGCGCCACCTATCGACTCAACCTGCCCGGCCCGGAGCGCGATGTGATCACGTCGCTGTGCGGCCAACTGCGTGAGTTGATCGCCGCGCCGGCCGACGGACACGACGAGCGGATGACCCGGTTGTTTCCGACCGCCTATCCCGACAACCCCGAGCGCGACGCCGAGTACCGCCGGTACATGCACGATGAGCTGGTCACATCGCGCTTGGCATCGATCGACATGGTCGAGCAGTCGATCGCGTCGAGCGAGTTGTCCGAAAGCGAACTGATGGGCTGGATGCGGGCGGTCAACTCGATTCGGCTGGTGCTCGGCACGCTCCTCGACGTTTCCGAGGAAACCGACATCGGCGACATCGCCGACGACGATCCCGACATCGGCCAGTACGCCCTGTACGGCTACCTCAGCGCGTTGCTCGAGGAGATCGTCTCCGCGCTGTCGTTGTAGCTCGGATCGGTGCCGATGACACTCTCGTCCTCGGCACCGGACTGGTCGCTGTCTCCACACGTCGACCCCGCCAGTCCACTGGATGGAGTATCCGGCGATCACAGGAACCAGAACGCGCCGACCGTGCCGGGACCGGTGTGGGCACCCACACTGGGGCCGACGCGGTAGTGGACCACCTCGACGACGTTCGGTGCGTCACCCACCGCCGACTCCAGCGCCCGGCCGATCGGACCGGCGTCGCGATCGGCGACCCCGATGGCCACACGGAGGTCGTCTCCGCCGTTGAGGATACATTTCGCCATGGCCGCGACCGCATCGTCGATCGACGTCGCCCGCCCGACGACACATACCTGGCCGTCAACCAGTGACAACACGGGCACACCGTCGCCGATGTTCGCCGAGCTGAGCGAGTCACCCCCTCGACCACCGGCGCGGATGAGATCGAGAGCGCCGACGATGAACACATTGCCCACGCGTGGAGCGACTCCCTCGGCGATCGCTGCGGCCTCGTCGATCGATGCACCGGCCTCGATTGCCTGAGCGGCGGCCCAGACGCTGCAACTGATCCCGAAACTGGCCGTACCCGAATCGACGAGGCGCACCGGCACCTGGGCCGAACGCGCCGCCAGGCGGGCGCTGTTGAGCGTGCCTGACACGGCCGCAGTGATGTGGATCGACAGGATCTCGGTCGCCCCGTGATCGACGAGGTCGTCGTAGGCCACGGCGAACTGTCCGGGGCTCGGCTGTGACGTCGTGACGACCGGCGGATGGCCGGGAGCGAACTTCTCGTAGAACCCGTCGGCGTCGAGATCGACACCTTCGAGGTACTCGACTCCGTTGACCGTGACGGTCATCGGTACGACTTCGATGCCGAACCGCATCGCCAGAGCGGCCGGGAGTTGACTGTTGGAGTCGGTACAGAGTCCGATCATCGGGGCGCACCCGTCGGGCTGATCGAGCGGGCGACGAGGAACCGATTCAGGATCACTGCGCTCGATACCGCAGCCGATATCGGCAATCCCGGACCGGGCGGGGGTCCCCACAGATTGCCGAGTCGTCTACGCCACCACCACAGTCCACCGGCCACCCAGAAGGCGCTGGCGACCGCGGTGGCGGTGAATGCCCGCTGTTTCAACTGCGGCACGGCGGCCGTGGCGGCGGCGACGCCGAGATCGATCGGGAAGTACGCCGGGAAGGTGGCCAGGCACTGTCCGACGCTGGTGCCGACCCCCTTGCCGCCGCGGAAACCGGTCCAGATCGGGAAACAGTGACCAACGACCGATGCCGTGCCCGCAGTATGCGCGCCGAGCGCCCCGGCCAGTATCCGTCCACCGGCTCCGGCGATCGCCCCTTTGGCGATGTCTCCGGCCATCACGGTGTAGCCCGCCCGGGGGCCGAGCACCTTGAGGGCGTTCGCCCCGCCCGGGTTCCCCGATCCGACCCGTCGCAGGTCGACCGGACCGCCCGGGGATCGCCGCGCGACGAGGTCGGCCGTCGGGAACGTTCCGACGAGATAGCCGAAGAGCGCCGACCGAAGCCCCGCCCGAACAAAACCGCGCACTTGCACTTGCGCGAACGTAACCGATCGCACGAGGCCTGGAAACCGGGCCGCACGACCCGGTTCGCCGGCCTCAATCCGGGAGCGCGGCCCAGGATTCCGAATCTGCTGGCGTGAACCGGCCCAATGCTTGCTAGTCTCTCCATGCTCTCAACAGGCACGTCCGAGCCCCCATCGTCTAGTGGCCTAGGACACCACCCTTTCAAGGTGGCGGCACGGGTTCGAATCCCGTTGGGGGTGCTGACCAACTGGTCGCACCGAGTCATCGGTGTCTCAGTCAAGGTCCCGTGGTGAAGTGGAGTTCACGCCGGCCTGTCAAGCCGGAGGTCGCGGGTTCGAACCCCGTCGGGACCGCCGGGTCACCCCTTGTGGGTGACCCTAGGGTCGAGTAGCTCAGTCGGCAGAGCATGCGCCAGAAAAGCGCAGGGTCACCGGATCGACGCCGGTCTCGACCACCAACAACCCCAGGGCGCTGACGATATGTCGGCCCTGGGGTTTTCGATTTCGGTGGCAATCATTCCAGTTCCGCAATTTCAGTTCCGTTGCCGGCCAGGCTCTCTCAGGACTTCGTATGGTTCGGACGACTCGCCTACCGTCGGTGGCAGCGGACACCACGGGGCGTACACTCTCCAACGGCGAGCGCGGCAACGAGGGGGTCGAGCGAATGTTGGATGAACAACGTGGGGTGACTTCGGCGACACGGACCGATCCGCGCACCGGGACCATCGACGGCTTCTCCCTCGTCCGTCGCCTGGGACGAACCAATTCCAGCAGCTCGTGGCTGGGCGTCGATCAGGTCACCAATCGGGCCGTCGTCATCGAGTTGGGCGTCAGCAGACTCGACGCCGAGGCGCTCGAGGTCTTCACTGCCGACTGCGCTGCCGTCAAGGTGCTCCGCGGTGACCTCGCCGTCGTCGTGCCCATCGCCTCGGGCGTCACGTCACGAGGCCACTCGTACCTGGTCCACCGGGCCAACGAGGGAGGCTCGCTGCGCGATCACCTGGCGGCAGTCCGATCGTTGCCTGTTCCCGAGACGCTGCTCATCGGGCGCACGATCGGCGGAGCCCTACAAGCTGCCCACGCTCACGGCATCGTCCATCATCACGTCCACCCCGCAGCGATCCTGTTCGATCGAGGAGGCATCCCGTCGCTCGGTGGACTGTGCCAGCATGCCGCGCACCTCGACGGTGTCGGCTCGGCCGGCGCGTTGCGGTTTCTCGGGGTCGAGCATGCTGCCCCGGAAGTGCTCAGTGGCCAGCCCCCGAGCGCGGCCAGCGATGTCTACGGGCTGGCCTCGACCCTGTACCGCTGCCTCGCCGGCCGCGCCCCGTTCAAGCGCTCAGGTCACACCATCGACACCCAGCTTCGCCGAAAGCTCACCGAAGCGGCACCCCCGCTCACTCCCCCTGCCACTTCGAAGGGATCGGTGTCCATGCCGATCGAGGACGGGTTCGCCAAGCTGGCGGAGTTGATCGGCCGGGGATTGCGACGCGATCCCGCCGAGCGCCCGGCGATCGCCGAGTTCGTCGCCGCGCTCGACATCCTCGGGCCCGGAGCAGGGAGCCTGTGGAGCGCCGATGCGGCCGTCCCGGCCAAGCTGCAGCACGAGGTCGATGCGCTGCTCAACGCCGATCTCGGTGAGGTCGCCTCGCATCCGCCCAAAACTCCGACACGTCGCTCGGGTCCGATCATTCGCCCGATTCCGACGACGACTGCGGCGCCGAGCGGGCGCGGCGGGCGCGACCACGTTCTCGCCGCCCTGACCGCCGACGACCGGGGTGAACGCCGCCGCAAGTTGGCTTTGTGGGCCGGCGCTGCGGCCGCTGCGCTGATCCTCGGATTCCTGGCGCTCAGCGGGCCGTCGGGCTCGGACCTCCCGGTCGGGGCACTACGCACCCTTCCTCCCACGACCGAGACCGGTGTCAACGTGCAGTCGCGTCCGGGCAACCTCCCGCCGGCCACCGCCATACCCGAATCCTCGACGGTACCCGCCGCGCTTCCGCAGGTCATCGACGCCGGGGTGGCCCTGGCACCGGCGGT
>JANMJD010000007.1:0-9273 GCA_031371195.1 Actinomycetes bacterium | reverse complement strand
GCCCGCACCGGCAGTCGCCCATCGGCCGGTTCGTCCGGTCCGCGCCCGCCCGCTGCACCTCGCCCGTCTGCTGGAGCCGCCCGGGGCGCGGCGGGTGCCAAGGGCCGCGACATGCCGATGGCCATCGCCTTGGGCCTCGGTCTCGCCGCCATGTTCATCGCCTTGATCAAGTTCGCCCATGGTGCCGGGGTTATGGCCTTGGTCACGATCGTGATGGGCCTCGCCGCCGTGGAGTTCTACGGTCGTGTGACCGAACGGGGCTACCGGCCGGCAACCGTCCCGGGCATCGTTGCGTGCGCGCTGCTTCCGCTGGCGACGTACTGGCGAGGCGAGACGGCCATAGCTGTGATCGTGTTCCTGGCTTTCATCGCCACCGTGATCACATCGATCTCGGCGGAAGGCATCGAGAGCGGCCCCTTGCCGAATACGGCGATCACCATGCTCGGCGTGGGCTGGATCGGCGTGATGGGCTCGTTCGCGGGTCTGATCCTCAAGATGCCCAGATCTATCGGTACCGACACCATCTTCGCCCTGGCCATCGGGGTGGTCGCCAACGATGTGGGTGCGCTCTTCGTCGGTTCGGCCGCAGGTCGGACACCGTTGAGGGCTTGGATCAGCCCGAACAAGACCGTCGAAGGCCTCGTCGGCGGCACCGTGGCAACGCTTGGAGCGATGGCGCTCCTGAGTATCGCCAACGGCAAGGCGGACACCTGGATTCAGATGGCCGACCTGCTCGTCCTCGGACTCGTCGTGGCGATTCTCGCCCCGATCGGTGATCTGACGGAGTCGATGTTCAAACGCAATCTCGACGTCAAGGATTTCGGCACGCTCCTGCCGGGCCACGGCGGCGTACTCGACCGCTTCGACGGCTTCCTCTTCGTCCTTCCCGGTGCCTACTACGTGCTGACGTGGCTTGAGCCTTGGCTGGCGGTCAAGAAGTAGCGCCCCTTCCGACGCGAGCATCGCCGATTGTGGCGGTAGGCGCCCGATTCGGTCGAACACCGGCCAGAATTGTCCGGTGACTTCGATTCGTGTCGCCATAGCCGGATCCTCCGGTTCCATCGGGCGCCAGACGCTCGATGTGATTCGGGCGGAAGGCGACGCGTACGAGGTCGTCGGTCTCGGCGTCGGTTCGTCCATCGCCGTGGTCATCGAACAGGCGACAGAGTTCCGCCCCAAGGTGGTTGCGGTCGCCGATCCCGCCCGGCGGCGTGAAGTGGCCGATGCCCTGCCGTTCTGTGAGGTCGTCGGAGATCTCGCCGATCTGGTCGGGACGGCCGATGTCGTGGTCAACGGCGTCGTCGGATTCGCCGGTCTCCCGGTGACCCTGGCCACGTTGCGAGCGGGGAAGCGCCTGGCGCTGGCCAACAAGGAGAGCCTGATCGCCGCCGGGCCGGTGGTGCAACCGTTGCGGGCCGTGCCGGGGGCCGAGATCGTTCCAGTCGACTCGGAGCACTGCGCCGTGCACCAGTGTCTTCGGTCCTCGGTGCACGCCAACGGCGGCCGCGAGTTGTCGCGGATCGTGTTGACGGCCAGCGGAGGTCCGTTCCGTGGGCGATCGGCCGACGAATTGGCGGAGATCACCGTCGACGAGGCCCTTGCCCATCCAACATGGTCGATGGGTCCGAAGATCACGGTGGACTCCTCGACGTTGATGAACAAGGGTCTCGAGGTGATCGAGGCCCACGAGTTGTTCGGTGTGCCGTACGATCAGATCGACGTGGTCGTGCACCCGCAGTCGGTGGTCCATTCGATGGTCGAGTTCACCGATGGGGCGACGATCGCCCAGTTGTCGATGCCCGACATGCGTCTGGCCATCGGTTACGCGTTGGCATATCCGCACCGGATCCGCTCCGCATTCGGCCGTATCGACTGGGCTGCGATGCAGCGCCTCGATTTCGAACTCCCGGATGCGGCGACATTTTCCTGTCTGGCGCTGTCGTATGCCGCAGGTCGACAAGGGGGAACGACTCCGGCGTGGCTGAGCGCGGCCAACGAGGTGGCCGTCGACGCATTCCTGACCGGTCGCCTACGATGGATCGAGATCGCCGAGGTGATCGCCGCCACCCTCGACCGGCATGACGGGGCGCCGGCCACGTCGTCGGAAGATGTGATCGCCGCCGACGCGTCGGCCAGACGGGTGGCCGAACAAGTGCTCAAGGGAAGGTCGCGATGACGATTGGTGCGATGGTGCCGAGTCACGAGGGTGAGGTCGCCGAGGTCGTCGATCAACGAACGTCGTTGACTCGTCTGGCGATCGTGGTCGCCGCGGTGATCGCGCTGGCCCTGATCTCATGGTCGTACGCGTTGTTCGGACTGTTCCTGCTGTTGACGCTGTTCATCCACGAACTCGGGCACTACATCGGCGCCCGCCGCGGCGGTATGAAGGTGACGGAGTTCTTCATCGGGTTCGGCCCGCGGCTTTGGAGCTTTCGCCGGGGCGAGACGGAGTACGGCGTGAAGGGCATTCCCCTCGGGGCGTACGTCAAGACTCCCGGAATGACCAACCTCGAGGAGTTGTCAGAGGCCGACGACGCACGTTCGTATCGGGCACAGAGCTACCGCCATCGCTTCGGCATGGTGCTCGCCGGCCCGGCGATGAACCTGTTGGCGGGTCTGCTGTTGTTCTGTGTCTTCTTCTCGGCCTTTCGCGAGCCGGTTGTCGAGGCGGCATCGTGGCCGCAGGTCGGCGGGATCACCGCGGACTCGCCGGCGGGCCGCGGTGGGCTGCGCGACGGCGACATCATCCGGGCCGTCGACGGCGTCGATGTCGCCTCGTTCGACGCGTTCAAATCCGTCGTCAAGCCCCGTCCCGGCCAGACGGTTTCGATCACCTTCGAGCGTGACGGCTTGAGCCGCGAGACGACGGTCACCCTGGGCAGCCGCGACGGCATCGACGCCGACGGACAGCGGACGGGCACCGTCGAGGGTGTGCTCGGCGTGGTTCCGATGCGCACGATCAACCGTTCGTTACCCGAGGGCATCCAACGTGGCTTCACCGAGTTCGGCGTACAGGTGAAGGGCACCGCCCAGGCGATTGGTGACATCTTCTCGCCGTCGGGCTTATCACGCATCTTCCGGATGGTGACCGGCCAGGAAGTCGACGATCCGACGAAACGACCGACGTCGATCGTCGGCATCACCAAGTACGGATCGAGCGCGGTGCGTTCGAGTGCGGCCGAGACGCTGTTCCTGCTGGCATCGCTGAACATGGCGCTCGGCCTGTTCAACCTGCTGCCGGTCCTGCCGCTCGATGGCGGCCATCTGCTCATCGCCACCTACGAGAAGCTGCGGTCACGACGGGGCCGCCGGTATCACGCCGACTTCGCCAAGGTCATGCCGGTGTTCGCGGTGTTGATCGTCACGCTGATGCTGGTGTTCATGTCGGCGATCTATCTCGACACGATGTAGCCGCGGCGAGGAGGCCGCCCTGGAACCGGCCATACTGCCTGTCGTGACTGCTGTCCCGTCCTCATCCGACCGGTCGTCGACAACCCGGCGGGTCAGCCGCCAGATCATGGTCGGCTCGGTGCCGGTCGGCGGCGATGCCCCGATCACCGTGCAATCGATGACGATCACCAAGACCGCCGACGTCGAAGGAACCCTCCAGCAGATCTATGGCCTGGCCGCCGCCGGTTGCGACATCGTGCGCTGCACCTGCAACGAGCCCGAGGCTGCCGAAGGCCTTGCCCAGATAGTGCCCCGCTCGCCGATCCCGATCATCGCCGACATCCACCACCAGTACCGCATGGCGCTGGCTGCGCTCGAGGCGGGCGTTCACGGCCTGCGGCTCAATCCGGGCAACATCCGGCGGCCCGAACACATCAAGGCGGTGGCGATGGCCGCCAAGGACCGCGGCGTGTCGATCCGTATCGGAGTGAACGGCGGCTCGCTCGACCCGGCGCTGTACGAGAAGCACGGCGGTATCCGCCCCGAGGCAATGGTCGAGTCGGCCCTGCAGGAGATGGCCTACTTCCGCGAAGTCGATTTCGACCTGATCAAGATCTCGGTGAAGGCGTCGAGTGTGCGCCTGATGGTCGAGGCCTACCGCCAGCTGGCCGAGCTGACCGATGTCCCCCTCCACCTCGGCGTCACCGAGGCCGGACCCCCGCCCAACGGGCTGATCAAGGCGACAGCCGGCATCGCCACGCTGCTCAACGAGGGGATCGGCGACACGATCCGCTACAGCCTGACCGCCGATCCGGTCGAGGAGGCCCGCGCCGGGCGTCAGCTGCTCGAAGCGCTGGGGCTGCGCGAGCGCAAGAACGTCGATCTGATCGCCTGTCCGAGCTGTGGCCGGGCGGAAATCGACGTGATCGATGTCGCTCAGCGGGCGATGGCCGCGTTCGGTGAACGTGAACTGCCGCTGCAGGTCGCCGTGATGGGTTGCGTGGTCAACGGTCCGGGTGAGGCGCGTGAGGCTGATCTGGGCATCGCCGCCGGCAACAAGCGGGGCCACCTGTTCGTCAAGGGGACCAACGTCGCCGTCGTGGCGGAGTCCGAGATGGTGGAGGAGCTGGTCAAATGGGCCGAATTCATCCACGAGCACGGCACCGACGCGGCGATCGCCCGGGCCGATGTCGTCAAGGCGGAACGGGAGGCCCGCCGCGACCGATCGGCGCTGCTCGAGTCGCAGGGGGACGACGCCAATCACACCACGGAGCGGATTGTCGAGATCCGCCGTACGGTCGATGGCCGCTCCTGAGGGTCAGCGGGCTGGCCGCTCCGGCGGGATCGCTGTCGCCCAGTAGATCGTTGCGTCACCCTCCAATGTGAGCTGTTCGCCCGGGGTGATCAACATCGGCTGGCCCTGGGGGAGTTGGGCACACGTACCGTGCACATTCAACAACACACCGACGGCGTCGACGGCGAGTTGCACCCGACCGTCGACATCGATGCGTCGTAGTCGCCAGTTCGTCGGCGTGGGATACTCGGTGACTCCGCCGCCCAACGACCGCGGTAGCACCAGCGGGTCGATCGATACGCCCGAGTCGACGACATCGAGCAAGGCCTGTGGTTCGACCCGTTTGGCGGTGAAGCCGGCTCGTAACACGTTGTCGGACGGGTCCATCAGCTCGACGCCGTATCCCCGCAGGTAGGCGTGGAGATTGCCCGCCCCGAGGAAGATCGCCTCACCGTCGCGCAGGACGCGGTGGTTGAGCAGGATCGCAGCAGCCAATGCGGGATCGGTCGGATAGCGGAGACCGATCGTGGCGATCGCCGCGGTCACCGATCCGGTCCGACCGTTGTCGGCGGTACAGGCCGCCAGGAGCGCGTGTGGGTCGATCCGGTGCTCGACGAAGATCGCCCGGAGCGCGGCGTCGATCCCCCCATCGGCGAGCACATCGGCGAGTGCGCTCCCGCCATCGCCCAGGGCGCGCAGCAGGCCGATCGATGCGGGCGGGGATCGAAAGCCACAGAGGATCTCGAACGTCCCCACGGCACAGAGAATCTCGGGCTTGCCGAACGGGTCGCGGTACAGCCGGCGCTCGTCACTTTCAGCGAGCCCGATGGCCACCTCGGCGGCGAATCCCCGCTGGGCAGTGGCGTCATCGGGATGGGTCTGCAGCGACAGCGGCTCGGCTGCGGCGAGTACCTTGAACAGGAACGGCAGGGCTCCGGTGACCTCGCCCAACGGTCGCCGGCCGTTGACGTCCACGAGATACGACGGGGCCACCGGGTGTGTGCCCATCCACAGCTCGGCCCACGGTCGCCCGTCGGGGGGTACCCCGAGCAGGGCCGGAATCGCCTCATGATCGCCCCACGCGTAGCGCTGGACGACGCCCTCAATCCGCATCATGTCGAACGAAATACTACCCGCAGCACACGGCCCGTCGCCGCCGGCGCCGGAGTGAACCTGACCCACCCGGCCGCCTGACGTGCAACGGGCGAGATAGCGTTGCCCGCCGTGCTGCTACGGATGTCGAACCTGTTCCTGCGAACCCTGCGTGATGACCCGGCCGATGCCGAAGTTCCGAGTCACAAGCTGCTGGTCCGTGGGGGGTACGTACGCCGTGCTGCTCCGGGCATCTACTCGCTGCTGCCGCTCGGGGTGATGATCTACGACCAGATCTACCGGGTGATCAAGCAGGAGATGGACGCCATCGGCGCCCAGCAGGTGCACTTCCCGGCGCTGCTACCCCGCGAGCCGTACGAAGCCACGGGACGCTGGACCGACTACGGCGACAACATCTTCCGCCTGAAGGACCGTCGCCAGGGCGACTACCTGCTCGCCCCGACCCATGAGGAGATGTTCACCCTGATGGTGAAGGGGGAGTACTCGTCGTACAAGGACTTCCCGGTGTACCTGTACCAGATCCAGACGAAGTACCGCGACGAGGCCAGGCCCCGTTCGGGCATCCTGCGCGGGCGGGAGTTCGTGATGAAGGACTCGTACTCCTTCGACCTCACCGACGAGGGATTGGATGCCAGCTACGAGTTGCACCGCCAGGCGTACATCCGCACGTTCGACCGCCTGGGTATCGACTACCGCATGGTCAGCGCCATGTCGGGAGCAATGGGTGGTTCGAAGAGCGAGGAGTTCCTGGCCCCGAGTCCGGTCGGTGAGGACACCTTCGTGATGTGCTCGTCGTGTCAGTACGCCGCCAACGTCGAGGCGGTGCAGGTTCGCCCGCCGGTGTCGCCCGGTGACGATGTGGCCCACCCGCCGATGCGCAAGTTGCACACCCCGGATTCCCCCGGGATCGGTGCTCTCGTCGAGCATCTCAACGCCAACTACGCAATGAATACCGACGCATCGCGCCTGCTCAAGAACATCTTGTTCAAGGTCGACGGTCGACCGGTGATGGTGCTGGTACCCGGCGACCGGGAGATCGACGAGGACCGGTTGGCCGTTGCCGTCGCCCCCGGCAGGCTCACTTCTTTTGAGGACGGCGACTTCGCCGGACGCCCGGATTTCGTCAAGGGCTATGTGTCGGCGATCGGTATGGACGCAACCGGTGTAGAGGTGCTCGCCGATCCTCGTATCGCTCCCAATTCGATCTGGGTGACCGGCGCGAACGAGTTTGAGCACCACGTGGTCGATGCGGTGGCAGGTCGCGACTTCACGATCGACCGGTACGTCGAGGTGGCCACCGTCGCCGATGGTGATCCGTGCCCTCGATGCGGCGAGCCGTTGGCGATCGACCGGGCGATCGAGATCGGACACATCTTCCAGTTGGGGCGTAAGTACGCAGATGCGCTCGGTCTCGACGCCCTCGGGCCCGACGGGAAGCCCGTCCGCATCACGATGGGCTCGTACGGCATCGGGGTCACTCGGGCGGTCGCCGTGATCGCCGAGCAACTTCACGACGAGCTCGGCTTGCGCTGGCCGTGGGAGGTCGCCCCGGCCCAGGTGCACATCGTCGCCGCCGGCAAGGCCGACCACATCGCCGCCGCGCTCGAATTGGGCGCAACATTCGAGGCGGGCGGAGTGCGGGTGCTTGTCGACGATCGTGACACCGTGTCGGTCGGCGTGAAGTTCAAGGACGCCGAGATGCTCGGCATGCCGGTGATAGTCGTCGTCGGTCGTGGGCTCGCCGAGGGCAAGGTCGAGTTGCGCGACCGCTTCGCCGGCACCGCAATCGAAGCCGCCATCAGCGGGGTCGTTGCCGAGGTGCTTGCGCTGCAGGTGTGAATCACTCCGACCGGCCGCGGGTGGCCGCCCGATATACTCGATCAGTCCTTAGCGTTGTGAGACGAGAATGGCGTGGGCCTTCGGGTCCACGCCATTCGTTTCGAGAGAGCACAGTTCGGTCGGTCACGACCGATTCCGACAGGAGGTGAAGCGATGTCAGATGAAGATCGATCCGGGCCGGTGGTCGAGCGAACTCGAGCCATCGTCATGCCGATCCTCAACGATCTCGGCCTGGAGCTCTACGACTGCGAGTTCGGCGGCGGCGTACTCCGGGTGACCGTCGACAAGCCGTCGGGTGCGGTCGATCTCGACGAGATCGCCCTGGTTACCAGGCTCGTCTCGCGAGACCTCGACCACGACGACTTCGTACCCGGTCGATACACCCTCGAGGTCTCCAGCCCCGGCCTTGAGCGCCACCTGCGCGAGCCGAAGCATTTCCGCTGGGCCGTCGGACGTGACGTCGTGATCCGCCTTCGCGACGTATCCGCCGCCGAACGGCGCCTCGCCGGACGTGTCGCCACGGCCGGCGACGATGCCATCGAGGTCATCCCTTCAGAGGGTCCCAATCGGGGCGCCACGGTGCAGGTCGCCTATGGCGACATCGACCGCGCCCGCACCGTTTTCGTGTGGGCGGCGGCGCCCAAACCGACTGGTGCCAAGCCGAAGCCGGCCGCATCACCTCGATCCTCATCCGATTCAGACACCACTTCTCAGACACAGGAGGTCGCGGCACCATGAGCAATCTCGACATGGCCGAAGCCGTAAAGATGCTCGCCCAGGACAAGGGCATCACTGTCGATCTTCTGCTGCAGGTGCTCGCTGATGCCCTGGTCACGGCGTACAAGCGCCGCCCGGGCGCGGCCGACGAGGCCGAGGTGCAGATCGACGCCGACACGATGGAGATCCGGGTCGTCGCGTACGACATCGACGAGGACGGCAACTGGGTCAACGCTCGCGACGACACCCCCCAGGACATGGGTCGTATCGCTGCTCAAACCTTCCGTCAGGTGCTCAGCCAGCGCATCCGCGAGGCCGAGCGCGACATGAAGTTCGAGGAATACGCCAACCGCGAGGGTGACATCGTCACCGGCATCATCCAACAGACCGATAGCCGTTACACCCTGCTCGACCTCGGACGGGTCGAGGCGCTCCTTCCCCAGGCCGAGCAGGTCTCCTTCGACCGCCCCCAGCCCGGTGATCGGGTCAAGGCCTACATCGTCGAGGTCCGCAAGACGGCCAAGGGTCCCCAGATCGTCGTCAGCCGCACCCACCCGGGGTTGATCAAGCGGTTGTTCGAACTCGAGGTTCCCGAGATCGCCGACGGCATCGTCGAAATCAAGGCGTGCGCCCGTGAACCAGGGCATCGCACGAAGATTGCTGTGTGGTCCAACGACCACAACGTCGACCCGGTGGGCGCCTGCGTCGGCGCCCGCGGTGCTCGCGTCCGGATGGTCGTCAACGAACTGCGCGGCGAGAAGATCGACATCGTCCCGTTCAGCGACGATCGTTACGACTTCGTGGCCAAGGCCCTCTCGCCGGCCAAGGTCAAAGAGGTTCGCATCCACGACGACATCGGACTCGCCGAGGTCATCGTCCCCGACTTCCAGCTTTCCCTCGCCATCGGCAAGGAGGGGCAG
>JANMJD010000505.1:0-3716 GCA_031371195.1 Actinomycetes bacterium | reverse complement strand
GCCCGCACGATGGTGTGGAGCGATGACTGGAACTCGCCAATCCGTCGACGTCGACTCGGCAATGTCGCCTTGCCCGCCTACACCAGGGCGTGGGTGGGTGGCCGCCGCCACACCAGTCTGCTCGTGGCCAATCCGGGGATTCCCGGCCTCAACGGCGCCTACGAGCTGACGGCGCCGTTCGACATACGCCTGACTGACGAGACCGGGAGGCCGCTGGGCGACTCGCATCACGTGGTGGGTCCCCATGCGACGCTGGAAGTGGCGATTGCCGATTTGTGTGGCGTTCAGCACGGCGGCGAAACGTTGGCCATCGTGGAGGCCACCAGCAACTATGACCTGGCGATGATCCAGATCACCCGCGACGCGCGAAGCGGGGCCATCGGCGTCGAGCACCTCATGGCCGGGCGAATTGTGCGGCACGGAACCAAATATGCGATGGCCGGATCGTGACGTCGATCGACAACCACCGCAGCCGCCGGAAGTCCGGATCGATGTACGTGCCGGGCGCGCTGGTGGCGCTCGGAGTCGTCTCGGTTGGTGTGGGAGCGGCCCCGATCGCCCACGTGGCGGGCTGGTCGTTCGTGGCATGGGTGCTGTGGAGGGTTGCTCGCATGATGTTCCGCCATCCTGCGATCGACTCGATGGAGCGGCGGGTGCTGCTCGTAGGGCTGGCGTTCCGGGTGGCCGGCGCGTTCGCCAAGTACGCCATCTCGACGCGTGTCTACGATGGCTCGGCCGACGCGTTCCGGTATCACGACGAGGCGACCATCGTTGCCCGGCGCATGCGCTCCCACCTCGTGCTCCCCGGTGACTTCCACTTCCACCGGGTCGGTACGGATTTCGTGACGTGGGTGCTGGCGTTGTTCTACCGGTCGTTCGGATCGCACCTCGCCCTGGCGACGGCGATGTTCACCGTGCTGGCGTTCGCCGGCACCTGCTGCCTCATACTCGTTGCCGCCGAATGGCTCGCGCCTCATGCCGCCCGCGTCTTCACCGCCCTGGTGATGGTTGTGCCCTCGTTGTGTTTCTGGAGCAGCAGCATCGGCAAGGAAGCGTGGCTGGCGGCGACCATGGGGCTGGCGACGTTGCTCATCGCCCGACTGATGAGGGGCGATCCTTCGGCCCGGCTGGTGGTGCTGCTGGGGTTCGCCCTGGCCATGGCCCTCATCGTCCGGCCTCATGTCGTGCTGCTCGCCGCCTGCTCCTGGTTACCGGCGTGCTTTGTGCGGGCGCCATCGGGGGTCACCGTCGGGTCACGGGTGAGGACGGCGGCGTTGGCGGCGGTGATGATCCCGATCAGCCTGGCGATGATCCGATGGGGGTTCTCCGGGGGCTTCGCCGAATCCGCCGATGCGGCGTCGGGCATGCTCGATCTGGCCGCCGACGAGACGGCGATCGGTGGTTCGGCGTTCATGGCCCATCCGATCACGTCGCTTTCGACGGTGGCCCTGGGCGTGTGGACGGTGCTGCTGCGGCCGCACATCGCCGAGGCGCACGGCTGGCTGCAGGTGCTGACGGCCATCGAGTTGATGGGCATCGCGGCCACGTGCCTGGCGTTGGTCAGCCCGCGGCGGGTGGTTTCGGTGGTGGTGCACAACCCGATCGTCACCTTCGCCGGCGTCTACGTCGCCGGGTTCGTCTTCGCCTTCAGCCGCATCGGCAACTTCGGCATTCTGGCCCGCCAGCGGGCGCAGTTGTGGCCGCTGCTCTTTCTTGTCGTGGCTGCGGTCGCGCGCGGTGCGAAGCACGATTTCAGCGATGTGATCCCGGAAGCGGCTGCGGAAGTGAGGCCCAGCGGATCATGCGAACCTTGACGATTTCGTGATTGGATCAATCGACGTGACCATGCTCCGCCGCCGCATCCGCTTCGGCACGCGCCAGATTCGGGCGCTGTCGTGGCGTCAGCGCGTCTGGTTGTTCGAGGCTGCGCTGTTGAACGTGGTCTTCCGCACTGTGGTGAAGCATCGCGATGTGCGCGCGGCCGAACGCCTGGCTGGCCGCCTGGGCGACGTGTCGCTGCGGGCTCCTCGGCGACGGCCCGATCCCGCCGACATCGGTGCCGCCATTCGTGTCGCCGCACGACTTCCGCTGGTGCGGGTGCTCTGCGTGCCGCGCACGCTCACGGCCATCACCATGCTCGCCCGACGAGGGGTCGCCGCCCAATTGCATCTCGGGGTGGCATCCGACGGCGGTGAGTTCGCCGCCCATGCCTGGGCCACCGTCGATGGCGTCGACGTCATCTCCGAGCCCGGCGACGTCGGTGCGTTCGTCGAACTGCTCAGTGGGCCTGCGGGTTCGGGCATGCTCGATCCGCAGACCGGGGCGCGGTAGCCACCATGTCGTCGAACGAGTTGCGCGAACATGTCAAGTATCTGACCGACGCCCCGAAGGTCGCCGCCTACCGGGCGGCGCTCGCCCAGGTCATGCCCTCGGACGGGGTTGTCGTCGACCTGGGTTGTGGCACCGGACTGCTGGGGTTGATTGCCTGCCAGCTCGGCGCTCGAAAGGTGTATGCGATCGACGCCGGAGCGATCATCAGCGTGGCCCGTGAAGTGGCGGCGGCCGCCGGATACGCCGACCGCATCGAGCACATCCAGGCGATGTCGGTCGACGTGACGCTGCCCGAGTCGGTCGATGTCGTTGTGGCGGATCAGATCGGCGGTATGGCCTATGAGGCGGGAGTCCTCGAGTTCTACGACGATGCCCGCCGCTTTCTCAAGCCGGGCGGCGTGATGGTTCCCGAATCATTCGAGGTGCGGCTGGCGCCCGTCGAATCGGAGCGGGAGTGGCGGGTCGCCGGCGCGTGGAAACGCGAAGAGACCGGGTTCGGCCCAAGCTTCGCCCCGGTGGGCCGCCACGCGGTCAACACCGTGTTCAGCGTGCATTGCACTCGCGACGAGCTACTCGGCCCGACCGCAGAGCTGGCATGTATGTCGTCGTCGGCGAACACACCCTTCGACGGGCGGGTCGAGTTGCCGGTCACGCGCCCCGGCATGCTGCACGGTCTGCTCGGCACGTTCATCGCCCGCATGGCGCCGGGGGTGACAATGACCAACGATCCGGCTGCCGCCGAACAGATGGCCCACCGGTGGCAGACCCTGCTCCCACTCGCCGAGCCGGTCGCAGTGAGCGTCGGTGATCGGGTCGAGGCGACGGTCGCGGTGTGGCCGGCGAGCTACTTCGCCTCGTGGAAGGTAGCCGTCGTCGGTGTCGACGGCGTGAAGCGGAACGAATCGCACTCCACGTTCGAGGGGCAGTTCCTCTCGCTCGACAGCATTGCTGCATCGTCCACGACGACGGAGATTCCGACCGGCCGACTCGACGATGCCGGCTTTGCGTTGGGACTCGTGCGTGAAGGCGCGAGCATCGATTCGATGGTCGGCGCGCTGATCGCCGACGGCCGTTTTCCCAGCCCGGCCGGGGCGAAGCGCTTTGCCACGAAGGTCGCCCGACTGCTGGGAAGTTGAGCCGTGACGGCGGCGTACTCGTGTGCCGGACTGCGCATCGTCAGCGATGTAGCGCTCGTCGGCCTGCCGTCCGTTCCGCTCGCCAAACGTGGTGCACCAACCCAGGTCGACATTCGGATCGAACGGGCGACGCTTGACCGCGCTGCCGTCGACTGGGCGTGGGAGGAGTCGAGTCCATGGTGGCGCGAGGGCGACGATGCCGGGTACTTTTGGTTGGAGGTCGCCGACCAGGTGACGATTCGGCTCGAC
>JANMJD010000498.1:0-16443 GCA_031371195.1 Actinomycetes bacterium | reverse complement strand
GTGGAACGTGCCGATGGGCACCAGCCCGGCCTCGCCCTTCAGCCACGCCTGATAGTACTGACGACCCTCGCGCCGGGGTAGGCCAGTGGCGTCGAGTTCGATGCGCAGCCCCGATTCCGTCTCGGTGATCCGCGCCGTACCGGTCACGCCCGGCGGTGCCAGGTCGGTTCCCGCCAACGCCAGCACCGTGGCGTCGCCTCGCGACCCACCGCGGGCGTTGACGGCGACGACTCCCAGTGAAACGGCCGCAGCGACGGCGACACCGGCCAGGAACGGGCGGAGCCATCGGGTCCCGCCGCCTCGGGTCGCCCCGATTCCCACGACGTTGTCATTTCCTCGCTCGCCGGCCGGCTTCATCGGCGTCGATCGACCGACTGATGTATTTCGACCGCGGCCCGGTGACTCCTGATCACCGATCGGGCCGGTGGCCGCACGAGCCGCCCCGATGGCGGCCACCACCCGGTCACCCAGATCGCCAGAAGGCTCCTCCCACAACGCCGGGTCGGCCAACAAGGCGTTCAACTCGTCGAGTTCGGCCTGGTCGGCAGCATCGAGATCGGCTGGGAGTTCGTCGTCGGCGCCGGCGTGGGCCCCGAGGGCGAGATAGCTGATGCGCTGTTCGTCATTCGTCATGGTTCACCTCCCTCTCGTGAGATCGGGCTTCCGTAAGATCGTGGTTTGTCGGTGTTCGTGTGCTGTTGCAGTGTCGCTCGCCGGTGTGCGGTCGATGGAAAGTACGTCGGACCTGCTGATTCGGTTCATTCATGCTCTCATGGATCGGGACCGGCCGGCTCGCGCAGATGCCCGAGTCGCCCGGCCAGCTGGCGATGGGCCCGGAAGGACCGGGACTTGACCGTGCCGACGGGAATGCCGAGTCGTGCGGCGATCTCGGGGTGGCTCATCCCCTGCAGGTGCTGCAATCGAACGACCTCGCGTTCGTCGGGCCCCAGCGCGTCGATCGCCTCGCGAACCTGCCAGACCTCGTAGATCTGCTCGACGCCGGGAGGCAGCGTGACCAGGGCCGACTCGGTTGGGCTCGCCGTCTCGATCGAATCGTGGGCCCGGCGCGACTCACGGCGGTGGACGTCGATCGCCACACGGCGGGCGATCGTGGCCAACCACGGCCCGAGCTCACGGCCCTGGTCGAAACCAGCCGCGCCCCGCCACGCCTGAACGAAGGTCTGCTGCGTGGCCTCCTCGGCCAGCGAGCGATTGCAGAGCACGCGATTGCAGACGGTGAAGACCAGGCGGCCGAACTGCTCGTAGACGGCTCGGACCGCATCATCGTCACCCGCCCGAAATCCCTCGACCATCGCTGCACCAAGCATCTGGGCTCGATCGTAGGCCATCGGCACCACCGGTCGTGACGATCCGCCGATCGATGCCTCCGCAGGGTGTTCACCGATGCGTCGAATCAGACGATGGCGATACGGACCCGGTAGCTGAACGACATCGGCCATCCACCGGCACCGAGCGCGGCATGGACGTCGGCCTCGAATCGATCGAAACCGATCTGGGCGTCGCTCACCCCCGCCATGCGAATCGTCTGGTAGTCCCCCTGGCTGCGCAGCAGGGCCACGAACCGAGTCGCATCCCCGTCGATCACCGAGGCCGTCACCAATTCATGGCACCAGGTGAACCGCCCGGACTGCTCCATCCGCGCCAGATGCTCGCCTTTCGACCATGCCTGCATCTGCGAGCCCTCCCGACGCGTCCGCGGGGCATCACTGGCGAATCCTGCCGGAAGGGGAGCGGCATCGAGCGGTGCGGACAGGTCGTCGCCGTTGGCCACCCGTCGCTCATACCCGACGATCCGGGCCCGACAGCGCGTCCACGCCTGCTCGGCCGTCCGGCTCCCGACAATCGGAGGAAAGTCGCAGTCGATGGCGGCGAAGACCCCACCGGGCCGTAACAGCCGGGCCACCTCCGCAAACGTCGCCGCCGGTTCCATCCAGTGCAACGCCTGCACGGCGAGGACCAGGTCCGCGTGAGCGGCGGGCAGACCGGTGGCATGTGACCAGCCTTCGACGTAGCGGGGACCACCCCCGGCCGCTTGCGCGGTTCGCCGCATGTCGGCACTCGGCTCCACGCCGATCACCGATGCCGCCCACGTCGCCGCCCAACGACTCGACAGCCCACTGCCGCTACCGAGATCGACGACCGCGGGCGTCGTCGTTGCGGCATATCCACACAGGATGCGGGCCAGATCGGCGGGCGGTACAGGTCGAACCGCGTCGTAGAGGTCGGCGAATCCGCTGAACCGGTCGGCGTTGGCGGCGAGATCGATGGCCATCCGCCGATCCTGCCACGCGTGGTTGGCGACGGCCGACCGATCGTCGACGACCTACTACCTTCGGGCGGATGAGCAGCGATCATCTCATTCCGCCCGGCGTCGGTGCACGCGACGCCGAGTACCTCAAGCGGGCCTACGACCTGTCCAACATGGCCGAGAGTGCTCAGTTGTACGAGGAATGGGCCGAAACCTACGACCAGACGATGCTCGACGGTCTCGGATATGTCTCGCCGCACAAGCTCACGGCCCTGTTCGCCGATGTCGTCGACTGGCGTGACCGCCCGATCGTCGATCTGGGATGCGGAACCGGGCTCGTCGGCCTCCACCTACGCGACCACGGATTCACGAACATCGATGGCATCGACCTGTCGCTGGCGATGACCGAGATCGCCGCTCGCCGGGGTGTTTACCGCCGATTCATCGCCGCCGATCTCACCGCCCCGCTGCCGATCGCCGACGCCGCCTATGGCGCGGCAATATGCAACGGCACCTTCACCAGCGGACATGTCGGCGCCGAGAGCCTGGCCGAGATCGTGCGGATCATCGAACCTGGTGGTGTGCTGTGCTGCGCCGTCCACCACTCGGTCTGGGAGGCGATGGGTTTCCGCGACACGTTCGCGGCACTGGCCGGCGACGGCGCGTTGGCCGAGATCCGCATCGAGCCCGCCGCCTTCTACGAGACCTCGACCGATGACGGGCGGCTCTGCGCCTTTCGCAAGCGGTAACCGCACGCATCCGGTCCATCGAAGGACAGGCCGGTTCTGATGCTGCGGGGCCGAGCGGAGTGGCGCCGAACGTACGAAGGCCGCCCGGTCGGGGCGGCCTTCGTACGTTTCGAGTGGGCACGACGGGGCTCGAACCCGGGACCTCTACCGTGTCATGGTAGCGCTCTAACCAACTGAGCTACGCGCCCTTGCGGGAGCCACAGACTAGCAGTCACTTGAGCCGCAGCGACACCTCATTCGCCAGCAACCGCCCCGTCCGGGTGAGCACGAGGCGATCGCCGGCCGTCTCGATCAGCCCGGGCAGCTCGTCGGCATCCAGGGCATCGGTCGGCACGCCGTGACGGGTGCGCAGGGAGAGCTGCAGGCCCTCGATGCGCTGAACCTCTGCATCGAGGGTCTCACCGGCCGCCTCCGTCGGTTCCCCGCTGGTTACCGCGTTGATGTACCGCTCGGGCGTCCGCAGGTTCCACCACCGCCGCCCGGCTCGATGCGAGTGGGCCGCACAGCCGAACCCGAGGTAGTCGCCCTGCTCCCAGTACAGCTGGTTGTGGCGGCATTCGTGTCCCGGACGTGCCCAGTTGGAGATCTCGTAGTTGTCGAGACCGGCGGCCGTCAACACGTCGTCGGCCGCCTCGTACTTGTCGGCCTGATCGTCGTCGTCCGGATGACGCGAGGAGTCCTCCCATAGCGGGGTGCCGACCTCGACCGTCAGACCGTACGCCGAGACATGGGGTGGCTCGAGTTGGGCGATCGCCCGGACCGTCGTCTCCCAGTCGGCCGGCGACTCACCCGCCGCGCCGTAGATGACATCGAGATTGAACGAGTCGAAGCCGACCTGACGGGCGAACTCGACGCTGCGGCGGACGTTGTCGGGATCGTGGGTGCGACCGAGCGACTCGAGGACATGGGGCACCATCGACTGGACACCGAAGCTCAACCGATTGACCACCCCGGAGCGGTAGGTGGACAGCAGTTCGGCGGTCACGTTGTCGGGATTGCATTCGACCGTGACCTCGGCACCGTCGAGCAGCGGAATGCGGCCGAGGACCTCGGTCAACCCATCGGCGGCGACCATCGATGGCGTGCCACCTCCCACGAACACGCTGCTGGCCGGGGGCATTCCGGCGTCGATGGCGCGCTCTATGTCGCGGGTGAGCGCTCGAAGATAGGCGGTCTCGAGGTGGCTGCGATCGGTCCACGTGGCAAACGCGCAGTAGTCGCACCGGCGGGCACAGAACGGAATGTGCAAGTAAACACCAAAGGCCTGCGTGGGTCGCACGCAGGCCAGTGTGGCAGGTTGAGCGCTCATCGACACCCCGGACGAGGCGCCGATACCGCCGGGATCAGTCGACCCGGAACAGCAGGTCGAGCGCCTCGAGACGGGCCTCGACCTGGTCGACGGGAACGTCGAGCATGGCGGCGACGGCGCGGCGGTCGTCGTTGCGGATGGTCAGCACCTTGCCGTTGAAGTCCTGGCGCTGGACCTGGATCATGCGGAAAAAGCGTTGCAGCATCTCGAACGGCGCGCCGGTCAACTGGCTCAGCTTGACGAGGTCGAGCACGACCTTGCTGGCCGCCCCGGTTCCTTCGAGGTCGTCGCCGGCGTGCATCTCGTCGCGCGGCAGAAGCTGATCGACAGGCACTTGGTAAAAGCGGGCGAGCCGCTCCAACCGGGGAACCGAGATCGCTCGCTCACCGCGTTCGTATGCACCGAGCACCGAGGCCTTGAACTCCTGCTCGGAGTTCGCTTCAACCTCTTGCAGCGACAAGCGCTTCTGACGCCTGATCGTGCGAAGGCGCTCGCCAACCTTGCGGCTGTACGGCGACGAGAGTGCATCCTCATCAAAGTCCATTGTTCTCTTCCTGTGCCCTTCTGAATCCGCCGGGTGGTTTCACCAACTGTAGGCGTTGACTTCCATCCTCGGCAACTCTCTGTGAGAAAATTTCACAAAGAGTGAATGTCACCGGGCGGACGTCACCTGTCCCGTCAAGAACGCTACCAACAGCGCGCATGCGACAATGGAACCGGTCTCAGCACGCAGGATGTTCGGTCCCAAACCGATTCTCCGTGTCGGGAAATCGAGCTCCGTCGGTGACCACCCGCCCTCCGGGCCGACGAGCACGGTGGTGATACCCGACTCGATCGGTGGAGCGCCGGCGACGGCGAGTGCAACCTCGTCACCGTGGGCAAGGGCGTCGATCGGCTGTACAGGCTCGATGATCGGCAGAATGACCCGTCTCGATTGCATCGCCGCCTCACGGGCGATGCGAATGAACCGATCGTGGTTCGTCGTTGCGCGCGCAGCGTCCCATCGCACAATCGTGCGGTCCGTGGTCATCGGCGCGATCCGGGATGCTCCGATCTCGGTCAGCTTCTGCACGACCAGTTCGTTGCGATCACCCTTCAACAGACTGAACCCGATGGTCAGCGGGGCGTATGGCGCTGTCGTTCGGCGGATCTCACCGCTTGGCTCGAGAGTCGCTCCCCCGCCGAAACGGCACGGCCTCCACCCCCCGACGCCGTCACTGACCGTCACCGGGTCACCGACGCGCAACCGCAGAACCCGCTCCAGGTGATGGGCGTCGACGTCCGTGAGCACAGGGGCATCGAGGTGCTCGACGAATGCGTGGGCGTGCGAGCCGACCAGCAGTGGATCGGGACTCACGAGAATGCGGACTTGATCCTCGACAAGATTCCCTTGTCGGGCGGGCTGACCGACTCGCCCCGCTCGTCGGCATAGCGGCGCAGCAACTCCGACTCCGATGCGGAGAGCTTCGTCGGCGTCCGTACGTCGGCGATGACCCTCAGGTCACCGCGACCGCGTCCCTGCAGGTGGGGAACACCTCGACCACGCAGGACGAACTGCCGGTCGGGCTGCGTCCCCGGTGGAACGATCAGTTCCTCGTCGCCGTCGAGCGTGGGCAGCGTCATGTGGGTACCGAGCGCCGCCTGGGCGAACGAGATCTCCAACTTGGTCACGAGATCGAAACCGTCGCGAACGTAGCGATCGTGGGCGGCGACGCGGACGTGAACGTACAGATCGCCGGCCCCTCCGCCTCGGGCCCCGACCGCGCCACGGCCGGTCAATCGCAAGGTCGCCCCGCTATCGACACCGGCGGGAACATCGACCTGATACTCCCGCTCGGTGATCACCCGGCCGTCGCCCCGGCACTCGCCGCACGGCGTGACGATCACCTGACCGGTGCCGCCGCACCGCTGGCAGGGCCCCGACGTCACCATCTGCCCCAATACGCTCTGGCGCACCCGGCGGACCTGACCGGCGCCGTTGCATTCCGAGCAGGTGACCGGGTGCGTGCCCGAACCGGCGCCGTTGCCGCCACATGCCTCGCAGGCCACCGCAGTACGCACGGTCACCGGTACCGTCGCTCCGAAAACCGCCTGCTCGAAGCGCAGATCGGCGACGACCTCGAGGTCTTGGCCGCGCGGCGGACCGGCCTGGGCCCCCCGCCCGCCGAACTGGCTGCCACCGCCACCGAAGAAGGCATCGAACAGGTCGCCGAGGCCACCGCCGAACATGTCACCCGAGCCTCCACCGCCTCCCGCTCCGCTGAGACCGTCGGCTCCGAACTGGTCGTAGCGACGCCGTTGTTGAGGATCGGAGAGGACCTCGTAGGCGCGGGCCAGTTCCTTGAACTGATCCTCGGCCCCCGGATTGTTCGGATTGGCGTCGGGGTGCAACTCGCGGGCGCGGCGTCGGTACGCCTTCTTGATGTCGTCATCGTCGGCGTCCCGGCGAACGCCCAGCAATTCGTAGAAATCAGTCATAGTGGTCAGAGATCAGCTCTCGGCGAGACGGCGGCCCAAGCGGTCACTGACCACTTCCACCGCGGCGAGGGCTTGAGGGTAGTTCATTCGGGTCGGGCCGAGCACGCCGACCGTGCCGAGAGTTTCGCCGTCGGCCTTCACCGGGGCGACGACGACCGAGCACGTCGCCAACGGCTCGACGCCGTGCTCGCCACCGATCGCCACCGAGAGGCCACGGTCGAGAACATCACGGACCAACGTCACCACGACGTACTGCTGCTCCAGGGTGTGCAACACCCGCCGAACGACGTCGACGGCGTCGAAGGCCTGGGCCATCGACGCCGCGCCACCGACGTAGACCTGCTCGCCCGCGCCGCTGGAATCGTGCAACGCCGCCACAGCGGCGACGACGAGGGCATCGACGTCGGCATCGCCCGTGGCCGGGACGACCAGATGCTCACCCAGCACCCGGGCGACGAGGTATTGGTGGAGGTGGGCACTTGCTGCGGCCAAGGTGTTGGGGGAGGCTTCCTCGTTGAGTTCCAGCGTCTGGTTCTCGACGCTTCCGTTCGAGGACACCACCACGACCATGGCCATGCGGGCCGACAGGCCGACCACCTGCACCGAGCGAACGACGGCCGCCTCGGCGGCCGGGCCAATGACGACCGACGCATAGTTCGTCATCCGCGACAGCAGCCGGCTGGTGTCGTGAAGCATCTTCTCCAGCGCCCCATGGGTATGGGAGAAGAAGTCGCCGACCTGGGCCCGGCGAACCTCGTCGAGCGAGCCAGGGGCGGTCAGGTGGTCGACGAAGAAGCGGTATCCCTTGTCGGTCGGTACCCGACCGGCGGACGTATGCGGCTGCACCAAGTAGCCCTCCTGCTCGAGCACCGCCATCTCGTTGCGGACCGTCGCCGACGAGACACGAACGCCAGGCGCGCTGGCGATATGCGTCGAACCGACGGGCTGGGCCGTCTCGATGTACTCCTGGACCACGGCCCGGAGGATGGCTGTCTTGCGCTCGTCGAGCATCTCGATGCACCGTTTTCGGCGATTGTGGGGTTGACGTTCAGGCTACTTGCCGCCGGCCGCCGCTCGTCGGCGTGCAGCCGGGCCACCACCGGTTAGAAGAACGTTGGATCGATCCACCCGGGAAACACGTCGGGTAGGCCGTCACTGACCTTGCACGGGAAGTTTGCCGGCCGCTTCTCGAGGAAGCTGGTGACACCCTCGCGGGAATCGGCGCTCGCCCCGCGGGCCAATATCGCCCGACTGTCCACACGGTGGGCCTCCATCGGGTGATCGGCACCGATCATTCGCCACAGCATTCGACGGGTCAGGGCAACGGACACCGGGGCGGTGTTGTCGGCAATCTCCCGAGCGATCGCCCGGGCCGCGGGAATGAGGTCGTCGGGGGCGTGCACGCTGCGGGCCAGACCACCGGCGTGTGCCTCGGCCGCCGTGAGCAGACGACCGGTGTACGTCCATTCGGCCGCGGTCTGGATGCCCACGAGGCGGGTCAGGAACCACGACGACGCGGCCTCGGGAACGATTCCCCGACGAGCGAACACGAAGCCGATCTTGGCCGACTCCGAGACCAGCCGGATATCCATCGGCAGGGTCATCGTGATCCCGACGCCCACGGCGGGGCCGTTGATCGCCGCGATGACCGGCTTGAGGCTCTCGAACACCCGCAACGACACCATGCCGCCGCCATCGCGCGGCACGCCGACATCGGTCTGGATGTCGCTACCGCCCTTCGAGAACGTCTCGCCGCCACCCGACAGATCGGCGCCGGCACAGAAACCGCGTCCCCGGCCGGTCACGATGACCACCCGCACGTCGTCGTCGGCGTCGCTGCGGTCGAATGCGTCGATGAGCTGGTGCATCATCGAGTTGGTGAAGGCGTTCAGCTGATCGGGACGATCGAGAGTGATCGTGGCGATGCCATCGGCAACCTCGTAGGCGATCTGGTCGTAGAGCATCCCCTGAAGGTACTGCTACGCCTCGAATCCGTCAGGTGTCGAATCCGTCAGACATCGAGGAACCGGGAGGCGGCGATGCCGGCGGCGACCGCGCCAACCAGGGCACCGATGATCAGAATGATGATCATCACGCCACGCAGGAACGGCCCGGAGACCTGGAGCGCGACCAGGTCGCTGGTCAACAGGTCCTTGCTTCCGAAGCTACCGAGGCTGTTGTTCCACAGACCGTTGACCAGAGCGAGGCCCCCGCACGAGAGCAACGAGCCGATCAGACCCTGCAGCAGACCTTCGAGCATGAATGGAACGCGGATGAACCAGTTGGTGGCCCCGACCAGCTTCATCACCTCGATCTCGCGTCGGCGGGCGAACATCGCCGTGCGGATGGTGTTCCAGATCAGCACGACGGCGACGATCAACAGCACTACCGACGCGCCGATGGTGAACCGCCGGACGAAGTTCGAGATCTTGGCGACCACCTTGATGTCATCGGTGGCCAGGGCGACCTTCCAGACCGTCGGGTCGTTGGCGTACTGCTGCTTGAGCAGGGGGAGCTGGTCGGCCGTGCCGTCGACGGGCACCACCCGCAACTGGGCGGGCATCCGCTCGACCGGGAGGTTCTTGATCAACGAGTCCTGGCCGGTGAGCACGCGTTTGGCCTGCTCGTATGACTCCTGCTGATTCAACACCGTGACTTTTTTGACCGTGGCGTTGCTGGCGAGTTGCTGCTGCAGCGCGTCGATGCGAGCTTGATCGTTCGAGTACTCGGGCTGCACGTAGACGATCATCTCGACACCGCCGGTCCACTTGGCCAACAGGTTCGAGAAGCCCTCCTGGATGAGGAACGTCACCCCGACGAGCAGGAGCGCCACCGCCGCAGTGAGGATCGCTGCCGCGGTGAGGGTGAGATTTCGTTGGAAGCTCGCCCACGTCTCGCGAAAGGCGTAGGTGATCCGGGAGAACATCAGTCGTATACCCCTCGGGCCTGATCGCGCACGATCACGCCCCGGTCGAGTTGCACCACGCGGCGGCGCATCATGTTGACGATCCGCTGGTCGTGTGTGGCCATCACCACCGTGGTACCGGTCTTGTTGATCCGGTCGAGCAACCGCATGATCCCCTCACCCGTCGATGGGTCGAGGTTGCCGGTCGGCTCGTCGGCGAGCAGGATCAGCGGGCGATTCACGAACGCGCGGGCGATCGACACGCGCTGCTGCTCGCCGCCCGACAACTGGTGAGGAAAGCGGTCCTGCTTGTCGGCGAGACCGACGAGATCGAGCACGGCCGGCACCTGCTGGCGGATGACATGCTTCGGTCGCCCGATCACTTCGAGGGCGAAAGCGACGTTCTCGAAGACGGTCTTGTTGGGCAGCAGCTTGTAGTCCTGAAAGATGTTGCCGATGTTGCGGCGCAGGAACGGAACCTTCGAATCGGGCATCTCATTGATATTGCGACCGGCGACGAACACCGAGCCGCGTTCGGGACGCTCCTGGCGGTTCATCAGGCGCAACAACGTCGATTTTCCCGACCCGGACGCGCCGACGAGGAAGATGAACTCACCCTTGGGAATGTCGAAGCTGGCGTCGCGCAAGGCAACGACCTCGTCGTTGTAGACCTTCGAGACGTTCTCGAGTTTGATCATGCAGCAATCCCGCTCGGGGTTGGGCCACTCGCGACGTCGACGATGTCTGTCGATCGGGAGATGGCGTGGTTCGGCGGTGTTCGCCGGGTCAACACAGTAGCGACCGAGGTTCGATCGGCGGGGTCACCGCCGTAGCCGCTCACGATTGTTCGTCCGCGGTGCGGCGCTTCCAACGCAGGAAGCTCTCCATGAACTCGTCGACATCACCGTCGACGACACCGGCGATGTTCGACGTCTCGTATTCCGTACGCAGGTCTTTCACCATCTGGTACGGCTGGAAGACATAGCTACGGATCTGGCTGCCCCAGCCCACCTGGGCCTGGCGGCCCGAGATACGGGCCAACTCGGCCTCGCGCTCCTCTTCGACCTTGGCGGCGTACATCGCTTTCAGGCGGTTCATCGCCTTCTCGCGGTTCTGCAGCTGGCTGCGCTCCTCCTGGGAGGCCGACACGAGGCCGGTCGGCTCGTGGATCAGACGCACCGCCGACGAGGTCTTGTTGACGTGCTGGCCACCCGCGCCTGAAGCCCGGAAGACCTCCATGCGTACTTCGGTCTCGTCGAGATCGATGTCGGGGTTCTCGAGCAAGGGCCAGATCTGCACCGCGGCGAAGCTCGTCTGACGGCGGCCCTGGTTGTCGAACGGTGAGATGCGCACCAGTCGGTGAGTACCTCGCTCGGCCGTCATCAGCCCGTAGGCATACCGACCGGTGATCGTGAACTGGCACGACATGATCCCGGCCTCGGTGCCCTCGGAGTACTCGTCGACGGACACCTCGAATCCCTTGCGTTCCGCCCAGCGCATGTACATCCGCAGGAGCATCTCGCTCCAGTCCTGGGCATCGACTCCACCGTCCTTGGCATTGATCTGCACGATCGCGTCGGCCTCGTCGTGGGGGCCGGTGAACAGGCTGCGCATCTCGAGGCCATCGAGCTTGCCGCTGATCGCCGTGATCGATGCCTCGATCTCGGGCTCCTGCGAGGCGTCGTCCTCCTCGCGGGCCATCTCATGGAGCACCTCGACATCCTCGAACTCGCCGGTGAGGCCGTCGAAGTCGGCGACGTCGCCCTTGACGTTGGCGTACTCGCCGTTGACCCTGCGGGCTTTGTCCTGGTCGTCCCATAGATCGGGGCGCGACACCTCGGCCTCGAGTTCGGTCAACCGGGAGCGGTTGAAATCGATCTTGAGGTAACCATGCGCTTCGTCGAGGCGGACGCGCAGGCCCTTGAGGTCGTCGGAGAAGTCACGCATCGGCTACGCCGCGGCTCCGTGGCACTGTTTGAACTTCTTGCCCGAGCCACAGGGACACGGGGCGTTGCGCGGGGTCTTGGACCACTCGTCCTTGACGACGGGCATCTGCTTCACGGGAGCGGCCTCGGCCGGGGGGGCGGTCTCGTTGCCCATCTCGTCGCCACCCGCCGCAGCTGCTGCGAACCCCGAACTCTGTTCGGTCTCGGCCGAGGTGGTCGTCAGGTTCGACACCGGCGCCGGCTCCGGGTCGTTCTGCACGACCTGCACCCGCATCACGTAGCGGACGAAGTCATCGGCGATGCCCTTCATCAGCTGGCCGAACATCTCGTAGCCCTCACGCTGCCACTCGACCAACGGATCCTTCTGGCCCATCGCCCGCAGGTTGATGCCCTCCTGCAGGTAATCCATCTCCTGCAGGTGCTCCCGCCAGCGCTGGTCGATGATCCGCAGCATCACCTGGCGCTCGACCTCGCGCATCACGTCGGGGGTCAGCTCCACCTCACGCTGGTCGTAGTACGCGGTGGCCTCGGCCATGATCAGGTCGTACATTCGGTCGGTGGAATCACAATCGGCGAGTTGCGGCGCAGTGATCTGCGACGGGTAGTAGGCACCAAGCTCGGTGACCAACCCGTCGATGTCCCACTCGTCGTCGGCGTCGCTGACGCAATGGCGCTCGATCAGACCGTCGACCGCTGTCGCCATGTACTCCATCGCCGCCGACTTGAGGTCGAGGCCGTCGAGGATCTGGTCGCGGCGCAGGTAGATGACCTTGCGCTGCTCGTTCATCACCTCGTCGTACTTGAGCACGTTCTTGCGGATCTCGGCATTGCGCTGCTCGACGGTCGATTGGGCCCGCTCGATGGCCTTGGTGACCATCTTGGCCTCGATCGCCTCGTCGTCGGGCATCGACTTGTTCATCACCCATGACAGCGCGCCGGTGGCGAACAACCGCATCAACTCGTCGTCGAGGCTCAGATAGAAGCGGCTCTCGCCCGGGTCGCCCTGACGACCGGAGCGACCGCGCAACTGGTTGTCGATGCGGCGGCTGTCGTGACGCTCGGAACCCACGACGTACAGCCCGCCGAGCTTGCGGACCTCGTTGCCCTCGGCCGAGGTCTCGGCCTCGAACTTGGGGAGCAACGCCTTGTACCGCGCCCGGCCCTCGTCGGAATCGGGATCGAGCCCTTCCTTGCGCACCTCGACCCGGGCGAGGCCCTCGGGATTGCCACCGAGCAGGATGTCGACGCCACGACCGGCCATGTTGGTGGCGACGGTGATGGAATGCAGCCGCCCCGCCTGGGTGACGATCTCGGCCTCACGGGTGTGCTGCTTGGCGTTCAACACCTCGTGCGGGATGCCTCGTTGATCGAGATTGCGGGAGAGATATTCGCTCTTCTCGACGCTGATCGTGCCGACCAGTACCGGCTGGCCCGTGCGATACCGCTCGGCGAGATCGTCGATGATCGCCTCGAACTTGGCCTTCTCGGTCTTGTAGATGAGATCGGCCTGGTCGGTACGACCTGACGGCTTGTTCGTCGGCACCGGCACCACATTGAGGTGGTACGTGTTCATCAGCTCGGCGGCCTCGGTCTGGGCGGTGCCCGTCATGCCGGCGAGCTTCTCGTACATGCGGAAGTAGTTCTGCAGGGTGATCGTGGCGAGGGTCTGGTTCTCCTCTTTGATCTTCACACCCTCTTTGGCCTCGACGGCCTGGTGCAGGCCCTCGGACCAGCGGCGACCTTCGAGGATGCGACCGGTGAACTCGTCGACGATCTTCACCTCGCCGCCCTGCACGATGTATTCCTTGTCTCGCCGGTACAGCTCCTTGGCCTTCAGCGCGGCCTGCAGCTGGTGGACAAGATTCTGCTGCACTTCGTCGTACAGGTTCTCGAGACCCAGTGCCGCTTCGACCTTTTCGATGCCGGCCTCGGTGGGCACGACGATGCGTTTGTCCTCCTCGACCTCGTAGTCGAGGTCGCGCTTGAGACCGCGCACGATCGAAGCGAACCGGTAGTAGAGCTTGGCGGCATCGGCCACACGGCCGGAGATGATCAAAGGGGTGCGGGCCTCGTCGATGAGGATCGAGTCGACCTCATCGACGATGGCATAGACGTGGCCGCGCTGCACCTTGTCGAGTTTGCGGGTGGCCATGTTGTCGCGCAGGTAGTCGAACCCGAACTCGTTGTTCGTGCCATACGTGATGTCGCAGGCATAGTCCTCACGCTTCTGGCTGGGTTGCTCCCTCGCGCCCGGGATGACCAGGCCGACGGATAGCCCCATCCACTGGTGGATCCGGCCCATCCATTCCGAATGGAACCTGGCCAGATAGTCGTTGACGGTAATGATGTGCATGCCCCGACCGCTGAGACCGTTGAGGTAGCCCGGCAGCGTGGATACCAGCGTCTTGCCCTCGCCGGTCTTCATCTCGGCGATCCACCCGAAGTGCAGCGCAGCGCCGCCGAGTAGCTGCACGTCGAAGTGCCGTTGCCCGATGACCCGGCTGGACGCCTCACGGATGGTGGCGAACGCCTCGGGCAGGAGGTCGTTGAGCGACTCTCCCCGCTCGATTCGGCCGCGGAACTCGGGCGTCTTGGCCCGCAGATCGTCGTCGGACAGACGCTTCATCGCGTCTTCCCAGCTGTTGATCTCGGGGATGAGCCCGGCGAGGGCCTTGACCTTCTTGCCTTCGCCGGCTCGCAGAATTCGATCGAGGAGTCCCATGCGGGGAGCCATGCTACCGGGGCAAGTCGGTCTCGACCGGCCACGATGCATGCCATGACCGGGCGTTCCGCCAGACTCTCCCCTCGTGTCATCCCAGCTTGAGGCCGTTGTGTTCGATCTCGGAGGCGTTCTCACCATCGGGGGGCGTCCGAGTGATCTGGCCAAGCGATTTCCCAACCATCCAGCCGCCGACGTGATCGAGGTGGTGATGGGGCGGTACCACGAGGACACCGACCACCAGTGGCATCGACTCGAGCGGGGCGAGATCACGTTGGAGGAATGCCGTGCACTCACCCGGGTCGAGATGGACGCCCGCGGCATACACCCGGTGGGACCACCGCCACCGTCGGGCGCCGGCCCCGACTTCGCCAACAACAAGGCCATGCTCACCCTCGTCGGCGATCTACGAGCGAGTGGGCACGCCACGGCCATGCTGACCAACAACGTGCGCGAGTTTCGCTCGATGTGGTGGCCCCTTGCTCCGTGGGCGGAGATGTTCGACGTGATCGTCGACAGCCACGAGGTCGGAATGCGTAAACCAAACCCGGCCATCTACCGGCTCGTTCTCGAACGTCTCGGCGTCGGGCCGGCGCGCAGCGCGTTCGTCGATGACGTTGCATCGAACGTGGCCGCCGCCGTAGGCATCGGCATGATCGGGGTACTAGTCGACGAGGACTTCATGCCGGCCGTCGAGCGCGTCCGCGAGCTCGCCGGACTCGACCGGTCGGCAGGCGACGCCGGGCGAGACGACACCGTTCGAGGCGACAGCGGCCGCGCCAACGGCAGGCAAGACACGGGCAGGCAAGACACCGGCGGGCAAGGCACCGGGGGGCGAGTCGACGGCTGAGTTCGAAACGAGTGCGCCGGAGTAGCAGCGGCCGCTCGCGTGGTCACCACGGGAACGCCGGCCCGTACGAGTGCTGCGCCCGCGGCATCGAGCGTCGCCCCGGTCGTGATGACATCGTCGACCACCAGGACGTGGCGGCAGCCGCCCGGGGCACGCCCGGTGAACCTCGGCCCGACGATCCGACGAGAGCGCGTCCGGCCGGTCTGCGGCCCTGACCGGCCGACGCGCCGCAACAATCGACGACAGGGCACGCCAAGGAACCGGGCGACCTCGCGAGCCAACAGCTCGGCCTGGTCATAGCCCCGTCGGTGAGCCCGCCGAGCACTCGTCGGCGCCCACGTCACGCAATCGATCGGCGGCACTCCAGGAGTCGATTCAGCCAGGACGTCGGCGGCGATCCGCCCGGCGAACGGCCGGGCCAGGGACCGGGAGTTCCTGTATTTGAACCCGAGCAGCAGATCGCGACCGACCGATTCGAACGCCATCGAACTTCGTTGACCCGGCGTCGCCGTTGGTATCGAGCGCCAGCATTCACCACACGTGCGCCGAACCATCCGGCCGCACCCCGGGCATCGAACTCCGAACATCATGCCAGGATTTCTACTTAGGGGGTGTGTCAAGGTTTGAGCAAACCGCGCGAACCTCATGGAAGGTGGTTATCAGTCCCCCGGCAGTCACATTCACGAGCCGAGTTACGTGTCAACGGTCTCAATGAACGAAAAGTTCAGGGCAAAGTCGAAATAGCGGGTACAACTTCAGACACACTTCCAATTGTTCCTCTGGCGAACAGAGGTACCGGACGGCAGAGACTCGACATGGACGGGATGGAACAAAATCTCACGATGCGTCTACGCGACGAACGAACAGAGCACTCAGACGAGCGGAATCACATCCTCGACGCCGCCGCGCGGGCGATCGCCGGCCACCGACAGGGAGACCCCGGAGTCCACGACATCTTGCGCGAGGCGGCGGTGTCGGGTCGAACCCTGTACGCCCACTTCTCCTCGAAGGACGTGCTCTACGTCGCGCTGCTTCGACGCGAATTCGATCAAGGTTTTCACTGGATCATGAGGCAAATCGAGGCCGCCGAATCGCCATTGGACCAAGTTGAATCGTGGCTCGATGCGTACCTCGATTGGTACTTCAATCCGGAGCAACGCGCTCGAGTCCTCCTGGTCATGTCTGGGCCGGTGACCCGGGCCGTCGGCTACCTCGACG
>JANMJD010000495.1:0-17131 GCA_031371195.1 Actinomycetes bacterium | reverse complement strand
CTCGCCGAGGTCATCGTCCCCGACTTCCAGCTTTCCCTCGCCATCGGCAAGGAGGGGCAGAACGCCCGTCTTGCCGCCCGTCTCACCGGGTTGCGCGTCGACATCAAGAGCGAATCGCAACTGGCCGAGGAGGAGAGCGGCGAGGCCCGCGATCCCGACGTCGAGTATGCCGAGGGTGAGTGGGTCCAGAATGCCGAAACCGGTCAGATGGAGTGGCACGAGGCCGATGGCTCGGTCGTCAGCGCTCAGCAGTGGACCGATGGCGATGGTTCGGCTGCAGTCCCGAATGTCGAATCCCCCGATGCCTCGCCCGAGGCTGCGGTCGACGCCCCGGCCGACGACTCGGTGGAGAGCGATACGACTGACGGTGATGTGGCTGCCACCGAGGTGTCGGCTGCCGATGATGCTCCGGCTGCCGATGACGCACCGGCTGCTGGTCAGCCGGCCGACGATGATGAGGAGCGGGCCGACGCCTGAGTCCCGCGTCTCTCCCCGCCGCACTTGTGTCGGCTGTCGAACTCGGCGTGACGCGCCCGAGCTGATTCGCTGTACCCTGATGTCCGGCTCTGTCTCCTCTGGTTCCCAGCGGGCGAGCGCCGACGTCGACATCGTTCAAGTCATGGTCGGTGGTTCGTCACACGGCCGGGGGGCATGGATCTGTCGCTCATCGGTGCCATGCCTGTCCCAGGCGTTGCGGCGTCGAGCGTTCGAGAAGGCGTGGCGGCGCCCGCTGCCGCCGCACGTGGCAGCGAGTCTGCTACGCGCATTCGGAGCCGATGCTCCGAACATGAAAGAATTACCTGTCGCGCCAACGCCCGTGCCTGTTCAGGCGTTGTGGCTCGACACCCCGACGAAAGGTTGATCGTTTCCGTGCCGAAGAACATCCGGCTGCACGAGCTCGCCAAAGAGCTCGGAATGACGAACAAGGAGACGCTGGACCTCGCGATCGCGCTTGGCATCGACGCCAAGAGCCACTCCTCCAGCATCCAGGAGGCCCAGGGCGATCGTCTTCGCCGGCGCGCCGTCAAGGACGGCTTGACCCGTGACGAGCAGCCCGAGGAGCCCAAGCCGTTTGCCAAGGGCGCCAAGAAGGGCAAGGCCGATGAGCCCGTTCCGGCTCCCGCGCCCAGTGTCGAGGCGCCCAAGCCCGTCGAACCCGTCATCGACCGGCCGGCCCCGGCGCCCGAGATCGCTCCTGTAGTGGTGCCGTCGACCCCCGCTCCGGTGGTCGAAGCCCCTCGGCCCGCCGAGCCGCCGCCCGTGGTACTACACACTCCCGAACCGGCTGCCGCGCCCGCGGCTCCCGCTCCAACGGCACCGACTCCCGTACCGCCGGCCGCGGCGGTCCCGGCGCCGCAATCACCCGTTGCTCCGCCCGCGCCTCCCCGTGACGAAGCAGCGGTGGAGCATCGGGTGATCTCGAGTCGTCCGCAACCCACCGAGTCCATCCGCCCGCCCGTCGGGCAGCCCCCGCTGGGTGTAGCGGCGCGTCCGATTCCGCCCCAGGGTCCGCGACCGCCGATGCCGTCGTCGACGCGTCCGCCTGGCAACCCGCCTGCCCGGTCGACCGACGGCGCAGCGCCCGCCGGTGACGTCGCCGCCCGCGCGTCGGCTCCGGCAGGCCGTCCGGCGCCGACCCCTCCGCCGCCCGGTCGTCCGATGTCGGCGACCGGTCGTCCTATTCCTCCGCCGCCCGGCGGTGGTCGTCCGATGTCGGCGACCGGTCGTCCGATTCCTCCGCCTCCCGGCGGTGGTCGTCCGATGCCTCCTCGCCCCGGTGGAACCGGGGGTCCTGGTGCCCGTCCCGGTGGTCCTGGTGCCCGTCCTGGTGGTCCCGGTGGTCCACGACCGGGCGGTCCCGGTCGTCCGGGCGGCTTCGCCGGTGCGCGTCCTGGTGGGCCCGGTGCCGGGCGTCCCGGTGGCGGCCCCGGAGGTCCCGGTGGCGGTCGCCCCGGCGGCTTCGCCGGTGGCCCGGGCAGCGGCCCCCCGACCGGTGGTCCCGGTGGACCCCGTAGCGGTCAGCGGCGCGCGCCGCGCCGCACCAAGCGGCGTCGTAGCCGCGACTTCGACGAATTGCAGCCGAAGCTCAACACGAACTACACGCCGCTCGACGCGCCGGTGCCCGATGGCATCATCGTGGTGGAGCGGGGCCTCTCATCGCAGGAGTTCGCCCCCAAGCTGAACCGCACGTCGGCCGACGTCGTGCGGTTCCTGATGAAGAACGGCGAAATGGTCACGGCGACCATGACGCTCACCGACGAGCAGATGGAACTCTTCGCCCTCGAGATCGGCGCGGAGTTGTTGCTCGTCGAGCCGGGCCAGCAGGAGGAGATGGAGCTCCAGGCGCTCTTCGACGACTCGGACGACGACGACGAGGATGCCCAGGAGCTTCGCCCCCCCGTGATCACGGTGATGGGTCATGTCGATCACGGCAAGACCACGCTGCTCGACAAGATCCGCAACGCCAACGTGGTCGCCGGCGAGGCCGGCGGCATCACGCAGCACATCGGTGCCTACAAGGTCACCACCGAGTCCGGCCGTATCGTCACATTCATCGACACGCCCGGCCACGCCGCGTTCACCAAGATGCGCGCCCGTGGAGCGCAGGTCACCGACATCGTGGTCCTGATGGTGGCGGCCGACGACGGGGTGATGCCCCAGACGATCGAGGCGATCGCCCACGCCAAGGCGGCCGAGGTGCCCATCGTGGTCGCGCTCAACAAGATCGACAAGGACAACGCCGATCCCCAGCGGGTGTACGCCCAGCTGTCGGAACATGGACTGGTTCCCGAGGTATGGAACGGCGACACCATCGTGGTCGAGATGGCTGCGTCTCAGAACGTCGGCGTCGACGAACTGCTTGAGCAGCTCGCCGTGGTCGCCGAACTCGAAGAACTCACTGCCAATCCCAGCGGGCGGGCCAAGGGCATTGTGCTCGAGGCCAACCTCGACATCGGCCGTGGCCCGGTGGCCACAGTGCTCGTCGACAAGGGCACGTTGAAGGTCGGCGATCCGATCGTTGCCGGCGCGGCGTGGGGCAAGGTTCGGGCGATGATCGACGATCAGGGGCGCCAGGTGAAGACGGCCGGTCCGTCGACCCCGGTTCAGGTGCTCGGTCTGTCGACCGTGCCACAGGCCGGCGACGAGTTCCGCGCTGCGCCGAACGAGAAGACGGCGCGTACCGTTGCCGAGGCCCGAGAGCATCGCCTGCGGATGCACAACCAGCGCGGCGATGCGCGGGTGCAGAAGGGCGTCAAGCTGGAGGACGTGTTCAGCCAGATCCAGGCGGGGCAGGTCGCCACACTCAACCTGGTGATCAAGGCCGACGTGCACGGTTCGTTGGAAGCGGTCACCGAGAGCCTGCGGCGCCTGGAACGAGACGACGTCAAGCTGGCCTTCGTCCATCGTGCCGTCGGTGGCATCACCGAAAACGACATCTCGCTCGCCTCTACGACGAATGCCACGATCATCGGGTTCAACGTGCGCCCCGATCGAAAGGCGCGCGACCTGGCGGAGTCCGAGGGCGTCGACATCCGCACCTACGAGATCATCTACAAGCTGCTCGAGGACATCGAGAAGGCGATGGTCGGCATGCTCGCTCCGGAGTACGAGGAAGTGGTCACCGGCGAAGCCGAGGTCCGCGAGATCTTCCGGGTGCCCCGCATCGGCGCCATCGCCGGTTGCTACGTGCGGTCGGGAACGATCACACGCGGCACCAAGGTCCGCTTCCTGCGTGACGGCACGATCATTTGGAAGGGTGCGATCTCGTCGCTCAAGCGCTTCAAGGAGGATACTCGCGAGGTTCGCGAGGGCTTCGAGTGCGGTATCGGGCTCACCGACTTCCAGGACCTGAAGGCCGGAGACCTGATCGAGACCTTCGAGGAGCGCCAAATCGTCCGCACCTGATCGGCACGGAGAAATCCGTGATGAGATGATTCGGGCCGAGATGATTCGGGCCTTGTCAGCCGATACCGTCTGAGCAATGGCTGATCTTGAGTTCTTCTGGGATCCCGTTTGACCATGGGCCTGGATCACCTCCCGTTGGGTGGTGGATGTACAACAGCAACGCGACTACGAGGTCAACTGGCGATTCATCTCGCTGTACTTCCTCAATGACAATACGGTCGCCGACTGGTACGACGCGGACTACCGCGCCGGCCACATGGCCGGGCTGCGAGCGCTGCGCGTCGCCGACGCAGTCCGGGTGCAGTTCGACAACGACGCGGTGGGTCGCTTCTACACCGCGCTCGGTCGGCGCATCCATGTCGAGCGACACGACCGCACCGAGCTGCGGACCAATCCGGCCTCGGTGATCGCCGTGGCGCTCGACGACGCCAACCTCCCGAGCACATTCGTCGGCGAGGCAGACAACGAGGACCACGACGCATACATCCGCGCGGAGACCGAGTTGGCGCTCAGCCGTACCGGCAAGGACGTCGGAACTCCGATCCTGACCTTCAAGCCGGGCCGGGCCGACGAGGGCAGTTTCTTCGGTCCGGTGCTGAGCAAGGCCCCTCGGGGCCAGGCCGCGGTCGATCTGTGGAATGCAGTCGAGTTGATCGCTACGACCTCGGGAATGGCCGAGCTGAAGCGATCGAATCGCGGCCGTCCAGAATTCGACTGACCTCGCCGGGCGACTGGCGATAGGTTGACGGGCGTGTTCGTGCTCGCCCTCGAGGTCGACCTGCATATCAACGAGTCGCAGTCGCTGAAGGACAAGCGCCAGGTGGTTCGCTCGATCGTCGATGGAGCGCGCCATCGATTTGCCGTCAGCGCGGCCGAGGTGGCCGGCCAGGATCTCTGGCAGCGGGCGACCCTTGGTTTCGCCGTCGTGTCGTCGTCCGAACGGCATGCCGTCGACGTGATCGACGAAGTCGATCGATTTGTGTGGTCGCATCCCGAGATTGCCGTGTTGTCCACCGAACGGAAGTGGTTGGAATGAGTCGTCCCCCCCGTCGTCGCCCTGCGGCGACCTCCGCCCACAAGTATCCGCGTACTGCCCGAATGGGCGAGCTGCTCCGTGAGGTGATCGCCGAGGAGCTCGAACGCATCGGCGACGAGCGTCTGGAGTTGGTGGCGATCACGTCGATCGACGTCGATCCCGAACTCAACCGGGCTTTCGTCTACTACGATGCGTACTACGGCGAGGCGGCCGACGCCGAGACCCAGCAGGCGCTGTTCGACCACCGTGTCCGGCTTCAGGCGGCGATCGGCCGTCAAGTGCGGGCCCGCAAGACCCCGATTCTCGATTTCCGGCCCGACAACGTCATCCGGTCGGCCGAGCGGATCGAGCAGGTGCTGCGTGACAACCCGATTCCCGAACGACCGGTCGACCCCAATGCCGAGGCCATCGGGCACGACGAGGCCATCGAGGACGACGAGGCCTGACGGTGGCCAAGCGACGGCCACCAACGGTGCACGGCCTGCTGGTGATCGACAAGCCCGCGGGGATGACCAGTCACGACGTGGTCGGACATGTCCGCCGCCGGCTCGACGAACGGCGTGTCGGTCACGCGGGCACGCTGGATCCAGACGCAACGGGGGTGTTGTTGGTCGGCGTTGGCTCGGTGACCCGGCTCATGCGGTTCATGACCGAGCAACCCAAGCAGTACACGTGTGACGTGGTATTCGGTGTCGAGACCTCAACGCTCGACGACAGCGGCGAGGTCACGGCGACGTACGAGATGTCCGTCTCGTTGGACGATGCTCGACGAGTGGCGGCCGAACACTTGACCGGCGAGATTCTGCAGGTCCCGCCGATGGTCAGCGCCCTGCGGGTAGGAGGACGGCGCCTGCACGAATTGGCCCGTGAAGGAATCGAGGTGGAACGCCAGGCCCGCCCGGTCACCGTGTACGGCCTGCAATTGCACGCCACCGACGATCCGCTCGTCTTGCGCATGGAAGCGACGTGTTCATCAGGGACCTACGTGCGGACCTTGGCGGCCGACCTCGGGCGGTTGCTCGGCGGCGGGGCCCATCTCCGGGACCTACGCCGCACCGCCATCGGCGACTTCACCGAGCTGGAGGCACAGGGAATCGACGAGGCACCGCTGCTGCAACCAGCCCAGGCGCTGCGATTCATGACCCACGTCGTGGTCGACGGCGAGGGAATCGAGTCGGTGCGAACGGGCCGTCCCTTGCCTGCCTTCGACGGATCGCCACCATGGGCAGTGGTCGATGGCACAGGGAGTCTTCTCGCTGTCTACGAGCCGTTTCGTGATGGTCTGGCCAAGCCGGCGGTCGTGCTGATCGGGGCGTTCGACCAGTAGCGTTGCGGGTCGTGATCGTGATCAGCGACCTGTCGAGCAGCCCCTGGTCGGGAAAACGATCCGTGATCACCATCGGTGCATACGACGGCGTCCATCTCGGCCATCAGACGGTCATCTCCGAGGTCCGCCGCCTCGCCGGGGAATTGGAGGCGCAATCGGTGGTCGTCACGTTCAGTCGCCATCCGGCGGCGGTCGTGCGTCCCGCGTCGGCCCCCAAGTTGCTCACCGACCTTCCCCAGAAACTGGAGTTGCTGGCGGAGACCGGTGTCGATGCCACTGCGGTGATTCAATTCGACGCTCAGCGGGCGAACGAGGAGGCGGCCGATTTCGTGCGACATGTGCTCGTCGATTGTTTGCGGACGCGGTTGGTGGTTGTCGGCGAGGACTTCCACTTCGGTCGGAACCGGACCGGCAACGTCGCCCTGCTGCGGGAGCTGGGTGCCCGGTGGGACTTCGAGGTGCTGCCCATCCCGCTCGTCGGCGAACGAGCGGATGCCGGCCCCGTCAGCTCGACGAGCATTCGACGGGCGATCTCGGCGGGCGATATCGATACGGCCAATCGACTCCTGGGACGTCCGTACGAGTTGCGTGGAATCGTGGTCGCCGGTGATCAGCGCGGTCGGTTGATCGGGTTTCCGACTGCCAATGTCGAGGTGTCCGGCGAACTGTGCCTCCCGGGCGATGGGGTGTATGCCGGCTGGTACGAGCGGCCAACAGGCGAGCGCCACCCCTGCGCGGTGAACATCGGCCGACGGCCCACCTTCTACGAAGATGCCGACGTCTCGTTGGTTGAAGCCCACCTCGTCGACTTCGACGGAGATCTGTACGGTGAGTCGGCCCGGATCGAGTTCGTTCGGTCGCTTCGCCCGGAGCGGCGGTTCGACGGGGTCGAGGCGCTTGCCGCCCAACTGCGCCTCGATGTCGAATCGGCCCGGGCGATCTTGATTCCAGACGTGGGGTAGGGCTGCGACTCCTCGACGCGGCGGCACGACTCAGCTTAAGTCATATGGCATATGTCCCCGCCCGAGGAGGCGGTGTCCAATGGCGTTGTGTGGCGGACTCTGAGAAGAAGGTTTCGACGCGCCAAGCGTCGTCGAGCTGGCCGTACCGGTACTTCTGTGGAACCGGAGGTGCAGCAGAACGCCTCGGTCGGGTGGAACTGGAACGTGACCGAGGCCGAGGCGATCGAAGCGCAACCTGCTCAAGGTTCCTCGGCAGCCTCCGCACCGTCGGTCCACGCCGTCGAGTATCGGGCAGATCCCGGGCCGGCAATCAAGGCTCGCCGCCCGTTGCCGTCGTCCGGTCCGGACTTCGAGCGGATGGCGGATGAGCTCCTCCACCTAGGTGGTACGAAGCGGGGCAGATCGGGTTCGGGGGCTGAGCCCGTTCGCACCGACCGGCCCGACGACGGCGGTGGGAGCGAGGTCGAAGTCGATAGCGCGTCGGAGCCTCCCGCCGTTGACAACCGCTTCGCCATTCCGTTGTGCGGGATCGCCGGGCTCGGCGCAACCGTCGCGGCTCGGCTGGCATCGGCCGGGATCGCGTCGGTCGGCGCTCTTGCATCGGTCCCGGACGACGAGGTTGACGACCTCGCCGCCATCATCGGGACCTTCCCGGCCCGGGTTCGTGGCTGGGTAGATCGTGCCCGCGACCCTGCTTTCGCTGCTCCACCAGCCATCCTGGAACCCGATCAGCACTAAGAGTGCTTCTTCGATGACTATTTGAGTCAAATGTCTCATAGTGCGCGCAATAAATCATGGTGTGTGATGGGGGGTGTGAGGCAAAATTTGCGATCAACCCGGATCGGTCATGTGACTCGAGGCGAATGGAGTGCGGTTCTCGGGTTCGTCGCCCTCACCGGCGGCGTCGGATCGGCGATCTGGTGGCACATTCCGATCGACTGGCCGCTGTCGGGTGGCGGATGGTTGGTGGTCTCGTCGGTCGTGGCCGCCTGCCTGCTCGTCGGTTTGGCTTTCGCCCAAACGCGTGATGGTGGGCGACCGGCGCCTCGTCTGGCCGACCCGCCGGGAGCTGACGGTTGGCGGTGGACTTCGACGCCCACGTCGTCGGCCAACTCGCCGTCGCCGGCCCAGATCGGCTTTCGCGTCACAATGGTCGAGTCGGTCGATCGGGAGACGACGTCGCCTGTCCGCCAGAACCCGTCCCATCCCGATGGAACTGAACGGCGGACCGACGACGGCCGACCCGGTATCGCTCCGATCGGCCGTCGTGCGAATCGGCAGGTAGCTCTCCCAGCCGAGCGGTCGCGTGGTGGATCGGCGCTCCCGTCATACGATCTCGATGACCTGGCACGGATGCTCTCTCGCGGGGTGACACCGCCCGCCCGCCGGGCCATCGGCGAGTCCTGCGTCGAGCCCGGTCGGGATGGCACGCTCGCCCGCCGCGTGACCGGCGGAGCCGCCGCGCCGTTCGTCTGCCCGGAGGCCCGGCGCGACTGATGTCCGGTGGTCGGATTGATGTCCGGTCGTCGGATTGATGTCGGTCGCGGTCTAGCGTTCGCCGATCACGGCATCGACGCGTCCGTAGCTCGTCGTGCGCTGCTCCAGTCGCCGCCCGAGCGGGCCGACCAGCTCGCGGAACCGGTCCTCGGTCATTGCTTGGCCGTGGCTGGCGCCCGCGGCGCGAGAGATGTTCTCGTCCATCAGGGTCCCGCCGAGGTCGTTGCAGCCGGATTGCAACATCTGAACCGCTCCTTCGACACCGATCTTCACCCATGACAGCTGGATGTTGTCGATGTGGCCGCGATAGGCGATCCGGGCGATGGCATGCATCAGCAGGTTCTCGCGGAACGTTGGACCTCGGCGCGATCGTTTCTGCAGGTAGATCGGCGACGCCATGTGCACGAACGGTAGGCCGACGAACTCCGTGAAGCCGCCGGTCACCTTCTGCAGCTCGCGAGTCCGCAGCATGTGACGAGCCCACGATTCGGGGTGCTCGATCGAGCCGAACATGATCGTGACGTTGGAATGCAGGCCGATGTCGTGGGCGGCGGCGTGGCAGTCGAGCCACTCATCGGTGGTGATCTTGTCGGGGCAGAGGATGGCTCGCACCGGGTCGTCGAGGATCTCGGCCGCAGTACCGGGCAGCGAGGCCAATCCGGCATCCTTCAGGCGCCCGAGATAGGTGTGGAGGTTCTCTCCGAGCCGCTTGGCCCCCTCGGTGACCTCGAGCGCCGTGAACCCGTGGACGTGCATGCCGGGGACCGCATCCTTCACCGCCCGGCAGACGTCGATGTAGTAGTCACCGTCGAAATCCGGGTGGATGCCGCCCTGCAGCGTCACCTCCGTGGCCCCCAGGTCCCACGCCTCGCGGGCCCGCTGGGCGATGTCGTCGAGGGTCAGCAGATACGGCGTCCCTCGCAGGTTGAGCGAAAGCGGCCCTTTCGAGAAACCGCAGAATCGGCATTTGAAGGTGCAGACGTTGGTGTAGTTGATGTTGCGGTTGTGGACCCAGGTGATCGACTCACCGACGATGTCGCGGCGGAGTTGATCGGCGACCTCGCAGATGGCATTGACCTCGGGTCCCCGGGCGCGGAACAGGGCGACGATCTCGGCGAAACCGATCTCCTCGCCATCGGCGACGCCGAGGAGCACATCGGCGACGGCTCCGCCGGGACGGGCGGCACTGCGGCCGGGGACGATGATCGGTGGCGGCCGGGTAGCCCCCGAGTACCACTGGGTCGAGCGATGGCCGACCAGCACCACCTCGGCACCATCGTGGACGACGTCGGCGGCGGTCACCTTCTCGGGCCAGATGGCACCGGGATCATCGCGGCCGAGGCCTTCCGCGTCGCTGCGGTCCATCACCGGGAAGTGCAGCCGCTTGTCGAGCCAGCGGTCGGGGTCGCGGACGAATTCCGGGTAGATCGTCAGGCGGGGGGCGAGCACGAAGCCGCGGTCCTCGGTGACCTCGCGCAGGCGGTCGAGCGCCGGCCATGGACGTTCGGGATTGACGTGATCGGCGGTCACCGGCGACACGCCGCCCCAATCGTCGATGCCCGCGTCGAGCAGCGAGCCGAAATCATCGGAGAGGTTCGGCGGCGCCTGCAGGTGGATGGAAGCGGGAAGCAGGATTCGCGCTGCGGCGATCGACCACAGGAACTCCTCGGGTGGACACGGTTCGGAGTGCTGCATACCGGTGCGCGGCTTGGGCAGGAAGTTCTGCACGATCACCTCCTGCACGTGGCCGTGGCGGGCGTGGCTCTCGGCAATAGCCTGCAGGGCTGCGATCCGGTCCGAACGGGTCTCGCCGATGCCGACAAGGATGCCACTGGTGAACGGAATGCCCAGTTCACCGGCAATTTCCAGCGTCGCCAACCGGCGGGCGGGCTCCTTGTCGGGGGCGCCGCGGTGACAGGCGAGATCGTCGCGCAGCGATTCGAGCATCATCCCCTGGCTGGGCGAGACGGCGCGTAACTGGGCGAGTTCGGCACGATAGAGCGCGCCGGCGTTGGCATGCGGAAGCAGGCCGGTCTCGGTGAGCACCAACTGGGCCATGTCGTGGAGATAGTGCACCGTCGAGTCGTAGCCGTGCTCGGTCAACCAACCTCGGGCGACCTCGTAACGCAATTCGGGTCGCTCGCCGAGGGTGAACAACGCCTCGTGGCACCCTTGCCGGGCTCCTTGGCGGGCGATGCGCAGTACGTCGTCGGCGGTGAGATACGGGTGTTCCAACCGCGCCGGCGGCTGGGCGAACGTGCAGTAGCCGCAGGTGTCGCGACACAGCATCGTCAGTGGAATGAACACCTTCGGGCTGAAGGTCACGCGGGTGTCGTGCGCCCGATCGCGGACTCGGCGGGCGGCGGCGAGCAGATCGTCGAGCGGGCCGTTGAGCAGACCATCGAGGTCGCCGCCGATATCGATTCGGTCGAGCAGGTTGCGCTGGCGCGACATCGTAGAACCCTCCCCAGGGTCGGTACTTGGGAAATCCGGTTGCCAGCGCACGACGGATGGTCGACCTTGCGAGAGGGGAGTCGACCTCCGAGAAACCGTGCGCCGTCAGACTAGCGACCGCAATGGCCGACGGCGCATCGAACGCACGAGTGCCACGCTGCTACCGGGGCGCGACGCGCCGGCAACTCGCAGCGGGGCGGCTATGTGAGGTTGTCGAACAGGGCGTGGACGTTCGATGCGCCGAAACCGACACGGTGTCCCGTGCGGGCGACGAAGCCCAGTTGCACCCCGCTGGCCGAATCCTGCACGGTGAAAAACTGCTCGAGGCCATTGGCGTCGACGACGACCTCGGTGAGCAGCGGGGCGTCGAGCGCGGCAAGCGCGGTGCGGGCGTAACCGGCGTTGAGTACTTCGATGGCGATGTGCTGCACACCCGAGCCGTGTCGGTCGAGATGTCGGGCCACAGAGTCGCCTGCGATGCGAGAGACGAGCACCACCGTGACGCCACCGGCCTCGACGACGCGGATTCCAGGGCTGTCGCCGTCGGCCAGTGGCTCGTCGTGAAAGCCCAAGCGGCCGATGAACAACTCGCACGCTGCGTCGATGTCCTCGACGGCGACGACGACATGGTCGATCCGGGCCGCCACCGTGTCGAGACCCGATCGATCGGCGAGCGGTGCAGCGGTCTTGTCCGGTGCGGCGTCGGTGCGGCCCTTGGCGATCTCGATCCGGTGGGTTTCGGTCAGGAGCACACGGAACAACTGCTCGGCGAAGTCGGGGTCGATGCCCGCCTCGATGGCCGACTGGCGCCGGGTGGTGATCACCTGGCGCACTCTCGTCGGTTGGATCACAGGGGTATCGGATCCCTCCTTGAGGGCCGCCACCTCTTCGCAGATGCGCAGACGGGCGGCGACGATCTCGATCAACTGCCGGTCGAGTTCGTCGATGCGCGTCCGCAAGGAGTCCAGGCCGACGGGCGGAGTGGTCATCGAACGGGGTGCCCGGGCGACGTGCCGGCGTTGAGATGCGGCAGCATCAGCCGCTCGAGGTGCTTGGCCATGATGTCGACCTCGATGTTCACCTGGGCCTCGGCACCCTTGTGGCCCAATGTGGTCACCGCCGCCGTATGCGGGATGATCGCCACCTCGAAGGTCTCGTCGGTCAGGTTGAACGCCGTCAGGCTGATGCCGTCGACGGTGATCGACCCCTTCTCGACGACGTAACGCATGAGGTGGGCCGGAATCCGCACGACGAGACCGGGCGCGGGCGAGACGATCGTTCCCACGGTGTCGACGTGGCCGAGTACCTGATGGCCCCCCAGACGATCGCTCATCCGCACCGGACGCTCCAGATTGACGGGCTCCCCCGGGGACAGCGCGCCAAGGTCGGTGCGGGCCAGTGTCTCGTCGCTCACGTCTGTCGACCACCAGCCGTCACCCTGCTCGACGAGGGTGAGGCAGCAGCCGTTCACCGCGATGGAATCACCCTGGCGGGCATCGACCAGCACGGTGCGGGCGGCGAACACGTAGCGGGCGCCATCGCTGCCCTCGAACCGGCCAAGCTCCTCGATGATCCCCGTGAACATGATGCGGACGCTACCGAGGTCTACGCATTCGACGTAAATTCCTGTACAGTAGGTATGTCCGTTGCGGCCCTCTCGCGTTTGCGAGCGCTGCGACGTGGTGCCGAGCCGTGAAGTACGCGACCGGCGACCTCCCCCAAAGGAAGGCAGTTCACCTATGTCCCGCGCGGACACCATTGCAGAACACCGACTTCATGAGTCCGATACCGGGTCCCCGGAAGTGCAGATCGCACTGCTGACGGCCCGGATCAACATGCTCACCGAGCATTTGAAGGTCCACAAGAAGGATCATCACAGCCGCCGCGGTCTGCTGATGCTCGTCGGTCGTCGTCGTCGTTTGCTCGACTACACGAAGAACATCGACATCGAGCGCTACCGTGCGCTGATCGCGAAGCTCGGTCTGCGCCGCTAATCGACATTCGAGGTGAACGAGCGGCCGATTCGGCCGCTCGTTGCTCATCTCGACACAACTGAAACCAACCAACTGGAGCGGAAACTCATCGTCGGTTGTCAGTCGCCAGTTCCGGGCATGGGTCCGGGTCCGCCGACTGGGAACCGGCCGCCGCTCCTTTACCAGCCGGCCAGGATGGCCGGCTCGAAAGGAACCACAATGGCTGAGCCCATTCGTGTGTCGGGCCCCGTATCGGGCACCGACAAGACCCTCTCATTCGAGACGGGCAAATTTGCCCTGCAGTCGCAGGGTGCCGTCGTTGCGGGCATCGGCCGCACGCTGGTGTTGGCCACGGCCAACGCGGCGAAGGACGTCCGCGACGGCATCGACTTCTTCCCCCTCACCGTCGACGTGGAGGAGCGGGCCTACGCCGCCGGCAAGATCCCCGGCTCGTTCTTCCGCCGTGAAGGCCGGCCGACCGAGAACGCGATTCTCACCTGCCGTCTGACCGATCGTCCGCTGCGCCCGTCGTTCCCCGCCGGCTTCCGCAACGAGACCCAGGTCGTGCTCACCATCCTTGGTGCCGACCAGCAGAATCCGCACGACATCCTGTCGATCAATGCTGCTTCCGCCGCGTTCATGATCTCGGGCATCCCGTTCGACGGCCCCATCGGCGCCGTGCGCATCGCCTACAGCCAGGAAGGCACATGGATCCCGCACCCCACCTTCGAAGAGGGTGGCAACTCCGTATTCGAGTTGGTCGTCGCCGGGCGTCAGCTCGACAACGGTGATGTGGCGATCATGATGGTCGAGGCGGGTGGCACCGAGAAGAGCTTCCAGTACTACGCCGACGGCGCACCCAAGGTCAACGAAGAGGTCCTCGCCAGTGGGCTCGAGGCCTGCAAGGTGTGGATCTCCGAATCGATCGAATTGCAGAAGCAGCTCGTCGCCGCCCGGCTCGCCCAGGGCCCGATCACGCCATTGAAGTACACCCCGGTGCTCGACTACGGCGCAGACGTGTTCGACGCGGTCGCCAAGGCCGCCACGGCCGACCTGACTCCCGCCGTCACGATCTCGGCCAAGGCCGAGCGCAATGCGGCAACCGACGCCGTTACCCAGGCGGCCATCGCTTCGCTCTGCGGAACGGCCGACGCCCCCGGTGAGTTCGCCGGCCGTCAGAAGGAAGTCAAAGAAGCGGTGCGCAGCCTGACCAAGAAGCTGGTCCGCAAGCGCGTCGTCGAGGACGGCATTCGCATCGATGGCCGTAAGCCCGCCGATCTGCGCCCGGTGTCGGCCGAGATCGGCGTGCTGCCGACAGCGCATGGTTCGGGCCTGTTCCAGCGCGGTGAGACCCAGGTCCTCAACGTGACGACATTGGCCATGCCCCGCATGAACCAGCTGCTCGACACGCTCACCCCCGAGACGAACAAGCGCTACATGCACCACTACAACATGGCTCCGTGGGCCAACGGTGAGACCGGCCGCGTCGGTTCGCCCAAGCGCCGCGAGATCGGCCACGGTGCGCTCGCCGAGCGGGCGTTGCTCCCGGTCGTTCCCGGCCAGGAGAAGTTCGCGTACACCCTGCGCCTCGTGTCCGAAGTGATGTCGTCGAACGGCTCGACGTCGATGGCCTCGGTCTGCGCATCTTCGCTGTCGCTGATGGACGCTGGCGTGCCGATCGTCGCCCCCGTGGCCGGTATCGCCATGGGCCTCATCTACGACCAGGGCAAATACACCACCTTGACCGACATCCTCGGCGCCGAGGATGCCTTCGGTGACATGGACTTCAAGGTCGCCGGCACAGCCGACGCGATCACGGCGTTGCAGCTCGACACCAAGATCGACGGAATTCCCGCCGACGTGTTGATCGCCGCACTGGCCCAGGCCCGCGATGCCCGCCTCGCAATCCTCACCGTGATGAACGCGGCGATCGCCGCGCCGCGCTCGGAAGTGCGCGAGACCGCCCCGAAGATCACCAGCTTCAACATCCCGATCGACAAGATCGGCGAGGTGATCGGGCCGAAGGGCAAGGTCATCAACACGATTCAGCAGGAGACCGGCGCTGATGTCGCCGTCGACGACGACGGCGCGATCGGTACCGTCACCATCGGCTCGGTCGACGGCTGGCGTGTGGAAGATGCCAAGAAGCGCATCCTGTTGATCCTCGATCCGCCCAAGGCGATCGTCGGCGAGATCTACACGGGCCGCGTCGTCAACGTCACCAAGTTCGGTGCGTTCGTCAACATCCTCCCCGGCCGCGATGGCCTGGTTCACATCTCGAAGCTCGGTCGCGGCAAGCGCATCGACCGGGTGGAGGACGTCGTCGACCTCGGCGACGAGATCATCGTGCGGGTCGACGAGATCGACGACAAGGGCAAGGTCAGCCTGTCGCCCGTCGGTGACGGACCCGAGGGATCCGACGCTCCGGCGGAGTCCAACGGCGAGCGCCCGGCTCGTGCCCCGCGTTCGTCGGCTCCGGCCGCGGACAGCGGTGATGGCGTCGCCGTGTCGTTCGAGGACTCCTTCGAGGCCGAGGCCCGCGAGGTCTTCGGCGACCTGGGTCCGGCGGTCGAGGCCGGGGCCGGTGGCGGCGATCGTGGCGGCGACCGCGGCGGACGTGGCCGTGAAGGTGGAGACCGCGGCGGCCGCCGTCGGCACCGCTGAGCACGTCCCAGCAACGTGACGACTGAAGACAACATTCAGGTCACGACACTGCCAAACGGTTTGCGTGTGGCCACCGAACGGGTCCCTGGGGCCCTGTCGGTGGCCACCGGCGTTTGGGTGGGTGTCGGGGCCCGTGACGAACCGGCAGAGCTGTCGGGCGTCTCGCACTTCCTCGAACATCTGTTGTTCAAGGGCACCGACGGCCGCTCGGCCCAAGACATCGCCCGCTCGGTCGACCGGGTGGGTGGTGATATGAACGCGTTCACGACCAAGGAGTCGACGGCGTATTACTGCCGGCTCCCGGCCGATCGCATGAAGCTCGGTCTCGAGATTCTCGGTGATGTGCTGTGCAACCCGGCCTTGCGCCCCGACGACGTCGACATGGAACGCCAGGTCATTCTCGAAGAACTGGCGATGGACGACGACAGCCCTGACGATGTCGCTCACCGCTTGCTCTCCGAGGCCGTGTTCCCCGATCATCCGCTGGGGTGGGAAACCGCCGGTCGGCGCGAGATCGTCGAGCTGCTCTCGGCCGATCAGGTGCGGGCGTTCCACGATCAGCGCTACGTCGCCGAGGCGATGGTCGTCGCGGTCGCCGGGGCGATCGACCACGACTCGGTCGTCGCCGCCGTCGAGCAGGAGTTCGCCGCGGTGCGGACTGGGAAGCCGATCGTGAACCGGTGCCGTCCGGGTGGAGCTGTCACCCAGCAGATCTGGGAGGAGGACGATACCGAGCAGGTGCATCTCGTGATCGGGATGCAGTCGCCCGATCGTCATCACGATTCGTTGCCGGCCTTGGACGTGGTCAACCACGTCTTCGGCGGAGGCATGTCGAGCCGCCTGTTCGAAGAGATCCGCGAGAAGCGAGGCCTGGTGTACTCGGTCTACTCGGGGGCCGGGGCGTATTCCGACGCCGGCATCTTCACGGTCTACGCCGGGGCCCAGCCGCGTCATCTGGCCGAGGTCAAGGGACTCATCGACATCGAGATCGATCGGCTGCGCGCCGAGGGCATCACATCCGAGGAACTCGAAATCGCCCAGGGCTACCTGTGCGGTGCCTATGTGATGGGCCTGGAGGACACCGGCTCTCGGATGAGTCGCCTCGGCGGCCAGATGATGGCCTACGGCGAGATTCGCCCCGTGCAGCGCCAGGTCGATCGGTGGCGAGCAGTCAGCCTCGACGATGCGAATGCGGTCATCGAAGCCGTCTTCAACGGTCCACGCGTCGAGGTTGCGGTCGGTCCGCGCTGAGCCCTATTGCCGACTCGCCGCCGCCGTATTCTTTGGCGCCGTGACCCCCGTCTACGTTGCT
>JANMJD010000479.1:0-4844 GCA_031371195.1 Actinomycetes bacterium | reverse complement strand
CCGAGGCGCGGCGGGTCGGTTCAGGCGACCCGACCGCGTTCAGACGCAGGGCCGGTTCAGAGGAGCGGGCCGGTTCAGGCGAGCGGGCCGGTTCAGAGGAGCGGGCCGGTTCAGGCGAGCGGGCCGGTTCAGGCGAGCGGGCCGGTTCAGGCGACGGGCGGGTCGGTGAACTGCTGGCCGCCGCGGGCGACGTGCTCGGTCCAGGCGTCGCCGTCCCAGTAGCGCAGCTCATAACGACCTGACGGGTCGGCGTACCAACCAGCCGGAACGCTCGGCGTGGTCTGCACCGGGGCTGCGGTCACCGGTTCGGCCGCGGCGGGACGTACCTCGTCGACGACGGCGGCCGGGACGGGCTCGACGACTGCCGCTGCGGCGGGAACCGCCTCGACGACCGCGGTGGGGATGGTTTCGACGACCTCGGTCGGCATGAACGAGCCGCCTACCGGCGTCGGATCGGCGGCGGGAGTGACCGGGTCGGCGGCGCCCCACCCAGCCGGTTCGGCGACAACGGCCGCTGCAGCGTCGGCGACGGGCGCAACGGCCTCGGGGACGGACTCGACCACCGGCGCGGACTCGACGACCGGGGCGGACTCGACCACTGGCGCGGACTCGACGACTACCTCGGGAACGGCCTCCGGGGCGGCTTCGACCACAGCGGCGACGGGGGCGACGACATCAACCACCGGTGTGGCGGTTTCGGCGACGACATCCTCGATCACGGTCTCGGGAGCGGCTTCGACGCTCTCGGCGGACACCTCGGGGACGGTCTCGGCGAGGGCCGACTCCGAAGCGGTTTCGGCGACATCGGTCGTGCCGAAGCTGTCTTCGACGACGGTGGCCCCGCCGGCCGAGCCGACTGCGCTCGGAGCCGCGTCGGCGGATCCGGACGGGGCTTCGACGGCGGTACCTCGCCGTAGGAAGCCGGTGACATCGCCGCCGGTTTGGACGATCTGGACGAGCTCCCATCCCTCGGCCGACTTCTCGGTGAGTTTGGCCGCGAGAGCCGAGGGGTCGTAGGAGGAAGAGCTAACGGTCACGTACTCGTGCATGAGTGCGCACAGTAGTCGCTCCGCGCTGCTCTTTGTGCGTCATCCTGCGCTGTTTGCCATCACCCTTGACGTACCCAGACCTGTGCCGCGTCGGCATCTCCCGGACCGTCGTGGACGACCACCCCGTCGGCGAGGACGATGAGGCGCTGCGAACGCCGGGCGAACTTGAGTTCATGGGTCGCCACGACCAACGTGGCACCGCGCGCCGCGGCGGCGTCGAACAGCTCCAACAGGGCATCGCGCCCGGTCACGTCGAGCCCAACGAACGGCTCGTCGACGAGGAGCAACTGGAACGGCCGGATGAACGCCAGGGCGATCGCCGCCTTCTGGCGCAGGCCCCGACTGAACGTCGATGGCAGATCGTCGGCCCGCTCGTAGATGCCGAGTTCACCGAGGAGATCGGCGGCCAGCTGCTCCCACTCCGTCATGCCGTGCAGCCGGGCGATGTATTCGAGGTGTTCCCACACCGAGAGGTCGTCGTAGAAACTCGGGGTGTCGGCGAGGTACGACACCGCGGCGCGGGCCTCCATCGATCCGGCGGGCCGGCCGGTGACCTGCACGGAGCCGCCCGACGGTTCGAGCACGCCGACGGCCATCTTGATGAACGTCGTCTTTCCCGATCCGTTGTGGCCCAGCAGGGCCACCGTCTCGCCGGACTCGATCCGCAGATCGAGCGGGTGGAGCGCGACGCTTCCCGCGTAGTCCTTGGTGAGATCGCTCGCTTCGATCATCGGACGTGTGCTTCTGGTCATCCTCGTACCCCCGGGCGCGCCTGTTTCGCTTCTGCCTGCGTCCTGCTCCACCATGCTTTGAACCGCGGCCGGGCGTGCACCCAACCAACGGTTAGGGCACCGGCCACCGCCACGCCCATCAGGCCTCGCCCGGCCAGAGCAAGCTCGGCGGCCTGGTCGCCCGCCCGGCGGCGGACCGCCAGGACCGGCAGACTGCCGAGCACGCTCAGTGCCGGGGCGAACGTCATGCGGTACATCGCCGTCATCCCGGCCACCTCGGGCGGCATCACCGAGGCCGTGGTGCTCTGTCCGGTCGGATCGGGCGCACCGGAGACAGCGTTGACGATGGCACCGATCCCCCCACCAAGCCCGGCGGCCACCCCGAGCATCGCTGCGGTCGCCACCCCGGCCCCGCCCGCACCGGCAATCAAACCGGTGACCACGCCGGCGGCCGCACCGAGCACGACCAGCAGGATTCCGGTGACCGGCAGCAGACGAACCTGGATAGCGCTCGAGTTGACCGGCTGGAGATCGCCAAGATCGGGATGGTCGAGGTGTTGGGCGAGCGGCTCGATCGCTTCCAACCCGAGCATGAACGCCGCCAGGCCGGCGACGACGACGGCGATCGTCGTCCCGCTGAACGCGGCGTAGAGCGCTGCGGCCGACACGGCGCTGAGCAGGAGCATCCGGATCAGTCGTCGCGCCGGGAACCGAGCCACGCTCAGCCATCCCCGCCGCCAGAACACTCCGCCGATCTTGGGGACCTTGAACCACGGCCGCAGGCGCACGGCTTCGAGGCTCAGCTGCCGGCGCAGCAACATCACCGTGCGCAGGTCCTGCATCGTGGCGGCGAACCGCAACTGGGCGACGAGGGCGCTGCGCCGGGCGAGCCGTTCCAGCGAGACGCCCCCCGCCAGGAGCAGAGCGCCGACCACGAGCGCGGCAACGACCACCAGGGCGACGAGATCAACGGGGCCGAACTGCAGCGGCCACAGCACGATATGCCCGATCGAATCGAGCGGGCCGACCCGCAGCACGTCGAAGATCGCCAGACCCTGCACGCCCAGCAGCGCCCCGCCGATCGCCGTGGCCCACGCCTCGGGAAGACGCCGGGTGTGGGCGATGATCGCCACGGCACCGAACGTCAACCCGAGACACGCCCCGACCAGCCCGAACGAGCCGGCCCAGCGGTACATCGAGGTCGGGAGCCGACGCCCCGCGGCCTGACCGGCGATCAGCCCGACGACGGCACCGCCGAACGCCAGTGACCGGATGCGCTGCACCGTGGGACGCAGCATCGCCCGGCGTCGATCGACGGGAGCGAGCAGGACGTGACGGACGTCGGCGTCCTCGACCGCCAAGGGCCCGCCCCGGCTGCCCGAACGAAGCCCCGCCAGCACCACCAGTGCCCACAGCCCGCCGATCAGCGCCGGAGCACTGTGGCGGAAGTCGTCAAGCGACTGCGCCCCGAGGCGCTCGTCCTTCACCAGGGCCGACAACCACAGCACGGCATAGCCGGCGAGGAAGGCGATGACGTAGGCGCGGTACAACACCTCGAACCACTCCAGTTGGGCCATGCGCTTGCGCCGGCGGGTGGCGCGCAACGCCGCGACGGCATCATTGCCGTGCCCCGTATCGGGGCTGGTTTCGCTCACGAGCCGGTGGCGACGGGACGGTCGGGGTCGGCCGACCAACCCGACCACGAGGCGACGTACAGCCGGGCGCCGTCGAACCCGGCGCGCTCGAGGCCGAGCAGGTTGGCGCAGGCGGAAACCCCCGAACCGCAATAGCAGACGATGTCGCCGCCGGGGCGCGCGCCCAGTGCGCCGAAGCGTTCTCGCAGGTCATCGGCCATTAGGAAGCGCCCGGTGGACCGATCGAGGCTGTCGGACCACGGGGCATTGCGGGCCCGCGGTATATGGCCGGCACGTCGATCGACCGGTTCGGTCTCGCCCCGGAAGCGGTCGCCACCACGGGCGTCGATCACGACGGCATCGCCTGCCATCGCGGCGCGCGACACGTCGTCGGCGTCGGCGAAACGATCTGCCGGCCAGGGGCGAACGGTGAACGATGCCGGAACCGGCAGCGGCTCCGGTCCCGTGGCCTGATCCGACGTCCATGCCGCCAATCCCCCGTCGAGCAGGGCAGCGGGATGACCGAGGACACGCAGCATCCACACCAGACGCCCGGCGGTTCCGCCGCCCGAATCGTCGTACCCGACGACCACCGTGTCGTCGCCGATGCCGAGTGCGCTCATCGACGCGGCGAACGCCTCGGCCGTCGGAAACGGGTGCCGACCCTCGATGGCCGGTTGGCCATGGGAGGCCAGCGCGGTGTCGAGATCGACGTGGACCGCGCCGGGAATGTGCCCGGCTTCGAACGCGGCCCGACCGGGGCGACCGTCGAGGTACCAGCGGACATCGGCGAAGACCGCCTGACGATTGCCGACGATCGAGGCGGCCTCGTCGAGGCTCACCACGGGAGGTATCACACGACGATGCTGCCATAGCCGCCGGGCGCCGCCAACTCCCGGCCGGCGCCGCCCGACGACAGCCTCACATGACGACGGCCGGCGGAACACGGTATCGGTCGCCCAGGACGACGATCAACGTCGGCCGCCGACCGAGGCCGCCGACCCCGACCGAGGCCGCCGACCGAGGCCGCCTGCATAGGCTGCACCCCCATGATCCGACGCCCCATCATCCTCGTCGCGTTCGCCGTGGCCGTACTGGGTCCGGGCCTGACGGGGTGCAGCAGTTCATCGTCTGTGTCCGTCGCCCCAACCACCGCGACTACGGCCGCCGCCGGAGGGACCACGACCGGAGGGACCACGGCCGCGTCGGAAGGTGACATCAGCGTCACGACGTTTCCCGAGCAGAGCCGCGACCATGTGAAGACCTCCGTCGCCTATCCACAGGGTCCACCGATCGGTGGCGAACACTCGGCCATCTGGCAGAACTGCGGCTTCTACTCCACGCCGGTCGCCAATGAGAACGCAGTCCACTCGATGGAGCACGGCGCGGTGTGGATCACCTACTCGCCCGACCTGCCCGTCGATCAGCAG
>JANMJD010000446.1:0-33650 GCA_031371195.1 Actinomycetes bacterium | reverse complement strand
GACCACCGTCGCGAACCAGTCGTCGTTGAGCAGGCGCCGGTTGTCGAGTCGGCCACGGTGCCCGCGGCCCCGGTCGTTGTCGACCCGATGCCCGAAGGCACGCTCGTGGTGCGTGAGGATGTCGTCGAGCAGGCGGCGGTTGCGACCGTTCCGACGACTCTGCCGAAGCGAGCCGTGATCGGGCCGCCGAGAGCGTCCCGATCCGTGGCGCCCTCGCCGTCGGTTGCGTCGCCGACGCCGATCGCAACTCCCGCGGCCGAACCGGCCCCCGCTGCCGTGGCCGAAGCTGCGGCAGCGGTTGCCGTTCCCGCGCCGGTAGCTGCAGAAGCAGCCCCGGTGTCGGCCGCCTACGCCAAGACGTACCCCAGCGTGGCCGGCAGCGTCTCGGTCTGGGTCGACCCGACCGCCGGAACGGTGTCGCTCACCGATGTGTCGCCGGCCGACACGTGGACGTCGACGATCAAGCGCAACGACGGAAAGGTCGACGTCGTGATCAAGTCGGCTCAGGGCCAGGTGCGATTCCGCATCGGCCTCAAGGGCTCGAAGTTGAGCGAAGACATCAAGGTGTCATTGACGAAGCCCGCAGCGGACTGCGGCGACGGTGACGGCGATGCGGACGATGCCGATTGCCCGAAGTCCGGCGATGAGAGCGCCGATCATTCCGACGACGAGAAGTGCGACAGCGACGACTCCGAGTGCCGATCGGATGACAAGAGCCACAGTGACAGCTCCGACGAGGACAAGTCGCACAGTGGTGACAGTGGCGAGGACTGAGCTCACCCCGCAGCAGTGAGCTCCTCGGGGGCCGGGTTGGCAACCACGCCGTCCACGGTGGCCGACCACCATGGCGACGACCGCGCCAGCCAACCGACGAGCATCGCGGCGATCATCGCCGCGATGCCGAAGGCCCAACGCAGGCCGATGGTGTCGGCGACCGTGCCGATCCAGAGTACGCCGATGCCGTAGGCGATTCCCATCGACGCCTGAGCGAGGGAGATCACCCGGCCCCGGGTGGCCGCGGGAGCATCGCGTTGGGCCAGTCCCATGGCGGTGACGAAAATGCTCGACACGCAGGCGCCGAGCGTCGCCGTCGCCACGCAGGCCACCCACGGCGCCGGGGCCAGGGCGAACAGGGCATATGCGGCCAGCAGGAGGACCGACACGACCCTCACCAGCCGGGATGGCAGCAGCGTTGCGGCCAGAGCGGTGAACGTGAGACTGCCGATGATCGCTCCGACGCCCTGGACACTGCTCAACACGCCGGTCAGCCGGATGCCGCCCTGGAACACCTTGTGGGCGTATATCGGTAGCAGGCCCATGAACGGCCCGATGGTCAGGTTGAGCATGATCATCAGCACGACACCCAGGCGGCATCCGGGAACCTCTCGCACCGAGCGCAGACCTTCGCCGAGGCGTTGGCGTATCCCGGCCGGCTCGGATGCCGGAGGATGGAACGGTCGGCGAATGGCCAGGACGGCCAGGGCCATCGCCGCAAAGGTCGCCGCGTTGAATGTCACCGTCCACGCCGGCCCGACCGTGGCGTTGAGAACGGCCCCGACCAACGGCCCGACGACACGGCCCGCGTTCCACGAGTAGATGCCCAATGAGACCATCGCCATCAGCTCATCGGGAGGCACGAGGTCGGGTAGCATCGCCGCATAGCCCGGAGCACCCAACGAACCCGAAGCGCTCGAACAGAGGATCGCGGCCGTGAGCACGAGCGGCTGGCGGTGCCCGTGGGCGATCAGAAACGCCAGCCCGGTGGTGAAGAACGCCTGACCGGTGAGACCGGCGACGAACACCCGGGAGCGGTCGTACCGATCGGCCAACAGCCCACCGACCGGGGCGGCGAGCCCCTGGGGCATGAAGGTCGCCAATGCGGTGAGACCGGTGAGTAGGGCGCTACCCGTGTCGCGGGCGATTAGGCTCCCCACGACGACCAATTGCACCCACGTGCCGACATCCGATACCACCCCGGCAGCCCAGATGAGGCGGACGGAGCGGTGGCGCAGCGGTCGAAACGGATGGGCGGGCAGCTCAGGACTCCGATTCGGGACTCTGCTGGCCGGTACCCAACCGGAAGTAGCCGGGCCGCCCTGCGGCGTTGAACTCGGTCATGAAATCGAAGAACTTCTGGCCGAACGGGTCGTCACCGCGCAACGGCATGTTGCCCCGACGGATCGTCCAATCCCAGGGTGCCAATGTCTCGGCCGTGTCGAGATGTTCGATGGCTCGTTCATGGTCCCCACGGTCGCGCAGCACCAGGGCGACCTGGCGATGCAGTCGGGCGCGGACCAGATGTTCGGATGGGGCTTCCAGATGGTCGCGCACCGCATCGTCGTCGAGGTCCCGTGTTCCGTGGTGCACCCAGGCGCGAAGCGCGTCATGGTGGACGGACGAGTCGACGTTGGTGAATGCCCGGAACCGGTCGTCGGCCATCGCCGTGTCGGCCGGGCGCACGATGCGATCGTTCTCGTCGATCCAAACCGAGGCCGGTACGTTGACGATGCCATACGCCTCCGCCACGGTGAACTGGGCATCGATGACCACCGGAATGGTCAGACCCGCCGACCACTCCCGCACCGCCACGACGTCTGGATCGAGGGCGACGGCGATCACCGTGAAACCGTCGGCCGAAAGCTCATCGTTGAGTTGCTGCCACACGGGCAGCTCGAAGCGGCAACCTCACCAACTGCTCCAGGCCAGGAGGAGTCGTTTGCGTCGGCCGAAGTCGCTGAGCGACACAGGGTTACCCTGCGGGTCGGGCAACGTGAAGTCGGGGGCGGCCAGGCCATGCATTTGCTCGGCGCGCCTTGCCGCGCTGGTGCCGAGGGCGGCGACTGCGCCTGCCGCGTCGATCACGACGGGACGAGCGAGCAGGCCGGCCAGGTTGGTCAGGGCGATGCGCCCGTCGGCTATCGTCGTCGCCCGCAGCGGGATGCAGATGTCGCCCTGACAGAGTCCTTCGGGCTTGAGATCCCAGCCCAGGTCGCCCGGGGCGACCGACGGCCGGTCGATGGGCCCGGCTACCTCGATCTCCAGCCGGGCCGGTCCGTCAAGCAGGGTGAGTGTTCGAGTCATTCGGCAGACCTCCACGTCGACGGTCGCATCACCTTACGAGGGGCGGACCGGATGCGTCGGACCGGCGAGTCGGGGGACGTCGACCGCAGCAACAGGACCCCGATCACGGCGTGCTTCCTGCTGCAACGATCGCCCGTCCGCGGGGCGACCGACGTCGGGCCCGACCACATCTGGGCGTCGGACGTGGGGGATCTCGCCTATCAGCCGTACTGGTCGAGGATGCTCTCCTCGGCGAGGCGGGCGAGTCCCTCCTTGATCGAGCGGGCCCGGTCGGCATCAATGCCCGGACAGCACGCCAGATCATCGGTCGAAGCCCGCAGAAGCTTGATCAGGGTGCCGTAGCGCCCGACGACCGCCGCGATCATGTCGGGGCTCATCCTAGGAAGCTCGGCCAGCAGGCGATATCCGCGGGGCTGTACCGAATAGTCGAGTTCGGCGCCGTCGATCTTCAAGGTGGCGGCCACGGTGCGGGCGTCGATCAACTCGTCGTCGCTGAGCGCGGCCAGGTCCGACATCACGTCGTTCGCCGTGCGACCAGCTCCGTCGGGAAGATAGTCCTGAATCACCAGCGACAGGTCGGTCGGCGTCTCGCCATACAGCTCGTCGACCTGGAGTCGCAGGAGGCGGGCGTCGACGCCCAGTTCGACGATCATCGTCTCGATCTCGTCGGCGATCCGTCGAACGGTCTCGCTGCGCTGGATCATCGTCGCCACGTCGCGCAATGTGACGAGATCTTCCACCTCCAGAGCGGCCAGGCTGTTCCCCGCCTCCTCAAGCCGTTCCTTGTAGCGGCCGAGCGTCTGCAATGCCTGGCCGGCCTTGTCGAGCAGCCGTGGGATCTCCTGCAGCACGTGCTTGTTCTCCCCGGTGTACACGGTGAGCACGCCCATCTCCTCGCTGACAGAGATGACCGGAATGTCGATCAGCTGGCGGGCGACGCGCTCGGCGGTGCGGTGACGGGTACCGGTCTCGCTGGTGGGCACCGAAGGATCGGGGACGAGATGTACGTTCGCCCGGGCGATTCGTCCGCCGCTGCCGGCCAGGATGATCGCCCCGTCCATCTTGGCCAGTTCCGACAGCCGTTGCGGGCTGAACGGTGCATCGAGCATGAAACCGCCGGAGCACATACCGAGCACTTCGGCCGTGTCGCCGACGACGACGAGTGCCCCCATCTTCGCCCGGACGATTCGATCGAGCGCTTCACGCAAGGGTGTGCCGGGGGAGACCTGCGCCAACACGGCGTGGAACGCGTCGGTTCGAGCACGGGCGGAGCTGACCATTGGTCGATTTTAGGGAACGTTCGCCCGAAATCACCCTCGTCGCCCCAGACCGGCGGCGTCCAGTGCCTCGCTCAGGGTGGCGACTCGTCGAATGGCGATACCGGGGACGTCGCTGGGCGCCGAAGGTGGGCACAGCACGGTCCGCTGGCCCAGTCGGGCAGCCTCGGCCAGCCGCCGCGGGGTGTGGCCGACCTGGCGGATCTCGCCGCCCAGACCGATCTCGCCGCAGGCCACCAGACCGTCAGGGAGCGGCCGGTCGAGTCGGGCCGAGGCGACGGCCAGGCAGATCGCCAAGTCGGCCCCCGGCTCACTGAGCCGGATACCGCCGACCACCGAGGTGAAGACGTCGAACTTGGCCAGCGACAAACCGGCTCGACGTTCGAGCACGGCGAGGAGCATCGACAAGCGCCCCTGATCGAGTCCCTGGGCCGAGCGTCGGGGTTGCGGCAGGTTCGAGTCGCTGATCAACGCCTGGAGTTCGACGAGTACCGGCCGGTGGCCTTCCATCGTCGGGACGATGATGGAACCGGCGATGCCCGCATGACGATCGGCGAGGAAGAGTCTGCTTGCGTCGGGTACGCCAATGAGACCCGTCTCACGCATCTCGAAGAGGCCCAACTCGTCGGTCGGTCCGTAGCGATGTTTGACGGCGCGCAGCAAGCGCAGCGCGTGGTGTCGATCACCCTCGAAGGTCAGCACGGTATCGACGACGTGCTCGAGGACGCGGGGCCCGGCCAACCCGCCCTCCTTGGTGACATGACCGACGAGGACCACGGCGAGTCCGCGGCGCTTGGCCTCCTGCACCAGCCGATGGGCACACTCGCGCACCTGCACGACGGTGCCCGGTGCCGAGGCGACGTCGGGGTCGGCGATCGTCTGGATCGAGTCGACGACCAGCAGTTCGGGAGCGAGATCGTCGAGCGCAGCGATGATACGGGGCAGCGACATCTCGGCGTGCAGCCACAGATCGTCGCGCACGGCATCGAGTCGGTCGGCGCGCATGCGCACCTGTTGGGCGCTCTCCTCGGCCGAGACGTACAGCGCCCGACCCGACCAGGCGGCGAGCACCTGCAACAGCAGCGTCGACTTGCCGACGCCCGGTTCGCCGCCGACGAGACTGACCGACCCGGGCACCAGTCCACCACCGAGTACGCGGTCGAGTTCTGAGATACCGGTGGACCGCGGCCCGGCTGCAAGGGTGCTCACATCGCCGATGCGGGTCGGGGCCGAAGCCGGAGCCAACGAGATGCCGGAGGCGGTGCGCCCGGCCGGCTGCTCCAACTCCTCGGACAGTGTGTTCCATTCGCCGCATGCGTTGCAGCGACCTCCCCATTTCGGCTCGGACGCACCGCACGCCGTGCAGCGGTACACGACGCGGAGCTTGGCCATGGGAGCGACGCTACGCCCGGGGTGCGTCAGAGTGCGCGGCGACGGCGTCGGTGCACCAGATGGATCACCGGCAGCACGACGCCGACGAAGAATACTCCCCAGGCGGCGGCCGCCCACGGGGCGAAGTCGCGCCAGCGGCGGGCGTTCTGCGCGCCGAGATCGCGCAGCGCAGAAACGAGGGTGACCGGACGCGGCCCCGTGGCGGTGAGGTCGGCGCGCCATTCCACGGTGCTGACGGTGTCGGTACCGGCGCCGACCGGAGCACTAGTCACTCCGTCGGTCGAGCGGATGGTGCCCGGTGCCGTGGCGATCAGGCGGAGATCGACGACGTCGTTCAACGCGAGGTTTCGTTCGGCCAGGGTCTGGGCGTAGGGCGCCCCGCCGAGCAACTGCACGACCTTGGAGTCGACGAACGCCGACAGTCCCGAGCGGACCTCGATCGTGCCGTTCAGGGTGGTGGTGATGTTGGCGAAGGACCGCTCCTGGGTCAGGGTCAGTCCGTGGAACGGGCCGTCCGGACCGCTGAGCTGAGCCAATACAGCCGACGTTTCCTCGGGAGTCGTGACCGGACGATGCAGGACCAACGCCAGTCCACCGTCTGCGCGCGCGCTCGGGCCGTCGACCAACCAACCGGCCGACTTCAGGTCGGCGACGCGCAGGTCAGTGGGCAGGTCGGGCGCGGCCCGGGCGACCTCGGCATCGGTGTTGATCGTCACCGTGACGGTGCCCGCACCGGTCCGGTCGGTGGTCACCTCGACAGTCGTATCCACCTTGCAGGAACCGACGAGGAGCAGGGCCGCTGCGAGAGCGATGCCCCGTATCGGTCGTCGCCCGCGGTGTTGCACGGGAGAACGGGCGGGCACTGCACCATCTTCGCACGCGGACGTGGGAACCGCCCACACTCGTGCGGTGTATAAGTGGTCACGCCGGCCATGACGAAGACGTGCAACTGAACGATGGATCGACGAGCCGTCGACGCCCGGGACGAAGTGGGCGACCCCGACGCCTCGTTGGTGGAGCGCGCTCGGAAGGGGGATCGAGACGCGTTCGGCGAGTTGGTCCGACGCCATCAACGGGGGGCGTTGCGGCTGGCCGTCGGCCTGTGCGGCTCGACCGACGAGGCGCAGGACGTTGTGCAGGAGGGTTTCGTGAAGGCGTATCAGGCCCTCGATCGGTTTCGGGCCGAAGCGAGTTTCCGGCCGTGGGTGATGACGATCGTCGCCAACGAGGCTCGCAACCGGCGTCGGTCGACGATCCGCCGTGCGGCACTCGCCGAGCGCGCCGCTGATCGTGGCCTGACCGTCGCGGCCGCCGACTCCGCCGACCCGGTCGTGCTGACGATGACGGCAATGGAGTTGGCCGGAGTGGTTCAGGCGGTCAATCGTCTCGGTGAGGCGGATCGCTCGGTGATCGCCTGCCGCTACTTCGCCCAGCTGTCCGAGGCGGAGACCGCAGTGGTGCTCGGCTGCCGGCCAGGAACCGTGAAATCGCGTACGTCGCGGGCCCTCGTCCGGTTGCGCGATGAACTGACCACCGGGGAGGGATCTTGGTGAACGTATCGACCTCCGATCCCTCGATGGACGGACTGGAGTCCGTGCTGCGCCGAGTCGCCGATTCGCTGGAGTTTCCCGCGGAAGGGGCCATCGTCGGAGTGGTCGTCGGGCGGATCGGGAGCACCACCGGACCACGTTTCCGGTCGGGCATCCTCCGGCGCCGCCCGTCGGGGGTGATGCGGCGAACGGCGCCTCGCCGGTGGGGGCCGTTGATGATCGCCGCCATCGTCTGCCTGGCCCTGGTGCTCCCGGGTCCTCGTCGGGCGCTCGCCCGTTGGGTAGGTATCGGTGCGGTCCGACTCGAGGTGGACACGCCGCTGCCAACCGTGGCCGTCGCCGCCGGATCGGTCGGCGCCGGATCGGTGGATCCGGCCACGGAAACGGGGTCGTCGCCGACGTTGGACGCACCGGTCGGCGTCGACGCGGCCGAGCAGGCGACCGGCGTGGTGCTGCCATCCAGCGGTGTCCTCGGTCCTCCGGCGGTCGTGCAGGTGACGACGTATCCACTCGAACGGGCGGGGCAGACTGTTGGCGTCTTGGAGGCGAGCTGGCGGGTGATGCCCTCGCTGCCCGCCACCGGGCTGACCGACGTCGGCGCACGGTTGTGGATCACCCGGGGCTCCATCGATCGGGCGTATTTCGCCAAGTTCGCTTCCGGCGACGGGTCGAGTTCGGCCCGGGTCGAGGACGTCGTGGTGAAGGGTGTCTCGGCAGTGTTCATCTCGGGGCCACGACACGTGATCGTGTTCCTCGATCCGGCTGGCCATGTAATCAACGACACCGCTCGTCTCGCCGGCAACACGGTGTTGTGGGCCGTCGACGGAGTGACTTACCGCCTGGAAACCGCTCTGGAACGTGACGAGGCCGTCGCCCTGGCCGCGTCGTTCGACATCTGAGTCCAGGGAACCGATCCGCCGGTCGTGGTGTATCACAGGCATGGCACGTCCACGTCACTTGATGCTGGTCATCGCCGCGTTGGTTGCGGCGTGTGGCCCCGCTTCGGCGCAACAGATCACGATCGAACCGACCGCTGCGTCGAGCCCGGTGGCCCTTCCCGACGCAGCCCTGGTCGGGGCCGACGGTCGGGTGACGTTCATCCGACACGGAGTCGTCGAGGAGCCGATGGCGGCGGTCCTCACGTCGAGCGGTGCGACCGCCGTCTCGTACTCGCCAACGCCTACGGGAACCCGGTTGGCGTGGCATGACCTACGCACTGGAACCATCGTGCACACCGCCGACCTGACCGGATCATTGACGGTCCGGGCAGTCGAGCCGGCGGCACGGGTCGTGGCGCTCACGGGAACGCCCTCGCCCGGGCGGACCGAGGTCGTCGTCGCCGGCGTCGACGGCGAACTCTTCCGCCAGACCTACGACCATGAACTGCTGCCCGAGGGATTCGCCAATGCCTGGGAGTCGACGACGTTGCCGATCGGCATGTTCGTGATCGACTATCTCGACCAAGTTCACCCGGATTCGACAACACCTCGTACTTACCAGGTACGGGTGATCAGCCTGCCCGACGGTGCGCTGCAGCTGCCCCTGAACCTGCGCAACAAGGGCGAGACGGTCGACGAGCAGATGACGGGTCTCGCCCGAACGCAGGTGACGTCGGAGCGGGATGGTCTGCTCTTCACGCTTTATCGCGGTGTCAATCCCGATGCGAGTACGTATGCCTTCGTCCACACCTTGGGATTCATCAACGGCGTGTGGTGTCTCGATGTGCCGAACGCGCTGGAACTCCAGCGCCGGGCCGGCAGCCTGACCTTGGCCCCCGACGGAACCCAACTGTTCGTCGGCTCGGCCAATGGGACGATCGCCGAGTACGTGGTCGACGCCATTCTCGATCCAGCCCGCGCCCCCGTGGCGGCGCGTACGGCGTCGATCGGAGTCACCGGACAGGTTGCGCCGTCGATGAGCGCCACGAGCAAGCACGTGGTTGCGGCGCTCGGTGCACGAATCACCTGGCTGAATCGGACGAGCCTGCTTCCCGAGGCCGTGGTGAATTGGTCTGGCGACGTGGAGGCGATGGCGGCGGTGGACGACGATTCAGTGCTCGTGGCGGAGCGCGAGCTGGTCAGCCTGGTCGGGAGCGATGGCCGGACTCGCTCACAGCTGACCGTGCCCAGTGACCTCGGTGCAATCGTTCAGGTCGTTCCGGTCGATTAGCCGCTGGTTTCGAAAAGCGGCGCTGGCCTGCCCGAAATGGGCAGGCCAACGAACTCGGTTCTGGGTTCGAGATGTCGAAGGTCAGATGACCGGTGGTGGGAGTTCGCCCGATTCGACAACAGGACCCGTGACCGCCAGCTCAACGGCCGCCGGAGGCTGAAACCCCTCGACGGAGCGGAACGTCAGGCGGTTCTCGCCGGGACGGTCGGGATCTTCCTCGACGTCGACCACGACGATCTCACCGGCACGGATCGTCTTGTAGAGGATCTTCTCCGAGATGGCATCCTCGATCAGACGTTGAATCGCCCGACGCAGCGGCCGAGCGCCGAGCTGCGGGTCATAGCCCTTCTCGGCGAGGTGCTCCTTGGCGGCCTGGGTGAGCTCGATACCGAGGCCCTGGCTCTCCATCTGCACACTCAGACGCTTGATCATCAGGTCGACCATCTGGGTGACCTCGGCCTTGGACAGCTCGTGGAAGACGATCGTCTCGTCGATGCGGTTGAGGAACTCGGGCCGGAAATGCGCCTTGAGCGCGTCGTTGACCTTGTCCTTCATGCGTTCGTACGACACGGCCTCGTCGTTCTTGGTGAACCCGACGTGGGCCTTGCGCAGCTCCTGGGTCCCCAGGTTCGACGTCATGATCAACACGGTGTTGCGGAAGTCGACGGTGCGACCCTGCGAGTCGGTCAACCGGCCCTCTTCCAGGATCTGGAGGAGGGTGTTGAACACGTCGGGGTGGGCCTTTTCGATCTCGTCGAACAACACGACCGAGAACGGCTTGCGCCGCACGGCCTCGGTGAGCTGGCCGCCTTCTTCGTAACCGACGTAGCCGGGGGGCGAACCCACCAGGCGGCTGACGGTGTGCTTCTCCATGTACTCGGACATGTCGAGAGCGATGAGCGACTGCTCGTCGCCGAAGAGGAACTCGGCGAGCGTCTTGGCCAACTCCGTCTTACCAACACCGGTGGGGCCGAGGAAGATGAACGAGCCACTCGGGCGCTTCGGGTCCTTCAGGCCGGCCCGGGTGCGACGCACGGCCTGGCTGACGGCGCGGATGGCATCTTCCTGGCCGATGATCCGCTTGTGCAGCTCACCTTCCATGTTGAGCAACTTGGCCGTCTCGGCCTCGGTGAGCTTGTAGACCGGGATACCCGTCCAGATCGAGAGCACCTCGGCGATTGCCTCTTCGTCCACCTCGTCGAACAGGTCGACACCGGATGCCTTGATCTCGGCTTCCTTGCGCGACTTCTCCTCGAGGATCGACTTCTCCTGATCGCGGAGGCGGCCGGCCTCTTCGAAGCGCTGGTCTTCGACGGCCTTCTTCTTGGCGTCCTGTACGGTCGTCAGGCGACCATCGAGTTCCTTCAGGTCGGGCGGGGTCTGCATGCGCTTGATGCGCAGGCGCGAGCCGGCCTCGTCGATCAGGTCGATCGCCTTGTCGGGCAGGTGCCGGTCGGAGATATAACGATCGGCCAGATTGGCCGCGGCGACGAGCGCCTGATCGGTGATCGTCACCCGGTGGTGGGCCTCGTACCGGTCGCGCAGCCCTTTGAGGATCTCGATGGTGTGGGCCAGCGTGGGCTCTTCCACCTTGACCGGCTGGAAGCGCCGTTCGAGGGCCGCATCCTTTTCGAGGTGCTTGCGATACTCGTCGGTGGTGGTCGCACCGATGGTCTGCAGCTCGCCACGGGCCAACATCGGCTTGAGGATCGAGGCGGCGTCGATGGCGCCCTCGGCGGCACCTGCACCCACAAGGGTGTGGATCTCGTCGATGAAAAGAATGATGTCGCCGCGGGTACGGATCTCTTTCAGCACCTTCTTCAGGCGCTCCTCGAAGTCGCCGCGGTAGCGGGAACCGGCGACAAGTGCGCCGAGATCGAGGGTGTAGAGCTGCTTTGCCCGCAGCGTGTCGGGCACGTCGTTGGAGACGATCTTCTGGGCGAGGCCTTCGACGATGGCCGTCTTGCCGACGCCGGGCTCACCGATGAGCACCGGGTTGTTCTTCGTGCGGCGCGACAGGACCTGCATGACCCGCTCGAGCTCGCGCAACCGGCCGATCACCGGGTCGAGCTTCTTCTCCTTGGCCAGTTGGGTGAGATTGCGCCCGAACTGATCGAGGATCTGCGAGCCGCCCTTGTCCTCCGGCGACGACGACGCGCCTGCCCCGGCGGCTGCCGCCTGGGGGGTCGGGTCGCTCTTGCCCTGCGGACCCTGATAGCCCGACAACAACTGGATGACCTGCTGACGCACTCGCGACAGGTCGGCCCCGAGCTTGACCAACACCTGGGCGGCGACACCCTCGCCCTCACGGATGAGCCCGAGGAGGATGTGCTCGGTACCGATGTAGTTGTGGCCGAGCTGCAATGCTTCACGCAGCGAGAGCTCGAGCACCTTCTTGGCGCGCGGCGTGAAAGGAATATGGCCCGACGGCGACGAGCCGCCTTGGCCGATGATGTCTTGCACCTGGCTGCGAACGGCCTCGAGCGAGATGCTCAGGGATTCGAGTGCCTTGGCGGCAACACCCTCGCCCTCGTGGATGAGGCCGAGGAGGATGTGCTCAGTACCGATGTAGGAGTGATTCAGCAGACGCGCTTCTTCTTGCGCCAGAACCACGACTCGGCGAGCTCGGTCGGTAAAACGTTCGAACACTTGATGGCCGCCTTAGGGGACGGTGAGTAGTACGAATGAGTGTACCGGCGGGGTGTGTCAACCCATGCGCATCGGACCCGCTGAGGCCGTGGTTGTCAAAACAGGCCGAATGACTGCGCGAAGATGCACGGTCATGGGACGGGCAGGTGCCTCCATCCAGAACTCGACATCTCGGTCCGCAGCGCGCGACTCCTGTGTGCGTTTGTTGGAGTCGGCCGGTATCCAAGTCGGCGGCGGCGATCCGTGGAGTATGACGGTTCACGACGACCGCCTGTGGGAGCGAGTGCTCGCCGATCGCGAGTTGGCGCTCGGCGAGGCGTACATGGACGGGTGGTGGGATGCGGCCGCACCGGATGAGCTCATCACCCGGGTCCTCACTGCCGACGTGCGCGAGGCGATCCGTCCATCGGCGAAAATGGTGGCGACCGTGGCCCGCGCCAAATTGTCGAATCGCCAGACGCTGGCCCGGGCGCGCCGCAACGCCCAGCATCACTACGACATCGGCAATGATCTCTACGAGCGGATGCTCGACCCGCGGATGGTCTACAGCTGCGCCTATTGGGCCGACCAGCCCGATCACTCCCGGGATCTGGCCGCCGCTCAGACCGCCAAACTCGATCTGATCTGTCGCAAACTTCACCTGGAGCCCGGCATGCGGCTGCTCGACATCGGTTGCGGTTGGGGAGGCTTGGCCAGGTTTGCCGCCGAGAACTACGGCGCCTCGGTGGTCGGCATCTCCCCGGCGGTCAACCAGGTGCAGCGGGCCCGCGAGGTGTGCGGCGGACTCGACGTCGAGATCCTCGAAGAGGACTATCGCCAGATCACCGGCAGCTTCGACCGTGTCGTGTCGGTCGGCATGATGGAGCACGTCGGCTCGAAGAACCTGCCGAGGTTTTTCGAGCACTGCGCAGAGCTGCTGGCGCCCGAGGGGGTCATGGTCCACCACACGATCGGCTCCCTCGTCACCAAGGAGCACACCGATCCGTGGATCGACAAGTACATCTTCCCCGGGGGTCTGTTGCCGTCGATCGGTCAGATCGGCCGAGCGTGCGAGCCCTCATTGGTCATCGAGGACGTGCACAACTTCGGCCCGGACTACGACCGCACGTTGATGTGCTGGTTGGCCAACGTCGAGGCTGCCTGGGGAGACTTGCCGAACTACGACGAGCGATTCCGGCGGATGTGGCGCTACTACCTGTGCATCTCGGCGGCCGGATTCCGGGCCCGACGGCTGCAGCTCTGGCAGTTCGTCATCCGCCGAACCGGACGGGGGGCCCGTTACTCGCCGGTCCGGTAGGCGCCGGTGGAAGGCGCGCCGCGGGTCAGGCGCCCACCGTCGTGGCGGTGGCCGTCGTGGTCGTCGGCTCGGGGGGAACCGATGCGAGTGTCGCCAAAGCCGGGCCGGTCGTGTCGTCGATCCGCCAATCGCACTTGGGGAACTCCGGCCCGTGCACGTCGTCGAAGTAGAGGACGCCGTGCAACTGCTCCCAGCCCGGTGTCGTCGCCAGGGCGGCGGCGTCGCGCAGCCATCTCGCCCGACGATTGGGCTTCTTCGGGTCCCCCACCGTGCCCAACTCCGTGATCCATAGCTGCTTGTCCGGATGGCTGCGGGCGAATTGCCGCGCCGGCTCGACCAGCTCGGCGGCGCTGCGCCAGCCCTCGTCGCGGTCGCGGCAGGTGAACCAGTTGAACGCATCGACGCCGATGGCGTCGACCGCGTCGTCGCCAGGGTACCACGAGGCGGCCGCCTGGCGGTCGGCGGCGGGAACGGTGAACGACCGGTCGGTCATGATCCACATCAGGCGAACGTTCGACCCGCCGTGTTCACGGATGAGCGTGGTGAACCGGCGCCAGGCGGCGACGTAGTCGTCCGTCGTGCCCGACGCCTTGTCGTCACCGGTCTCGGGTTCGTGATGCAGCGTGACGTACATCGGTCGACCGAACTTCTTGACCCGCTTCGCCCAGGTGGCCATCTCCTCGAACAATGCAGTGCCCGGCTGGGCTTCGGCGAGGTCGGCCCAGGCGATCCTGGTTCCGTCGGCCCGGATCGGTTTGATCGACAACACGACCAGACGCTTTCCCGATTTGAGGAACTTCTCGACGTCGGTCGGGAATTCGTCGTCCCAGCGGCGGTAGACCCGGGCGGCGTCCATCGGCGCTCCGGTGAGCTGCTCGAGCTGAGCGACGGCGCCGGAATACGGCTCGTCCGGGGACCGCAAGGCGACGTGGGCACCCCACCAGAAGCGGGATTCCCAATCGCCGAAATCGGGTTGGTTCCCTCCGCAGGCCGAGCAGATCAGAGCTGCGACCACCAAGAGAAACGGAACCGAGCTGTATGACCGCCGCACGTGAGACATGACCGGACTCAGTCTCGCATGATTGTCGCCGGTTGCGTCGGCGGTGCTTGAGCGAAGTTCGTGCATCGATTCACGAGCACGTAGCCTGTGAACCATGGCCGCAGCGTCCCCCCTGCTGAGTCTGCCCACCTCGTCGGTAGACCGGGTTCGGGTGGAGTCAGCGCTGCAGAACTCGGTGCATACGCCCGATCCGTACATGACCGAACTTGCCGGTCACCTGCTGGTCGCCGGCGGAAAGCGCCTGCGACCGGTGATGGCGGTCGTCGCCGGGCTGGCCGACGGACGAGGGGCGGTGAGCGACGACGTGGTGCTCGGTGGTGTCGCCTGCGAACTCGTCCATGTCGGCTCGCTGTATCACGACGATGTGATGGACGAGGCCGAGACCCGTCGCGGTGTCGAGACCGTCAATGCCAAATGGGGCAACCTCCAGGCGATCGTCGCCGGTGATTTCCTGCTCTCGCGGGCGTCGGAGATCGCTGCCTCACTGGGAACCGAGGTGGCAGGGCTCCTGGCCAACACCATCGGGCGGCTGTGCTTCGGTCAGATCGGCGAGGTTCGCACGACCTACCAGGTCGCTCGCACCGAACAGCAATATCTCGACTCGATCGAGGGGAAGACGGCGTCGTTGTACGGCACGTCGGCCCGCATCGGGGCGATCGTGGCCGGCCATCCCCGTGGGTGGGTCGACGCGCTGACCAGGTTCGGCGATGCCTTCGGGATGGTGTTCCAGATCGTCGACGACGTGCTCGACCTCACAGCCACCGACGCCGATCTGGGTAAACCCGCTGGTCACGATATGGAAGAGGGCGTCTACACCCTGCCCGTGCTGCGTATGTTGGCCGCCGGCGGGCCAGCCGGCGAGGAACTCGGTGCCCTGCTCGGCCGGCCGTTGGCCCCCGAGGAGCGCGACAAGGCGCTCGTCATCGTGCGCAGCGGCTCGGGCATCGCCGAGGCGATCACCGTTGCCGAGGAGTACGCCGCTTCGGCCGTAGCGGCATGTGAGCAGCTGCCGGACAACACGGCGACCGCAGCACTGCGCGTCGCTCCTGCTGCCTTGATCGCCACCATCCGGCGCTGACCAGCCCATCCGGTCGCGTACCGGCCGCTACGGTGCGCATCGTGCTTCGTACCTTCACGCGTCTCGCCGATCGCCTGCGGGGCGATGCCTACGACGACCGCCCGACAGGCGGTGGTTTCCACCTGTGGTGGCAGGGCATCGAGGTCGGGTCACCGATCATCGGTTGCGCCGTCACCCTCGAGATCCTCGAGCAACCCCGGGTCCAGGCGTTGTACTTCTGGGCGTTGCAGGTGAGCTTTCTCGATGCGGAGGCGCACTCGTACGGTGCGGCGCACACCGGGCTGCAGTGGAATCACCGTCATCCCGGCGGTCGTGCGGTCAACTGGGGTGGTTATGCCTTGGCGGCAGATGTCACCTCGATCCTCGAAGGGTCGCAGTCGCCCCTCCCGTCGACGCCCGACGACCGCAACACCCGGGACTACCCGTGGCGCGCCGCCGCGCCCTATCGGCTTGCCGTGCACCGTTCTGAGCGGGGCTGGACCGCCTCGATCACCGATATCGAGCGTTCGTCGACGGTTGCCATCCGCGAGCTTTTCGCCGGCGGGGATCGGCTCGGCGGGTTCGTCGTGTGGAGCGAGTTGTTCTGCTCGGGCCACGACCCACGCTCCGCCGTGCGCTGGTCCGATCCGGCGGTCATCCGGTCCGATGGGCAGACCGACCGACCGACGGGGATGACGGCCACGTATCCTGGCGGACGCGCGTGGCGTCGACTCGATACGAGTGTTGACGACGTCGGAGTCGTACAGGCCACCGACTCCCGCCGCCGAACTCCGCACCAGACGGTGGTCGGCCTGCACGGCCGCCGATCGATCACGCCGATCGACGGCCCGAGCGAGATGTAATCAGCCCGACGTCGACCCCAGTGCGATGATGGCGTCGGCGGCGTCCAGCCCGCTGAGTGCCGCCCCCTCGACTCTCGGTTCGCCGTACGCATCGCCGGCCAGGATCAGAGGCCGGACCGATTCGCGGGCGATCCAGCACCGATCGGGCCACGGCGTGCGTGGTGTGGCGAACCGCCACTTTTTAACCTGGCTCTCGACGATCGTCGCGCCCCCCAACCACGACATGGCTGCCTCCCGAAGTGCTGCATCGAGTGCGGCGTGGTGGTCATCCCAGTGAGCCTCGCTCCACGTGCCGTCGGCATGGAACGTGATCGCCGGAACGGTCGAGATCCCCTTCATCCGGTTGTCACCGATGAAGCTGAAGATGCCACCGGGTCTCGGGATGCCACCGGGGCTCGGGACGTCGCCGGGGCGGTCGAGGACGGCCAGAAGGGCGATCGTGCGGTCGTAGCCCATCGCAGTGAGCTCCTCGGGGAGCTTCACGCCGCTGGTGATCAACAACGCGTAGGCCTGGGGCACCGGGGTCGTCACGATGAGGGCGTCCACCGTGATCGTCGTCCCGTCGTCGATGAGGATGGTCCAACCAGTGGTGCCGTCTGCCGTGGGCCGCACGGCGAAGGCCATCGTCGAGCAGCGGACGTCGAGTCCGCGCGCCAGATGCTTGGCGAGCGTGTTCATTCCCGTCGGGCAGCAGTAGCGAGGAAAGCCGTCGGGCTGCACCGGATCGAATCCGCGACACCACTCGGCGACGACGCCATCGTCGATCCATTCGTCGACGTACGTCCGGAATCGTCCGTTCCGTACGGTGAAGAACTGGGCTCCGTGATCGAGACGCGCTCCGCCGAGGCGCCGGGTGGCCAAACGTCCGCCCGGCGATCGACCCTTGTCGACCATCACCACGTCGTGACCGGCGTCGATCAGTGATCGCCCCGCCATCAGCCCGGCGACGCCCGCTCCGATGATTCCGATGCGCATCGAGTGAGATCCTGCCCCCAGTCGGGCATCGCTGCCTACTCGGCGAGCCGCGACTAATCTGTCGACCAAGTCGTCTGTACCCATCATCGTGACCGAAACCCACCCCGCAGCGGAAGTGACCGCACCGAATACGGCGCCATCACTGGAACAGGCCGTGCTGGAGTTGAGTCCGTCCATCTATCGGGTGGCGCTGTCGATCCTGCGTGACCAGGCCCTCGCCGAAGATGCGGTGCAGGAGACCCTGATCCGGGTGTGGACGAATCTCGATCGGTTCCGCGGTGACGCACCCTTTCGGGTCTGGGTGCTGCGGATCGCTCACAACGTGGCCGTTTCGATGGGCCGCAAGCGCCGTGATCAGGCTGTCGACCCTCACGATCTCAGCGAGGTGAAGGCGACCGGTGCCGTCACCGAGCGCACCGCCGAGGGCCGGGCGATGGTTGGGGAGTTGTGGGAGGCGTTGGAGCAGCTCGATCCGCTCAGCCGAGCGATCGTCGTATTGAGGGAGGTCGAGTTGTTCGCCTACGAGGACATCGCCGAGGCCCTCGACATTCCGCTCGCCACGGTCAAGACCCGCTTGTTCCGCGCCAGACGGTCGTTGGCCACCAAGTTGGAGACATGGCGATGAGCCGCCGAGCGCCCTCCGACCGCCAGTTGCTGGCGTGGCTCGACCGCAACCCGGCGCGTCTCGAACAACACCTGGAGGCGTACCCCGACGATGCCGCCCGGGTGGAGCGGTTGACCGAAGCACCGTCGCTCGGCGCGCAGTTGCGCGAGACGTTGCGTCCCCCGGCCGACCTGCTCGAGCGCCTGACCACCGGGGTCCGCTCCGACGCATCGAAGCGCGACGCGACCGAGTTGATCGTGGAGTTGTTCGGCACCGCCTGGCGGACGGCCGCCGTGTTGTTCACCGACGAGGAGTCCTGATGAATCCGTGGATCTCAGCCATCATTGCCATAGCCGGCGGGTTCATCGTCGGCTCGATCGCCGGTCGAGTGGTGCGTCGGCAGTTGGGCGCACACAATCGGCCCGAGGCACTCCGCCAAGTGGCCGCGGCGGCAGCGAGTTTCGTGATGGCGATTCTCGTGGCCATCGGGTTGGTGGTGGCGATCGGCTTCGTCAGCCCCGATGCGCTCGACACGATGCCACAGGCGCTGGTCAACTATCTCCCGAAGGCCCTCGTGGCCGGGCTGACGATTCTCATCGGTCAGGTCGCTGCGACACTGGCTGCACTCGCCGTGAAGTCGGCGATGCTCAAAGCCACCGGCGAAGCCCGTTCGGGCCCACCCCGCGTCGCCAAGGCCGTGATCATCAGCGCCGCGACCATCCTTGCCGTCAGCCAGTTGGGCGTCGACACCACGATCGTCAACCTTGCCGTGGCCGCACTGTTGTTCAGCGTCGGGGCCATCGCCACGTTGTTGATCGGCCTTGGTGGACTCGACGTCGCTCGCAATATCGCCGCCGGCCGGTATGTGCGTCGCATCCTGCCCATCGGCTGTGAGGTGGAGAGTGACGCGATCGTCGGCACGGTTCAGGCTGTGCATCCGGCAACGGTGGAGATCGCGCAGGAAGATGGTGTGGTCGTCCACGTCCCGCATGCGCAAGTGTTGTCGGGCCCCATCCGCGTCCATCGCCGTGGCCCCAGTGCACCATCGCCTGACGGCCTCGATTGACTGCCCGATTTGTGGGCTCCCCGGTTCCGACCAGTCGTCACTAGGTCGGAACCGGGTTAGCCGTTTCGTGGAACGTTCCCCGGTCGGTGCCCCGGAGAACGTTCCCAGCCAGACCTCACACCGATGCGGGCAGTGCTTCGGCCGGCAGAAGCGACGAGCGCTTCCAGAGGTATTAGACACCGCTCGGATCAAAAAGTCGCGCTTCATCTCTCGTTGTCGAGAAAGAAATCGGCAAGTTTCTCGCGTTCCGAGACTTAAGCTGCGGGATCGGCCCGTACGGTAGTTATCCGGTCAAGGAATTCGAGGATGACTTGATTGAAGGTGCTCCAGTGTTCGACCATCAGTCCATGGGCCGCTCCAGAGATGACCACGAGCTCGGCCCCCGGAATACGCTCGGCGAGTTCCTCACTGTCTCCCCGAGGAGTGAGCACATCCTGATTGCCGACGACCACCATGGTCGGAACGGTGATCGTGCCCAGCAGGTCCGTGATGTCCCGGTCATCGGCGGCGAGCAACGCGTCGGCCTGGGCGACGAACCCATGAGGTGGTCGGACCAACCCGAGCGGACCAAGCCAGCCGAGGGTTGGGGCGATCCGCCGTAGCGAGCGAGGCGCCATCACCCACCGCGCCGCGGTCGAGGCCAGGACGGCCATGCCGTGTTCGTCGGCGGTGGAACGCCACGAGCCGAGCAGTTCGTTGCGCCAAGCATGGTTACGACATGCAGTACACGCCAGGATCAGTGATCGCACTCGTTCCGGGTAGGTCACGGCGATCATCTGGCTGATCGCGCCGCCCATCGACGCCCCCATCACATGCGCCGACCCGATCCCGGCGGCATCGAGGACGGTCATGGCATCGTCGGCCATCTGCTCGAGCCGATACGGCCCGGCGGGCTTCTCGCTGCGTCCTGCACCGCGGTTATCGAGGGCGATGGTGCGGTAGCGGCGGGCAAGTGCCATCCGCTGCAGGTTCCAGGCGTTCTTGTCGGCTCCCAGACCCTGGATCAGCAGCACCGGCTCGCCGTCGCGGCGGCCGAACACCTCGTAATGGAGCCTTACTCCGTCACTTGCCCGTGTGAAGCTCATCGTGCCACCGGCCTGTCGCTCGATACGTCGGTCGGAGTTCGATGGGGATAGAAGCGGGTAATCGGTGCCCATGAATACAACGAGGCGATCACATCCGGGGTGCTGGTCCGGGTAGCGACGCCCAGTTCGGTGGTCAGGTCGCTCGGCTCGGCAAGTCGGCCGCGAGTGAGCACCTCGACCACGTGGTCGGGGATCGGGGCGCCGAGCATGTGGGCGACCGGCCGGGCCAACCACCACTGCGGACCGACCAGGGGAGCCCGAACCCGTCGTCCGACCCCGAGCGCCTGGCGAAGGCTGATCTGACCCGGGGCAACCACGTTGAGTGTGCCGTCGTAGCCGAGGCCGGCCGCGGCGACCAGCGAGGCGGCGGCGTCACGGTCGCCGAGCACGGTGAAGCAGGGATCGCCCCACAACGGCCCCGGAACGACGGGCATTCGCAGCAACCGCCCCAACGGGCTCGGGACGTGTGGTCCGATCACCGGCGCCAGCCGGGCGATCGCCACGGGTACCTGGAGATGGGCGCCGAGCCGCCGGGCCCCGGATTCGACATGCAGCAGTTGCCGACCGAACGGCGTGGTCGGAAGCGCCGGTGTATGGATGTCGGCCAGTTCATCGGGGCGGCCATAGACCTCGATCCCCGAACGGACGACGACTGCTCGCAGGTCGGTCAGGCCACCGCACGCCTCGAACACGGAGTCGGCGAAGGCCGGGGTCCATTGGGCGGCCTGCGTGCCCGAGGCACGAGCCTCTGGCTCGTAGACCCCGAGATGCATCACGACCTGCGGGTCGAACTCGCGGATGAGCAGGGCGATCCGATCGCCGGCCATTGGATCGATCAGGCGGAAGTCGCTACGCCGCAGCCGACGGCGAGGCGGGTCGATATCGATGCCCAGAACTGGGCCGGCCCACGCGGCCGATTCGACCATCGAGGCTGCCAACGAGCCAAGTTCTCCACCCATACCCGTCACGAGGACCCGGAGCCCGCTCACCTGTCCAATGTACCGTGCCGGGGGCCCGCAGATGGGAGCGGGCGGGCAGGCGTTCGGCCCCGGTACTTGCGTTACCACCATGGGCGCGATAGACAAAGATGGTTCATGACTGCTGCTGCGGATTTCCCCCAGCTGCCGGGATGGGCGGAGCCGGTCGGCATACGCCCGCGCCCTCGCCCCGGAAGGCTGCGGAACATCGGCGCGCTCGTGGTGATATGCCTGTTGCTTGCCGTTTCCGGAGCACCGCAAACCGGCGCGAGCGCAGTCCCACCAGCGATCCCACCCGACGGCTATCCAACGCTGCTGGCCCGGCCGATCGACGGTAGATGCTGGTTCACCGACACGTGGGGCGACCCTCGCCCCGGCGGCCGCGTTCACGAGGGCATCGACATTGGTGCCGACGCGGGTACACCGCTCCACGCAGTGGTCGACGGCGTGATCGCCAAGCAGTACGTCGACAAGCCCGGCTGGCGCGGTGGCAACGCCATTCGGCTGACGATGCCCGACGGCACCTACTTCTTCTACGGCCACATGTCGAGCTTCGCCGAGGGTATTGCTCCCGGTGTGGCGGTGACCGCCGGGACGGTCGTCGGCTACGTCGGCATGACGGGCAATGCCGGGATCAACCACCTGCATCTCGAAGTCCATCCACGCGGCGGCAAGCCGGTCAACCCCTACCCGCTGGCCCGGGCATACGGCTTCTGCCAGGAAATGGGGCGCGCACAACCGACTCCTGTGACCACTTCGCCCGCGGCGCCACCGGTGGATCCGGCAACGACGGTGCCGGGCGACGTTTCGGCCGTCACGATTCCGCCCGGCGGCCCCGTCGGTGCGTCATTGGTCCTCGAGCCGGTGACCTTGGGCACGCCCGACTGCGTCGCCCGGTACTCGGTGCGTGCCGGGGACTATTGGTATTTCATCGCCGCGGCGACCCAGGTGAAGCCGTCCAGACTGGCCAGCGCCAACCACCGCACGATCGATGCGTTCATCTACCCCGACGAGCGACTGTGCATACCCGACCCGACGTGGAATCCGACGACCACCACGCCGACCGTCGCTCCGGTGCAGATCGTCCAGCCCGCGAAGGCGGCGGCACCGGGCACGACCGTGGCCGGCAACGGGAAGACCCCGCCAGGAACCAAGTGCTCCCAGAAATACACCGTGAACTCCAACGACTACTGGTACATGCTCGCTACCTGGTTCCGGGTACGGGTGTCCACACTGACCGCGGTGAACGGCCGCACGATCGATTCCCCCATCTATCCCGGTGAGAGTCTCTGTATTCCGGCTTGATGTTCGGGACTGGTCGCCGCTCGCCCGACGGCTCGCTTTGACCGCTCCCGAACGGCTCGCTACGCCTGGCGGCGTTGACGCTCGCGGTGCGTTGGTGGCGGTGCGACGGGTTCGGTGGGACTGGTCGCCGCTCGCCTGACGGCTCAGCCGAGGCCGCGGGCGTCCTGCTTGAGGGCGGTGTCGACGCTCAGTGCCGACGCCACGACGAGGGCGAGGAAGGGCTGGGGAAGCTGGCGATGGATCTGCAGGACGTAGTTGTCGGCGGTGGTGAACATCGTCTTCAACACGCCCTCGAACGTCTTGGTGATCCGGGCGACCTCATTGCCCGAGGCGTCCTCGATCCGAAACTTCCACGCCCGCCAGTTCTCGGCCTTGATCGCCCCGAGCGTCTGACCGCCGGCCTGCAGGGCGAAGTGGATCTTGCCGATCATGTTCTCCTGCACGATCCGACCGATCTCCTGCCCCGACCCGTTCTCGACGACCACGGTCGATTTGAACACCTTGCGAGGTCGAGTCAGCAACAGTTCGACACGTCCCGTCGCATCGCGGATCTCGAGCTTGTGGGTCATGAACTGGTCGAGACTGCTGACGACCCGCAGTACCTTCTTGGCCGTCGACTGGCCGATTTCGTTGACCGAGGCGATCTGGCGCCCGGCACCGTCGAATACGGCGTACTGGCTGATGACCTCGAGCAGCTTCGCCTTCTGATTGACGACCAATATCGGCTCGGTGAAGATCGTGCCGCCTCCGGTTGCCGCGGCGGTGATCCCCGCCCCTCTCCAGCCGTCGCCGTGCACCTGGGCCTGAACCTGCTCAGCAGTCGTCGATGTCGATACAGGCTGGGCACCGTCGAGATGGTCGATAGCCGTCGTTGCGTTGTTGGAGACGTGCTCGGTCCACTTCACCCCGTCCCAGTAACGGAGTTGATGACGGCCCATCGGGTCGGGGTACCAATTCGCCGGGGTACTTGACATGCCTGGTGACATTACAGCCACCTCGGGTGATGGCGTCTCGCGCCGGGGCTACTTGTCGAGCTTGTGGATGTTGAGGATCAGCTCGCGGGCGAACGGATCGAGTTGACGCTCGGCAATTCGTTCGGTGATGGCGACAGCCTGCTGACCTTGGGGCACGAGCCCCGACCAACGGATGTAGGCGCCCATCATGCCGATGATCCGGTCGCCGACTTCTTCGCCGTGCACGATGACCTTGCCGCCGGCATCGAGCAACTCGCGTAATTCCCGGAACACGATGGTGAGATAGCGGTCGTAGTCCTCGTGCGGGAGGTGTGGACGATGCCGATACGTCAGGCCGAGCTCGTCGTAGTTGTGCAGGTTGAGCGGGGCCGGGATGATCGAAAAGAGGCAGGCGAAGCCGTTCTCGCGGATCCAGATGATCTCTTCCTGCCGCCGGACACGGCGGTGGTTCTCCCCATAACCGCCGGGCCGCTCACAGACGGCGAGTCGATCCTTGATGATCCATGTGAAGTGACGGGGCTTGATGCCCAACGCCCATTTTCCCCGCAGGCGCGGCGGCATCAGCGCACCTCTCCATCGCGCACGACACGCGTTTTCCACCCAGTCACGGCCTGTCAGGCTACTTGACGGGAGGAGGAACCGGCTGGTCCGCAGAGGTGGGATCTGGCGTGAGGGCGTTGATCGCCAGGCGTTGACGGTGTCGAACCAGGCGTCGTCCGCCACCTACGTCGGTGGCCAGCGCTTCGTTGCGGGCCACGGCCAGGCATCGCTCCACCGTCGCTGCGTTCGGTGGGTGCTGCTCAGGATCGATCGAGGTCAGCCAGCGGCGCATCACCCGGCGGGCCACGGCGGGCGGTGCCGCGGCGAGGGCGCGTGCGTCGGTCGGGTCGATGGCGTCGGCCAGGCCGTCGAGCACGGCCGCCTCGTCGCGCAGCAGATGAGCCTGACGGGCGACGATCGGTGCCACGTCCCGGCCGGCAATGGCGTCGAGCAGGGGGAGCAGGTCGTGGCGCACGTGGTTGCGGCGATGGGCGGGATCGGCATTCGTGGGATCGACCAACCACCTCAGCCCGAGTGTCCGGCAGAGTTGCTCGGTGTCGGCGCGGCGTAGACCGAGCAGCGGTCGACGCGGATGGGGCGACGCTTCGTCCATACCGGCGAGGCCGTCGAGACCTGCACCCCGAATGAGATTGAGCAGAATCGTCTCAGCTTGGTCGTCGAGGGTGTGGCCGGTCAACACCCCGTACGGCACGACGCTGTACCGTGCTCGCCTCGCGCGCGCCTCGAGGTCGGGCCCCGGCTCGATGCGGACGTGTTCGGCACGAAATCGACAACCGAGACGTTCACTCAGATCGGCGACGTGGTCGGCCTCGAGTGCTGACTGTGGCCGCAAGCCGTGATCCACGTGGATAAGGGTGGCGTCGAAGCCGGCAGCCACCACAAGGGCGGCCAGGGCGGTGGAGTCCGCGCCACCCGAAACCGCGCAATCCACATGGTCGACCCCGCCCGTACGTCCCGGGAAGCGGCAGCGATCGAGTAGGGCCGGAATGATGGGCGTAGCGAGATCGAGTCGCTCAGCCAACGCCGTTGGATGCCGCCGTCACCGGTGAGTGGTGCGCGACATGGGTCGCAGCGGACGGGGTGACGAGGCCTGAGACCCCCATCCGCGTGAGCCACCGTTGGGGATCGCCGATCTCGTCGATCAACGGCAGCGCTTCGGGACCGGTCCAACAGAGATCGGCAACTCGTCGACCGCCAACGGCCTCGATTGCCTCGATGAAGGCGGATCCGGCCGAGTACTGATTGAGCTTCGCCTCGAAGCCGATCAGCCGGTAGATCATCCGTTGGATCGGGTTGCCGCGCCGGCGTCGTTCGCCGAGCACTCGTTCGAAGCGGCCGGCCGAGGGAATCAGGCTTCCACCGGCACGATTCATCACCACATCCCCATGTCCCTCGAGCAATGACATGAGCCCGGCCAGCCGACCCAGCGCGAGGCGCTGGGAGTCGCCGGCGAGCACGGCGGCGATGCCACCCTCGCGCATGCGGCGGCGGGCCTCGGTTCGATCGGAGATGGCCGCCCGGACAGCAGCCAAGAACTCGCCTGAACCACGCTCGGCGCCGAACGCGGTGCTCAGCTGTTCGAGGAAGTAGTCCCGCAACCAGGGCACGCCGGTGAACTGGGCACGGTGAGTGACCTCATGGATGGCAATCCACAAACGGAACTCCTCGGCGGGAAAACCGTAGCGATCCTCGAGTCCGATCAGGTTGGGACCGACGACGTAGACATGGTCGGAGTCGATGTCGTTGGCCATCAGCATGTCGTACTGGCCGATGACGCGGGAACTCATCCAACCGAGCATCGCGCCGAGTTCGAGGGCGGTGACCTTCGTGCCCGTGGCCAGGCTCAGGCGGGCGAACGGGCCCGTTTCGTCGGCGTACTTCTCGGCGTGCCGGGCTGCGAATGGGGCGAGCAGACCGCGAAAGGACGTGACGTTGCATTGCGCCCATGTCGCCCGGTCGACGACCGAAGCCGTTGCCGGGCCATGGGCCGAGACCAGGCCCGTCTCGTCGGCCACGAGCGATTCGGCCGTCGCCACGAGGCGGGCGAACTGGTCGGGGAGCCCGGCGTCGGCCCGAGTCGGCAACGGGTGGCGGCGGGCAAGGCGAGCGGCTGTGCGCGCCGCCAGATCCCAATCGACGGGCTCGATGGTGGTCATCGCACCGATCCCGACAACGCAGCGATCAGGACTGCCGACGCTGGCGTCGGGACGGGTATTGCGGGCGGACGACCTTCATCAGGTATCCGGCGACGAGCTGGACGATGGCCCCGACCGACGCGACGGTGAGGATGATGCCGATCCACCAATGCCAGGGTTCCAGACGTGCCAAAAGCATAGGGCGAGCCTAGCGGCGGGTACCGTTCATCGACCCATCGGTAGTCGTGCAGTGGCCCGACAGGCCCGGCTCAGCGAACCGCAGACCGTGCAGGTGGCGGGCCGAATCCGTGCATCATCGTCGGCATCGGGCCTGGACTGGCGAGGTCGAGGGCGTGACGTTCGCCGCTCAGAATCGTGGCCATGTCACCGGCGATGGTTTCCGGTTCGGCGTGTCGATCGACGATTCCGTCGGTGAGATCGAGGCCGACGCGGGCGACGTGGCCGGCGCCCACCGTGAACCACTCCCCGTTGACCGCACAGTGCTCGTGGGCGAGGTACAACACGAGCGGGGCGACGAGACGCGGATGCAACCATTCGGCCAACTCGGCGCTCCATGGCCACGGACCCATCCCCGAGCCGGGGCGAGTCTTGGCGTACGGCGCCACCACGTTGACCAGGATTCCCTGCTTGCGGGCCTCGGCGGCCATGCCGCGGGTGAGTCCTACGGTGCCCATCTTGGCCATTCCGTAGCCGCTGCCTCCGGGCACGCCCCCGAAGGCGGCTCCCGACGACACGTTGACGATGCGGCCGAAGCGCTTCTCGGCCATGATCGCCCAGGCCGGCCGACTGACGTTGAGCGGACCTCGCAACTGGGTATCGATCAACGCGTCGATCGAGGCATCGGGCAGTTCGGCGAAGGGGGCCATCCGTACCTGGCCGGCATTGTTCACCACGATGTCGACGGTCCCGAATGCCTCGACCGCGGCGGCGACGATCGCCCGGCCGCCGGCGGACGTGGCCACCGAGTCGGTGTTGACGATCGCCGAACCTCCGGCGGCGGTGATCTCGGCCACCACATCGAACGCCGGATTGGATGCCGGTGTGTCGGCCGCACCGTCGGAATCGGAGATGCCGACGCCAAGATCGTTGACGACCACATGTGCTCCACGGGCGGCGAAGGCCATGGCGTACTCGCGGCCGAGGTTGCGTCCGGCCCCGGTGACGATGGCGACGCGGCCGTCGAACCGCATTGGCGAGTGGGTCATCGTGGGATGCGGCTCAGGATTCGTCGTCGAACAGCTCGGCCTCGAGGCCGAAGCACGCTTCGATCTTGGCCAGCAAACCGTCGGGCACCGAGATGAGCCGCGCCTTCGTGGCGATCACCATTTTGAGTTCGGCATGGAAGTCGAAGGCCTGCAGACAGTCGAGACAACCTTCGAGGTGTTGATCGATCGCGTGCTTGGCGCCGGCCGGTAGCTCGTGGTCCAAGAACCGCTCAAGTTCTCGCAGTGTCTCGTTGCAATCGGCCATCTGTACGCCTCGGCGGTTCGCGGGTCGGGAAGGGTCAATTCGGGGAGAGCGTGGTCTCGTCGACCAGGCCACGCTCACGTGCGTAGTCGTACAACTGTCGCTGCATCGCTTTTCTTCCCCGATGGAGCCGAGACATCACCGTGCCGATCGGAATGTCGAGCATCTCGGCGATCTCCTTGTACGAGAACTCCTCGACATCGGCGAGCAGCACCGGGATGCGGAAGTTTTCGGGAAGGGCGTCGAGGGCGTCGGTCACCTCGGCATCGGTGAACATGTCCATCAGCGTGTCCTCGGCGCTGCGGCCGGCCATGGCGGCTTCGAGCCCGCCGATACGCCGATACAGGAAAAGATCCTCGATGTCGTCGAGTTGGGTCTCCTCGGGCCGGCGTTGCTTGGCCCGATAGGTGTTGATGAACGTGTTGGTCAGAATCCGGTACAGCCAGGCCTTGAGGTTCGATCCGTCCTGGAAGGTCGCATAGCTGCGGTATGCCTTGAGATACGTCTCTTGCACCAGATCTTCGGCGTCGGAGGGGTTTCGGGTCATCCGGAGCGCGGCGGAGTAGAGCTGGGGCATGAAGGCCAGTGCGTCGCTGGCGAAGGTCGAACGGTCGGCCATCGGCCGCGAACCTAGCCGAAGCGCCTGTTGTGCCCCGCCGTCGGCCGTCAGCGGATCGTGAGTGCCGATGCGGCGGAGATCAAGGCGATGAACTGTTGGCCGATGGCGATTGCCTCATCGCCGGTCGACGTCGAATCGGCCGCGGCTCGGACGATGACGCCATTCGCCACGGCGACGATCAGTCGGGCCATCGAATCCGGTCGAACCCAGTCCGGAATGGCACCAAGGGTCTGCTGAAGGACGATCTCGCCACCGATATGGTCGGTGAGCTGGTCGAACAAGGTCGCGATCTCGGTCGAGACGGCAGGACTACGGTTCGCATGCGAGAGACATTCGACATACGCAGGAAGTTCGGCCCGGTGCTCGACGAACAGGGAGTTGAGCAGAACGACGCACCTGACGAACTTGTCGGCGAGCGGCACCGGCGTGTCGAGCTCGGCGAGTACCGGAGCGATGAGGTCGCGCACGTGGGCGATCAGGGCGGTCGTGACCAGGGCGTCCTTCGACCCGAAGTAGTAGGTGATCGACGCCAGGTTCTCGCCCGCCGTCCCGCTGATCAGCCGTGAGCTGGCGCCGGCGACCCCGTGGTCGGCGATCACGCGCTTGGTCGCGGTGATCAACCGATCACGCGCCGTCAGGCCGACGACACTCATCGTTTCGCGCTCATACGTTCGTATGGTAACGCCTGACCGCGGGGCGACGGTCGGCGGAGGTCAGCCGGTCGAGATGACCGTCACGGTGGAGGCGCTGCGGGCGCCCCAGATGTCGACCACGACGAAGGTGACGGTGCCCTCGTCGGGGGCATCGGGCGTCGTCGACAGGCCGATCGTGGCGCCATCGAGCAGAGCTACCCGGTAGCCGGGATCCGAGCCGGTGGCCGAGATGATCTCCAGCGGATCGCCGTCGTCGTCCATAACTTTCCAAATGAGCGGACGCAGGGTGGTGGAATCACCCCGAGTCAATGTGATCGAGGTCTCCACCGAGTTCGGTGGCCGATTGACGACGATGGACACCTTGACGGTCTCGCTGCGCGCCCCGAAAGCGTCGATGGCGCGATAGCGGAAGGTCTCATGTCCGTGAGCGCTCGCCGGGATATCGATGAACACCGATCGACCGTCGTCGGCGAGATGCAGCTTCGGCTCGATATCGCCGAAGTGGACGTCGGTGTCGACCAACTCGATCGTCAGCGCGTCGTGGGGCCCGTCGGGGTCGCTGTCGTTGTCGAGTGGAGTGATCACGAGCCGATCACCGGGTCGAGCGTCGACCTGATCGCGAATGGCGACGGGGGCGAGGTTGTCCGGCGCACTGATGTCGATCGCCACGGTCGCTGTAGCACTCAAGCCGCCGACATCGGTAACCGTCACGAGCACCGTTGCCCCGCCGACGTACCCGGTCGGTGGGGAGAACCGGAGTCCCTGCCCGTCGGCAGTCACCGTCGCCGTGCCGGGTGTCGCCGAAACGTTCGTGTAGCGGATGCCCTCGTCGTCGGCGGCCAGTTCGTTGATACCGATGTCGAGTGAACGATCACGCGTGATCGAGCGGACGAGGTCGTGGACGCGCGGAGTCCGATTGACGTCGATGGTCACCGTGGCGCTGCGGGCGTCGCCGCACGGGTTGAGCACGGTGAAGCCGAATGACCCGGTGCCATTGTTGCCGGCGCTCGGAGTGAAGGTGACCACCCCGCTTTCCGGGCCGAGCCGAGCAGTTCCCCCCTCCACGTTGTCGACCGAGACGGTGTATCCCCGCTGCGCCGGGTCGAGCACATTCACGGAGTACGGCCACAGGTACGGCGTGAACTCGGCCGGGCGATCGGTGGCGATCGGCGCACCGGCCACACAGGCCGTGACCGTCACGGTGACGATGGCCGGATCCGAGACGTGGCCCTGAGCGTCGACGGCGACATATGAGAAGGTCGAATCGCCGTGGAAATTCGCCGCTGGGCTGAACCGGAACGACGACGAACCCACGGCGTCGACGCGGCCCTCCACGCCGGGTGGAGGGGCGATGAGGCGGGCGGTCAGCGGACCGCCCTCGGGATCCCGGTCGTTGCTGAGCACGTAGATGGCGATCGGCGTCGCCGCCGGCGTGATCGCCGCGTCGCCCACGGCGACCGGCGCCAGATCGGCGGCGACATAGGTGACGACCAGCCGGCCGGCGGCCGTGCGTCGGGCGCCATCGGAGATGCGGTAGCCGACGACGACTTCGCCGACCTGGGCGGACCGAGGAACGACGATGATGCGCCTCCCCTGGATGGTCGCCTGCGCCTCCACTGTTCCGATGACGCCGGTGATCGCATCGAGATGCAGTCCAGCCGCGAACGGATCGCGGTCGTTGACCGCGACGTCGATATCTGCGGTCTGGCCCGCCGTCAGCGTCACGGCGTCGGCGATGGCGGTCGGACCTTCGTCGCCTACCGGCCTGACCACGCGGACGGTCACGGTGGCCGTCGCCGTCCGACCGGCGCCGTTGGCGACGCGGTACGTGAAGGTGACCACTCCCTCGAACCCGTCGGGAGCCTGGTAGACGATCGCCTGCTTGTTGGAGGTGACGTCGATTGCTCCCTGGTCGCCTCGGCCGACGCCGACGCCGACGATCGTCAGCCCTTGACCGGAGTCGTCCCGGTCGTTGCTCAAAACGTCGATGAGGACCTGTTGGCCTGCGGCGACCTCGGCCGGGTCGTCGACCGCGATGAGGGCGTCCGGCCGGCTCGTCGATCCGGATGGGGCGACCACTGTGACCCTCGCCGTCGCCCGATCGCTGCCGGCTGGCGTGCTCACCTCGTACTCGAAGCGAAACGTTCCGATGCGATCGGTCGGAGGTTGGTATCGGACGGCGTTGGACGGCAGGACCTTGCACCTTCCGTCGCAGTTGCGGATCAGCACCCGGACCGGATTGTTGCGGGGGATGTCGTCGTTGGCGAGCACGTTGAGGATCACCGGCTCGTTGCGGGACGTGTAGCCCTCGTCGTCGCGTGCCGCCGGGGCGGCAGCGGACGGTGCGTTGCGATCAATGGTGATCGAGATCGTGCCGGTCGTCGTATTACCGAAGCCGTCGCTGACCGTATACGTCGCCACCCCGCCCCGGAACCCTGGGCCGGGGATGAAGGTAAGGGTGTTGCCCGCCCGGCTCATGGTCAGACCGGCCGGGGCCGTGACGTCGAGCAGCGACAGCACGTCTCCGTCGGGATCGAGATCGTTGACGACTGGATCGAGGATGACGACGCCTCCGGCGGTCGCCTGCCGATCGGGGCGGGCGAGTGGCCCGACGTTCGGCTCGTCGGGTCCGACGACCTGCACCAGTACGGTCCCCGTGTTGCGCGCACCATGCGCGTCGGTCGCGACGTAGGTGAAGGTGATCCGGTCCCGTCGATCGGCCGGCGCCGTGAACTCGACCGAGCCATCGAGCACAGTCACCGTGCCGATCGACGTGCCGGCTGATTCCAGGTGCACGGCGTCGCCGTCCGGATCGAAATCGTTGGCCAGCACGGCGAGGTTCACAGTGCGTCCGGCTCGAACTCGATAGGCGTCGGCGACGGTCGTCGGAGGTCGGTTCACCGTCGACCGGTCGGCAACCCCCAGCGTGACGCGGGTGAGTGCACTGCGCCCACCGGCGTTGTCTGCGGCGCGGTATGTGACGGTGACGGTCGTGCCCTGCGCCGACGAACTCGGCGTGAACTCCAACATGTCCTGGCCGTCGGAGCGCTGGATGATGCGAACCGTTCCGTCGCTCGGGTCGACCGTCGGTGCAACGACAGACAGCGGATCGCCGTCGGGATCGGAGTCGTTGGCGAGCACGTCGAGCAGGACTGGGTTGATCGCCGCGGTCTGGCGTTGATCTGCGTTGGCAACCGGAGGGCTGTTCGCATCGCTGGGAGCGAGCAGTTCCACCGTGACCCGGGCGGTTGTCTGCTTCCCGGTCGAGTCGGCGATCGTATAGGTGAACACGTCCATTCCGGTGAATCCGGCTTGCGGTTGGTAACGCACGGCACCGGGACTGATGATCTCGAGCGAACCATGGGTCGAGGGGTCGACATTGGAGATGGCGATGGGGTCGCCATCGGGGTCGGCGTCGTTGGCCGTGACGTTGATCACGAGCGGTGTGTCGGCTCGGCCGGTGATCGAGTCGTCGATGGCGATGGGTGCTTCTGCGATCCCGTCGGCGTCGGGGCCGATGACGACGGCGTCGACGGGAGGGAGGGCCCCGACCGCGACGGTGAGTTGGGCGGCCGCCCGGGTCGAGTCGCCCACCCCGCCGACGTCGAGCGGAAGACCGGTGGGACCGAACAGCGGAGCGCGGGGATCGAGCTTGTCGAATGACCGGGCGCCCGAATCACTGAGCACCGTGGCCGAGCGTCCACCGACGTCATCGACCCAGATGTTCGGGCCGGCGACATAGACCTCGAGCGGGCCCGTCGGTCCTGCGTCGAGTGATTCACCGGGAGATCGACTGCCGACTGCCACTCGTGTGGAGTTCCCGGAGCGGAGATCGACGCGGCTGACGATCCCCCGATCCGAGATGATCACGGCGGTCCGGGCGAGGGCGGCGAGTCGGTCGGTCGGTTGGACCTGCAGCCCATCACCGATCCGCAGGCGCTCGGCGACCCCGTCCGGTCCGGCGCAGATCAACTCGTCTCCGGCACCGATCCAGATGCATCCGGTGGCTGCCGACGGGAGTTGGAGTACGGCGCGACCGGCGTCGATCTCGCTGCTCAACAGGACGGTTGACTTCGTCGCCGGCCAGTTCAACTCTCCCGACCGTCGTTCCAGTACGGCGATGTCGTCGCCGAGGGCGCTCATCACCGCATCGACAGACGACGTGTCGAGCGTCGTATGCGTCCCTCCGGGCGCGACGACATCGGTGCGCCCGTGGTCCGTCGTGACCTGCCATGTGCCCCCGCCCGGGGTGATCAGCGCCGAGGTGGACGAAATGAGGACATCGAAGGGACGTGGTTCGCCTCGAGCGGGGATGACGACGCCGCGGCCTCCGTAGCGGGGGACGGCGACGATTGCCGACTCGTCGACCTGATACGTCCACTCGATGCTTGGCGATTCCAGTTCCGGAACGGAGCGGGGCTCGGAGATTCGCAGGTTCTGTTCGTCAATGGCCATCACCTGACCGACGGTGTGGTCGATGAGATAGGCCCCCGTCGTTGTTCCCGTAGATGCCTGGGCCACATCGAGCCGATGACCTGCCCGTTCTGTCGCCAGCCGCACGACGACACGGCCGCCGAGCGGATCGGCCAGAGCCAGCGTGCCCGTCGCCTCGTCGATCAACCAGTGTCGTCCGGGCGCGCTGGTGAACCGGCGCTCCGGATAACCATCCCGGCGGACCATCAAGGCGAGGCCGGCAAAAGCGAGGGAGGAGGCCAGGGTTGCGAATACCACGCGGCGATGTAGTGGTTCAGTTGCTCGCCTCCGGGGCCGATTGGCCGCGTTCATGTCCTCCCTCTACAGAACCAGCCCCTAC
>JANMJD010000417.1:0-8983 GCA_031371195.1 Actinomycetes bacterium | reverse complement strand
CATGGCGATGCCGGTGCCCTTGTCGGGGTCGGCCAGTCGGTGGGCCAGAACGGGAACCTCGACGCCGAACAGCGGCGTGGTCACCGTGGTGTTGAACAACGGCTGGTATCGCGGGTCGTCGGGGTGGGCGACCATCGCCACGCAGCTGGCCAGCAGCTCGGGCCGGGTGGTGTCGATGACGAGGTCACCGCCGCCGTCGGTGCGGTGGAAGGCCAGCTTGTGGTAGGCCCCGGGGACGTCGCGGTCCTCCATCTCGGCCTGGGCGACGGCCGTACGCTCGTCGATGTCGTACAGCGTCGGGGCGTCCTGCTGGTACGCCTCACCACGCTCGAGATTGTGCAGGAAGGCGCGCTGGCTGACCCGCCGGGCGTTGTCGCCGATCGTCGTGTACAGCAGCGACCAGTCCACCGACAGTCCGAGTCGGCGAAACAGCTCCTCGAAGACACCCTCGTCGAGATGGGTGACCTCGCGGCACAGTTCGACGAAATTCGGTCGGCTGGTCGGGATCGCCCGATGGTCCTTGGGCACGTCGCCGTCGAACGGCGCGGCGAACGACGGGTCGTAGGGCAGCGACGGATCACAACGCACACCGGTGACGTTCTGCACGCGACGCTCGGTCGCCAGGCCGTTGTCGTCCCAGCCGATCGGGTAGAAGACGGCCTTGCCCCGCATCCGCTGGAACCGGGCGATGGTGTCGGTGTGGGTGTAGCTGAAGACGTGCCCGATGTGCAGACTCCCCGACACCGTCGGGGGCGGTGTGTCGATGGCGAATACCTGGTCGCGGCTCGCAGTGCGATCGAAGCGGTAGGTGGCGTCGGCCTCCCACCGCTGTATCCAGCGGGCCTCGATGCCGTCGACGGACGGCTTGTCAGGGACGGTAGTCATAGCCCGGGAAGGCTACCGGAGCACGCCGCACCAGCCAGGGCGCATTCCCACGACACCCGCTGCCTCCAATTCCCATCATCGTGCGGGGTGGCGTTGCGTAGGCTGACCGACGTGCTGCACCTGTATGACACCGCCACCCGAGAGGTCAGGGAGCTCGCCCTGCGCGAGCCCGGCACGGTGAGCATGTACGTCTGCGGCCCCACGGTCTACGGACCTCCGCACATCGGCCATGGACGGTTTGCGCTGACCTGGGACATCCTGCGGCGTTATCTCGAATGGTCAGGGCTGAGCGTCCGTCACGTCTCGAACATCACCGACATCGACGACAAGATCATCGCCCGCGCCGACGCCGAAGGCCGACCGTGGCAGGAGATCACCGCCAGGTGCGAAGCGGTCTGGTGGAAGGCGATCGACGGGATGGGCATTCTGCGGCCCACCGAAACCCCGCACGCCACCGAGTACGTCACCCAGATGGTGGCGATGATCGGAGACCTGGTCGGACGCGGCACGGCCTACGTGACCGGCGACGGCATCTATCTGTCGGTGCGGGCCGTGCCCGACTACGGCCTGCTCGCCCACCAGAGCCTTGACGACATGCTGGCCGGCGGCGGCGACCGCGAGGTTTTCGGAGCCGGCGAAAAGCACGACCACGCCGATTTCGCCCTGTGGAAGTTCACCAAACCGGGCGAACCGTCGTGGCCCTCACCCTGGGGCGACGGACGACCCGGCTGGCACAGCGAGTGCGTCGTGATGAGCCTGCAGCTACTCGGTGAAGGCTTCGATCTGCACACCGGCGGGCAGGACCTGCGATTCCCCCATCACGAGAACGAGCGCGCCCAGGCCGTGGCGATGGGCAAGGTCTTCGCCAGTCACTGGGCGCACAACGGCTTCATCGTCGACGGCGAAGGCGAGAAGATGTCCAAGAGTCTGGGCAACGTCTTCAACCTGCTCGATCTGATGGAGCAGTACGACCCTCGCGCCTACCGCATGCTGCTGCTGCAGAGCCATTACCGCTCGCCGATTGCGATCAGTCTCGGCAGCCTCGAATCGTCGGTGAAGGCTCTCGCCGGACTCGATGCGTTCGCCGGCCGAACCGCCGAAGCGGCGCGCGATGCGACGCCGACGGCCGACGTGATCGACCGGTTCCGCACGGCGATGGACAACGACCTCGATACCCCGTCGGCGATGGCGCTGATGTTCGACACGGTCCGCCAGGCGAACGCCGCTTTCGACGCGGGCGACTCGGCGACCGCCGGATCACTGGCCGCCGCCGCCCGCGAAATCGCCGGAGCCGTGGGGTTGACGCTCAAGGAGACCGGCGAGATTCCGGCCGACGTCACCGCCAAGTCCGCAGCGCTCGACGCGGCACGGGCCGCTCGCGATTTTGCCGCCGCCGACGCCCTGCGCGCCGAGTTGCAGGCCGAAGGCTGGACGGTCGAGACCACCAAGGCCGGCACCACCGTCCGCCGCTGACCTGCCGCCGCACACCGGCCGAGCCCACCGACTCCTTCACCTGCGTCGAACCGGTGTAGGCACATACGTTGAAGGAGAATGGTCGCCAGGTTGCTGATCGGGGTACCGACGGGCGAGGCTTGGCAACCGTGCCGCGCCATCGACCGACATCGCAGACCCCGCTGCCGCGGGGATTCTGGGTGATCTGGACGACGGTCGCCCTTGACCTGGTCGGATTCGGCATCGTCGTGCCCATCCTGGCGCTGTACGCCGAGCGTTTCCATGCCACGCCGACGCAGATCGGTATCCTCGGCGCGACGTTCTCCGCCGCCCAGTTCGTGTTCGCCCCGATCATGGGTCGGCTCTCCGACCGCATCGGGCGCAAGCCGGTGATCCTCATCTCGTTGTTCGGTACGGCGCTTGGCAGCATCCTGTGCGGTGTCGCCGGTTCGCTGTGGCTGTTGTTCCTCGCCAGGGCGTTCGACGGAGCCAGTGGCGCCAGCGTCTCGGTCGCCCAGGGAGCCGTCACCGACGTGGTCACACCAGAGAACCGGGCGCGGGCCTTGGGCCTGTTAGGCGCGGCGTTCGGGGTCGGCTTCGTCATCGGGCCGGCAATCGGCGGCCTCGCGGCACTGGGTGGACCCAAGGTGCCGTTCTTCGTCGCCGCGGCGATTGCCGCCGCCAACGGCGTCGTGGCCATCCGTCGGCTGCCCGAAACCCATGGCAAGTCCGAACGGGCCGCCGCGGCGGCGCTCACGGCGGGATTGTCGGGCGACCGGGCCACGGCTCTGGTGCGCCTGGCCCTGGTGGGCTTCATCTCGACGGCGGCCTTCTCGGCCTTCGAAGCGACCTTCTCGCTGTTCGGCAACCGACGCTTCGGTCTCACCGAGGCGTCCGCATCGATCGTCTTCCTCGGGATCGGACTGGTGTTGGTCGGCGTCCAAGGTGGGCTGATCCATCCCTTGACCGCTCGCTTCGGCTCGTGGACGCTGCTGGTCAGCGGCATGTTGATCATCGCCGCGGGTTTGGCGATGTTCGCCGCTGCGACCACGTGGCCGGTGTTCATCGTGGCGCTTCTGTTGTTGTCGGTCGGCTCGGGCATCGGCGGACCGTCGATGCTCGCCCTGGTCGGCGAGGCGGCCGGCAACGCCCGGCGGGGCGAGGCCCTCGGCTTCCAGCAGTCGGCCAGTTCGCTGGGCCGCATCCTCGGCCCGGTGACCGGCGGCGCCCTCTTCGGCCACGTCGGCATCCCCGCCCCGTATCTGGTCGGCGCCGGTCTCTCGGTGCTTGCGGTCGTCCTGCTTCAGGGGGCCCGGTCGGCTGTGCACGGCGCTCCGGCGCACACGTCGATCAACTGATCCTCGAAGAGGAACGCGGCCTTCTGGCGACGAACGTCGATGTCGGCCCGGGGATCCTCGTGGGGGTCGGGGCCCGACCGCGGCGGCAGGTTCTCGACGGGCATCGGGTCGGCGCCGGAATCCCACACGATGACGGCTGACCCGTCGAACGGGTAGGCCAACGGCTCGAGCCCCCAGGCGGTGGTGGCGGGCAGCCGGCCCGAGACCGTCAGAGGCAGCTGAGCCCGTGCCCCGACCGTGCGGGCGGCGACAAGGGCGGCCAGCGGCGACACCTGGTGATCGCCGTAGGCCACGTCGAACAGCACCGTCTTGGCGTTGGTCCCCTCGTACGGATCGGCGGTGACGTGTTGGGCATACCCCCCGCCCTCGCCTCGGTCCCAGAGCATCTGGATCAGGGAGATCACCAGCGTGCGGTCGAGATCGCTCGGATAGGCCGGTGCGAACACCGCCTCGTAGTCGTCGAAATCGACCGAGCGGGGCAGGAGCAACGAGTAGTTCATCCCGGGTACGCCAAGCACGGCGCGCTCGATGTCGGGCGAGACCGCGGCGAGCATCAGTCCCATGATGCCGCCCTGGCTGTTGCCGTCGTAGTCGAGATGACGATGGTCGATCTTGCCCTTGACGACGTCGAACACCCGGTCGACGAGCAGGCCGTTGTCGGTCTTCATCAAGCGCCCGAGGGCGATCTGGTTGAGCACGCCCTGCTGCAGGCGGTCGGCCATCGTCGGGAAGTTGCCCATCTCCGCCAAGGTGGCCGCGGCGTTGCCGATGTCGTCCTCGCTCATCCCGGCCCACTTGGTGGCGCAGAAGATCACATCGTGTTCGTTGGCCATCCTTCGTACGTTGCCGGCGTCGATCTCGAAGTTCGAACCCAGCAGGCCGTGACCGTACTCGACGATGTGGACGGGGTAGTCGCCGGGCCGCAGCACGCTCTGGGGAATGTTGCACACGAACGGCACCTCGACGATGCCGTTCTGCACCGGTAGCCAGTCGGGGGTCGCCTTCACGTTCGGCGGCAGATAAAAGCGGTTGCCCGGCCCACCGTCGCCGGTCAGGAAGTTCGGCACGGTGTAGTTGCCAACGATCTGTCGAGCGATCAGGGCGCCGTCGTCCACGGCGTCGGCCGGGGCGTCGACGACCGAGGTCACCGTGAACTCGGGGGTCGATGCGCCGTAGAACTCGAGCGCCAGGTCGCGGATGTGCAGCATCCGCTCGCTCATGTTCCGTCGGCTGATCACGGTGAAGTCCCACGCCAGCGACAGCGCGCCGCGCTCGATGCCGGCAGCCGTCAGCGCGGCGAACACCTGCTCCATCGCCGGTCGGCGCTCCTCGAACGCGGTGAGGCCGTCCACCGTCGAACGGTCGCGATACAAACGGAACGCGGCTCCGGCCTCGATCGAAGCGCCGGACGTCGTCACCAGGCCGCGCAGGGCCACGGCGAACCGATGACCTTCGGTCAGCGCCACGCCCGGGTGGATCACGAGCAGGCGGTCGTCGCCCGTGGCCTTGGCGTCGGGTTCCGCCCACAGCGGGATGCGTTTGCCGGTGTTCATGTCGACGATCACCACCGGGCTGGCCGCGTCGAGCGAAGCCTGCAGATCGGCCCACCCCGGCAGCTTCGACGCCACCGGATCGAGACCCGGTGCCGAGGCAAGGATCGTCGAGTTCGGACTGAAGCCGTCGTTGCGATTCCACTCGGTGGGATCGATGACCGTTCCCGAGGCGTTCGACGGCATCGCCTCTACGCCGAAATCGACGCGCAGGCCGGTGTCGGTCGCGCCGTCGACGCGAGTGAAGAAGTTCGACGGATACGGCAGCAGGCAGCGGCGATTGTCGAGCGGATCGCACGCCGAGCCGGCCTCGCCGATCGCTTGAACCGCCGCGGCCTGCGTCGCCACATCGGCGTCGGCCAGAGGGGCGAGCGGCGTCGTCGATGGCGGTGAGTCGTCGGTCGAGGGGATCGGTGCCGTCGCGTCGACCGGCGGTGCATCGGCCGGGGTGACGGCGGGGGGCCGAGAGTCGGTGCTGTCGGTGGCGCCCGTCGATCCGCCGCTACATGCGACGACACCGATCGCACATGCAACTGCGAGTCCTGACCGCCAAGCTCTCATCGTCGTTTCGTCTCCCCCGGTTCTCCGCCAATGCTACGTCAACTCCTCTGTCGCGCTATCGAGGGTCGTCACCCAATCAGCATCCAACCCATCGCTCTTTGTAGCAACGCTTGAACTTGGCCGCAGTGGCATGGGTCATATCACCTGTTCTACGTGAGATTGCCCGTCTCAACAGTCACCCGTGGTGGCAGACATCCCGTCACCCGAGGTAGGATCGGACCTTTGCCGTTGGGTACCAGTCGGCTGCGTGGAGCTGATGACGCAGTCCACCACCGAGGAGCGCACGTGGTCGACCGAATGCGGACGAGAACGCAGGGCTCGCTGGTCGGGCTGCTGGTCATCTCGTGGTGCGTGTTCGCCGTAGCCGTGTTCACCGATCCGAGCCGGGCGGCATCCGACTTCTGGCGCAATGTCGTGCTGTTCAACCTGCCGTTCGTGTTCGCCGCGTTCGCCTGCTTGTGGCGTGCACACGAAAGTCCGGCGAATCGGCCGGGTTGGCGGACCCTCGGGGCCGCCTTGCTGCTGTACTCGGCCGGGAGTTGCTACGGCACCTCGGTCGTCGGCAATCGCGACATCTACCCCTCCCCGGCCGACGCCTGCTGGTTGGCGTTCTACGTCGTCGCCTACGTCGCCGTCGCCTTGACCGTCCGAGACCGGGTCACCGAGTTCCGCGCCAGCGCCTGGCTCGATGGTGCCGTGGCCGGGTTCGGTGCCGCCGCACTCGTCGTGGCGTTCGCGCTCGGACCCGTGCTCACGCAGACCGACGGCAAACTGTCGGTCGTGGCCACCAACCTCGCCTACCCGGTGGCCGACGTGCTGCTGATCATCTTCATCGTTTCGGCCGCCACCGCAGTCCAGACGCCGTCGGCCGACTGGTGGCTGCTGGGCGGAGGACTGGCGATGTTCTGCGTCGGTGACGTGATCTTCTTGTTCCAGAGCGCCAACCAGACGTATCGGGAAGGTGGTCTCCTCGATCTCACCTGGCCACTCGGCGCGGTGCTGCTGGGTTTTGCCGCCTGCACCCGTCAGGAGCCGACGAACCGACTGACCGAAATGGGCCGGCGCTACGCCGTTCCGACTGTCTTCGCCGCCACATCGGTCGCCGTCCTCGTCTACGGACAGGCGCACCGACTTCCGCTTGCGGGGGTGCTCCTGGCCATCACCGCCATCGCATCGGCGGCCATCCGGATGGTCCTCACCGTGCGCGAGGTGTCGCTGTTGGCCGACAGCCGGCGGGAGGCCCGCACCGACGAGTTGACCGGTTTGGCCAATCGCCGGTCATTCACCGAGCTACTCGATCGGGATCTCGCCGGTGACGATACGTATGCCGTGATGATCATGGACCTCGACGCGTTCAAGGAGGTCAACGACAGCCTTGGCCACGATGCCGGCGACGACCTGCTCCGCTGGGTCGCGTCCCGCCTGGCGACGGTGTTTCCGGTCGGCCGGTTGGCGCGGCTCGGAGGTGACGAGTTCGGCGCACTGGTGCCGGTGGTCGAACGGGAGGACGCCATCGCCTTGGCCGGCAGGGCGGCCAAGGCGATGGAATGCCCGGTGCGTTTGGGAACCACCACGGTGCGTATCGGGCTCAGCATCGGCATCGCGCTCAGCCCGTTGCACGGCCGGCGCCGCACCGAACTCGTCCGATTCGCCGATCTGGCGATGTACGAGGCGAAGCGGACGCACAGCTCCGTGGCAGTATTCGATCCTCGTGGGGACCCCGCCGGCGCTGATGCCTTGGGACGTACCCATCTTTTGGCCGAGGCCATCGCCCATCGTCGGCTCGAGCTCCACTATCAGCCGACCGTCGACCTGGCCACAGGTCACCCGCGTGGCATCGAGGCGCTCGTGCGCTGGCGCCAGCCCGATGGGACGTTGCTGTTCCCCGACAGCTTCATCCCCCTCGCCGAGCGCGCCGGGCTCATCCATCAGATCACCCGCTCGACCCTTGAGCAGGCCATCTCGTTCCACGCCCAGCTTGGTCGGACGGCGTCCAACCTGCATCTGAACGTCAACGTCTCGGGCCACGACCTTCTCGATGAGACCCTGCCCGAACTGGTCGGAGAGTTGCTCACACGATTCGGGCTGCGCCCATCTCTGCTGACGCTCGAGATCACCGAGACGGCGCTGGTCGCCGATCTCAGCCGAGCGCATCGGAGCATCACCGCGCTACGCCAGTTGGGGATTCGCATCTCGGTCGATGACTTCGGTGTGGGCTACTCGTCGATGGCCCAGCTCATCGGCTTCCAGGTCGACGAGTTGAAGATCGACAGGACCTTCGTCATGCGTCTCGATTCGGACTCACGAATGCGGGCAGTCGTCCGCTCGATGATCGAGTTGGGGCACGCACTGCAACTGACCGTGGTCGGCGAAGGGGTCGAGAACGAGGTCACCCGCGTCATCCTCGACGAGTTGGGCTGTGATCTTGCCCAGGGCTTCCACATCGCCCGGCCGTTGCTCCCCTCCGAGGTCGCCGGGTTTTTCCAGGTCGATCGTCGACTCGCTCGCGCCGCCATCGAACTGTCGATCTAGGCGGCGATCCAAGGCGATCATGCACCGATCGAGCGGTGCGAACTTCCTACCCGGCGACTGGCAATTTCTTGTTACTCGCTGGTAACTTATGGCCATGTCAGAGTTTTCCCTCAGCCTCAACGAGGACCAGACCCAGATCCAGAAGTGGGTTCACGATTTTGCCGAGTCGGTCATCCGGCCGGCCGCCCACGAATGGGACGAGGCCGAAGAGTTCCCATGGCCGATCGTGCAGGAGGCTGCCCAGATCGGTCTGTACGGCCTCGACTTCATCATGAACGCGATGGCCGATCCGACCGGACTGACGCTACCCGTCGCCGTCGAGGAGCTGTTCTGGGGCGACGCCGGAATCGGGATGGCCATCATGGGCACAGCGCTCGCCGCCGCCGGTATCTCGGGGAGTGGCACGCCCGAGCAGATGATCGAGTGGGTGCCCCAGTGCTACGGCACAGCGGATGACGTCAAGCTCGGCGCTTTCTGCGTGTCGGAGCCCGACGCCGGCTCGGATGTCTCGTCGCTGCGTACCCGGGCCGTGTACGACCAGGCCGCCGACGAGTGGGTGCTCAACGGGACGAAGGCGTGGATCACGAACGGCGGCATCGCCGACATCCACGTGGTGGTGGCCACCGTCGACCCCACGCTGCGGGC
>JANMJD010000406.1:0-6742 GCA_031371195.1 Actinomycetes bacterium | reverse complement strand
GCAGCCCGTCTCGGCGTCGATGTCGCCGTCGCGGCCGCAGTCGACGCGCTCGGCCCGGCCGCGCTCGCCGTCGCCCTGCCCCGATTGCAGCCACTCGCGTTGACTCGGTCGACCCGGGCCGCGGTAAGAGATACCAAGTGTCTCGACGGGCTACGAGCCGAGGTGCAACGAGTCACCGGAGCAATCGCCGCACCAATCGAGGAACTCGAACGGATCAAGCCTCGAACGGTCCTCACGATCGCCATGACCGCGCTCGGCCTGTGGGCCTTGCTGCCCCAGGCGTTCGGAGCCGGGGACCTCTGGACCCACGTTCGCACGGCGAACTGGGGTTGGGCCCTCGCCGCGCTTGGCTTGTCGGGCGTCACGTACCTCGGTGCGGCTGTGGCACTGGACGGCTCGGTCCCCGACCGGTTACCACTCGGCCCCAACCTCGGTGTGCAGGTAGCCACGTCGTTCGTAGGAGTCGCAGCCCCCGGCGGTGGACTCGCCTTGACCGCCCGGTTTCTGCAACGCCGAGGGATCGATCCCGCAGTATCTGTTGCTGCCGTCGGCGTCGACACCGCCGCCGGCGTGATGGTCCACTTCAGCCTCCTCGGAGCATTCGTCGCCTGGGCCGGGACATCGGGGCTCAAATCGTTCCATCTCCCATCGCTTCGTGTCATCGCCGCAGTGGCCGCTGTCGCCGTGCTCCTCGGGTTCGCTGCGGCCGTGGTTCCCCGCACCCGAGGGATGCTCTCGAACCACGTCGTGCCCCCGATTCGTCGTGCCATCTCCGGTATCGCCGAAACCGCGCGCCACCCTGCCAACCTCGTTGAACTGTTCGGCGGGTCGGCTGCGATCACTCTCGGATACCTGCTGGCGCTCGAAGTGTCCGTGCGGGCGTTCGGTACCGGGCCGCCATTCACATCCGTCGCGCTCGTGTACCTCGTTGGCTCGATCGTGTCATCCGTCGCGCCGACACCCGGAGGGATCGGGGCCGTCGAGGCCGCCCTCGTCGCCGGCCTCACGTCGGCCGGTATGCGCAGCGACACGGCCCTCGGCGCCGTCCTTCTCTACCGCGCCGCCACGTTCTGGCTACCGCTGCTCCCGGGATGGTTCGCCTTCACCGCGCTTCAACAAGCGGGAGACGTGTAACGGCCACGCGCCATACCGGAAGCCGGTGCGGCGCCTACCTGAGGTGTCGGCTGCAGGTCCGGTACTGCACGGCGCGGTAGCTGAAACCTTGGATAGCCGGTCCTGCGATCACCAGCCCGTGATTCACCAAGCGGTCGAGGACCGCAGCATGGTCCTTGCGCGACCCGCGACTCGCAAGCCGGGCGATCTGACTGACTCCCAATCCGGAGTGGGTGGCAGCGAGCACCTCGAGGACCGTCCAATCGAGCGATGGCACCCAGGAGCGGAGCAGGTTGCACGTCCACGCCCAGCAGCGCGTCCATTCGCCACTATGGCGACTATTTCGCCAGATTGACAACTATTTCGCCACTCTACGGACAATGCAGGTTGTGTTGGTTCAGTGTCGTGGAACGACGTCGAAGCGTTGTCGTCCGCGGATTCGGTAGATGTGGAAGTCGGAGTCGAGGCTGAAGATCTTGCGATGGCCTTGGTCTTCGGCGAGTGCGACCAGTGTGGCGTCGGCGAGGTCCATGGATCGGTCCGCGTACTTATCCATCAACTCTGCGGATCGCTCGACCGTGTTGGGGGAGAGTTCAGCAAGTTGCAGGCGGCCCGTATGCACCAGCTTCCAGAGGGCACGTTGACCGGTGATGCCACCGGCTTGGCCCAGCAGGTACATCACTTCGGTGAAGGCGGGCCACGTCGTGACCAGCGGTAGGGCGAGGTCGTTCAGCGCAGCGAGACAGGCGTTGTGGTCGGGTTCGTCGGCGTCGATGATCGCGATCAGCGGTCCGGCGTCGCACAGCGTCATCGTGTTGCGCGGTCGCGGGCAAGTCCCGCGGCGAGCGCTGCACCGGAACGACGCGCCCGACCACCCCCGCCGCGCACCACGCCGGCGACATCGGCGAAAAGGCCGCCGGCTTGCGCGGTCAGGGTCTCGTTGGCGCGATCCTCAGCGGCGCGGCGGATGAATTCCGACACGGACTGGCCGCTGATCTCGGCTGCGCGTTGGACCTTGTGGTCGAGGTCCGGTGCGAGGCGAAGACTTCTCATTTGAGCCCAGCGTATTACGTTCCTCGCAGAATGTGATACACGTCCAGATCCGACGTCCAGCGGAGACCGTTCGAAGGAATGCCCGATACGTACGGGAGGGTCGATGCTTTCGACCCGCTGGTAGTCGGCGAGGGGTTCGTGGTGGCTTCGGGCGCTGAGCGGTCGAAAGAACGACTGTTGTGGAGCTGTCAAAGGCTGCCGCACCTCGAGCCGCTGACACCGTCGTCTTTGCCCGGCCTGCGTGTGGTGAGACGCGTCCGCTCGCTGTCGTCCTTGTCTGCTCGTGAAAGGTCGAGAATCCGTGCCCGATCGTTGTCAGGCTTTGAGGAGGTGTCGAGGTGTGCGGCGGCGGCTTCGTCTTTGGCGGGGACCCAGGCCCAGTAGATCTGATCGTTCGATCCGAACCGTGGCGCGCTGGAGGTCGATGTCGCTCCCGCGCAGGGCACAGATCTCGCCACGTCCCGCTCCGGTGGCGGTGGCGATGGCGAGCCAAGACGACGGTGTCGAGTCAGTCTGCTCGGCCAGCGGGAGCCGCCGTGGGACGTGGTCGCGCTGTGGTGCTCTCACGGTCTCGAGAGCGGGTGACGGGAATCGAACCCGCGTTCTCAGCTTGGGAAGCTGATGTTCTGCCTCTGAACTACACCCGCAAGGTGTTCGCCCCCCAGGTTAGCAACGTGACGGGCTAGCGTCATGCCTCGATGATCCTCTCCGATCGAGATCTGCGCGCCGAAATCACCGCGGAACGAATTGTGATCGAACCGCTCGACGAATCGTGCATCCAACCGTCGTCGATCGACGTGAAGGTGTCGAACCTGTTCCGCGTGTTCCGCAATCACACGGCGGGGATCATCGACGTCAAACAGGACCTCGAAGACCTGACCGAACTGATCACTATTGCCGACGACGGCGTGTTCATGCTCCACCCCGGGGAGTTCGTGCTCGGCTCCACCCTCGAACGCGTCGGCGTCCCCTCCGACCTGGTCGCCCGTATCGAGGGAAAGAGTTCGCTGGGTCGCCTCGGTTTGTTGATCCATTCCACGGCCGGGTTCATCGATGCCGGGTTCGATGGTCATGTGACCCTGGAGTTGGCCAACGTCGCCAGCCTGCCGATCACCATCTATCCGGGGATGAAGATCGGCCAGGTCAGCTTCCTGCGGATGACGTCGCCGGCCGAGTTCCCGTACGGCTCACGCAGCAACGGCTCGAAGTACCAGGGTCAACGCGGCCCGACGCCGAGCCGCTACTTCGAGAACTTCCGCTAGCTCAGCCACGACGAATCCGGCGTTCGCTCCGTAATTCATCCACCAACGCGGTATCGCCGGCGCGGCGGGCCGCTTCGATGATCGTCAGATCGACGACATTGCGTTGGGCGTGGGACCCGCCGAACCTATGGAGTGTCGGACGGACGGCGAGGAGTCCGTCGCAGGCGTCGCCATACCGTTCCTCGGCGAATGCGATCAGGCCCTCGCAGACCGGTATACCCACCTGCGCGGTCATCGACAGGTTGGTGATCGTCGCGTCCGGTCCGTCACGGAGCCAGTCGACCCGATGTCGTACAAGTCGTCGGGCGTCGTCCACCCGATCGGCCCCGAGGTACGCCATCGCGGCGTGCATGTCGTTGAAGGCGTAGTGGGGCTCGTCGCCGACGGCGGTCCATGCCGCCGCGATCGCCGACCATCGTTCGCCCACGTCGATGCCGTCGAGGTCCAGACGCCACAGCAACGACGTGCCATCGAGCAACTCGATGGGCACGGCCACAGACGGCTCCCGATGCATCTCGCGGTCGTAGCGGGCGAGCACTTCCTCATGGCGAGCCTGCGCAAGATCGAACAGGGCGGCATGCCAATGATTGTGGACGGCCAGGCCGTTGCCCGCCGCCCATTGATCCTCGGAGTGCCGCAGAAACGCCGAACCGCCAACGGCATCACCGCCCATCTCGTAGCAGTGGACCACGGCATGAATTCCCCACACATCACGCGGATGGCACTCGATCGCCGCGAGGCCGTACGACATAGCCTGCTCGTAGTCCCCACACTCTTCCAGTCCGAAAGCGGCCATACCGAGGGCGAATCCGTACGCATCATCGTCGGATGTGTAGGCACTGAGGGCGAGCGCGGCACGATCGCGAAGACGACGGGCGTCGCCGCTGAAGAAGTCGATCTGATGCCCGACGTAGAGCGCAAGCGCATCGCGGGGATGTTCGAGCAGCACACGATCGAGGATCGCTCCGGCGCCTGCCATGTCGCCCGCCACCCAGGCACCGGCCGCCGCCAGATGGGCCTGCTCCCGCTCGGTTCCCGCGACGTCGGCGGTGAGTGCGTCGCGAGCGCTGACCACATCGCGGGGATCGGTTCCGAGCAACGGCAGATACGCCGACAGCGCCACCGCCAACGGGGCATCGGGGTATGCGGCGAGTAGCACCTCGGCTGTCACCCCGGTGTCGGGGTGCAGACGAAGCAGTTGGTCAACTGCGGCGTCGTACGAGGCGGCGATACCTGCCGCACCAGAGATGGACAACCCGTAGCGATCCTGCTCCATCATCAGATCGTCGCAGATTGTCGGGAACCACCGTGCGCAGGACGACGTCGAACCGGCGCTGCCGTAGCACTCCAGCGACGAGGTCCGCGAGACTCCATCGATGCCGCTGCGGGTGCTCACCTGGAACCTGAACGGACTCGATGATCACCGCGTCGATGAGCGCACCGAGGCGGCCGTCTTCATCGCCGTGACCGGCCTGACCCTCGTCGAAATTGCTCGCGGGCAGAACCCACGGCCACCACCGCATGTGTTGATGTTTCAAGAAGTCACCCGCCATACGTACAGGGCCCATCTGCACAACCATCTGCCGAAGGCCGACTATGTGCTGTACCCCACCCGACCGCCCGAGGCCGAGACCTTCGAAGTCATCGCCGTGCGTCGTCCTGCCACGATCACGTCGGGTCGCAGCATGCCCCTCGACCGATCGCTCTATGCCCGAAACCTGCACATCGTCGACACCGCCGGGCTCGCCGCTGATGACCGAGCGATCCGCCTGCTCACCGCCCACTTCGACAGCGGCACGGAACAGGGCGCCGGCCGCATCGCCGCGTCGCGCCAGGCGATCGCCGAGATGGACGACCACTCCCTGTTCGCGGGGGATACCAATCTGCGCAATCCCGAATGGGACGCCGTCGCCGAGTGGCCGACGGTTGCCGACGCCTGGGACGAACTCGGCCAACCGGCCGACATTCGGGACACGTGGCAGATGCACGGGCGCGCCGCCAGATTCGATCGAGTCTGGCTCGGCGCCCAACTCCAGGTCGTCGCGATGGACGCAGTCGGTCGCGTCGCAGGCGGACGAACCCCGCCGTCCGATCACATCGGACTGCTCGTGACCATCGACGTCCGACCGAGCGAGGCCAGCTACTTCAGCTGATTGCCCCGGGCAAAGCCTTCGGGGCTCTCACCGCGGGCTTTGGCGTCGAGGAACGCCTGGGCCTGCTCGATCCAGTTCTCCTTGATCACCCTGGCATCCTGGAAGTCGGGGAGGATGTCTTGGACGCCGACGGCACCGAGGGAGACGAACTGCTCGAACGTGGTCACGCCAGCGTCGTGCAGCGTCTTTTCGATGGCCGGGCCGACACCCACAATCAGCTGCAGGTTGTCAGGCCTCGTCGGCGCATCGGCCACAGCCGTCGTCGTCGAGCCGCCACCGAACATCGGCAACGCTCGCCCGGGCGCAGGCGCCAACTGGGCCAACCCATGGATCCCCCCGGCGGCGGCCTCGTTGAGCGGCGTGCGCGGCGTGGCGGCGGCGCGCTCGCCGGCCTCAATGGCGTCGAGCACGTGAATCGAGATATCGGCGACCTTCAACCGGTCCTCGTCGACTCCATTGGCCTTCACACCGTCGTCGAGCATGATGTAGCAGAACGGGCAGGCCGTGGCGATACGCGAGGCGCCGGTCGAGATCGCCTCGGCGGCACGCTCGTCGTTGACCTTGGTGCCGATCGACTCCTCCATCCACATGCGAGCGCCGCCCGCGCCGCAGCACATGCCCTTGGTGCCGTTGCGAGGCATCTCGACGATCTGCACACCTTTGAGCGATCCGATCACCTTGCGGGGGGCGAGGTAGACGTCGTTGTGGCGGCCGAGATAGCACGAGTCGTGGTAGGTGACCCGTTCTTCCAACGTGGCACCCGAGACGTCGAGACGGCCCGACGAGATGAGCTGGTCGAGCAACTCCGAATGGTGGATGACCTCGTAGTTGCCGCCGAGCTGCGGGTACTCGTTCTTCAGCGTGTTGAAGCAATGCGGGCACTGGGTGATGATCTTGCGGACCCCCATGCCGTTGAGCATCTCGACGTTCGGCATCGCCAGCATCTGAAACAGGTACTCGTTGCCCGAGCGGCGGGCCGAATCACCGGTACACATCTCCGACGGGCCGAGGATGGCGACGTCGATGCCTGAGCGCTTGAGCAGCTTGGCCATCGCCTGCGTGACCTTCTTGTTCTTGTCGTCGAACGAGCCGGCGCAACCCACCCAGTAGAGATACTCGTGGCTGAACGCGTCGCCCGGGTCGACGATGGCGACGTCGAGG
>JANMJD010000398.1:0-4296 GCA_031371195.1 Actinomycetes bacterium | reverse complement strand
GGCAGGGCGAACGTCGAGCGACCATCGCCGCCGTACATCGTGCCGATCAACGAGAACAGGGCGGTGTGCTGGCTGATCGACAGCACGGCTCCATCGCAGAACGCCCAGCCCTTGGGGGCGAAGTTGAAGGTGAACAGCCTGATTTCAGCGATAAAGGGTTCCATCGTGCGTCTCCTCGGCTACGACCGTGACGGGTAGAGGCCCGCCAACGCGATACAGAAATTGACCACCAGATGTGGTGATTGGTTGTCGTGGGGGGCGCTGGCACCCGATGGCGAGAGCGCCCCGGCGGCCATCGCCGTGTCCGCGGTCGCGGCGTAGACCGCCTTTGCGCCGTCGGCCCAGAATGCACCGGCCGGACTGCCGGCGGCGGCCGGGTCCGAGCTGGCGAGGGCCGTATGCGTGTGCAACGGGACCTCGTTGGTCGTGAGCGTGTGGGTCTCCTCGCCTCCGGCCTGGCCAATGGCGATGCCGTTGCCGCGATGCACTGGCAGACGGCCCTGCAGGTTCGGCAGCGCAAAGGTCGATCGGCCGTCGCCGCCATACGTCGTTCCCAGCAGGCTGAACAATGCCTGGTATTGGTTGATCGACAAGAGCTGGCCGTTGCAGGCTGCCCAGTTCTGCGGGATGGTACCGAATGAAAAGGTGCGGATTTCGCCGATGAATGGCTCGGCCATCAGTGGCTCCTCGGTGTGGGATCGGTGGTGGATCGGACTGCGGTCATGGCGGTCATTGGGGTGACGGCCACACGCCGTAGAGATTGATGATGAAGCTGACCGCAAGGAATGGCGGTCGATTCTCGTGGGATTGCCCGCCGCCGCTGGCGGTGATCGCCGCCGGACTCATCTGGGCGTCGGCGGCGGTGGAATACGGCGTCAGGTCCGTCGATGCCGCCCATACCGCGCCGGCCGGGGCACTGGCGGTTCCGATGACGGACGACGCGGCGACCGGATGCGAGTGCACAGGGATCTGGGCGGCGACGAGCGTGACCGACTCGCTGCCCCCGGCCGCGCCGAGCGGGTAGGCCGTCCCGCTGGCGCTCGTACCGGTGTGGACCGGAGCGCGTCCGCGCAGGTCGGGCAGGGCGAACGTCGCCTGCCCGTCGCCGCCGTAGGTGGTGCCGATCAAGTTGAACAGGGCATCGAACTCGGCGATCGACAGGACCGAGCCGTCGCAGAACGCCCAGCCCTGGGGCGCGTAGTTTCCGCCAAACATCCTGATCTCGCCCATATAGGCGTCACTCATGGTGGTTTCCTTCCTCGTGTGATCGTTTGTCGGGTACACCGGCGGCAACTCCCACGAGCGGGGCGTGGCCCGGCGATGGTGGCAGGCATTCCATGAACCAGTGGAGGCCGCGATCCTCGACAACCCTGAATCCAAGCTTGAGGTAGAGGGTCAGGGCGGGGTTCGACTTCTCGACATGCATCCGCACCGCGACGTCGGCGTCGGCGGCGTCGGAGAGAACCTCGGCGAGGAGCAGGGACCCGATGCCGCGGCTGCGCGAGGCGGACAGCAGGGCGATGTCGATGATGCGCCACTCGTCGGCTTGGCGATCGAGATACAAGCGTCCGGCCGGTTGGCCGTCGATGGCCACGATGCGGAAGTCGGGTGAGGTGTATCCGCTGTAGGCGTGCGATTGCGCGACGAACTGCTGGGAGAGGAACGCCGAGCGTTGTTCGGGCGTCCAATACACCGCCGCCAATTCACCGGAGCGAGTCGAGGCGTACAGCTCGAAGAGGAACGCCTCGTCCGCCGGACCAACCGGGCGAAGGGAGATGGCTGGCGAACTCACCGGGAGCCCTCACCGGTACTCGGTGCCCCCGAGACGACGTCGGGCGAATCGGTGAGTTCCATGTCCTGCGTCACTTCCACCCCTCTCTTCTCTCCCGTACCGGCTGTCGGAATGCCTGTCGAACGTCGGCCATGACGCGTTCCGCTACCACAAGGTGTGGTGTCCCAGAGCCCCCATTGATGCCCCGACGCACCATCTCACACCACCTGAGCAGGTGCAACATGTCATCCGACACACGTGTCGGCGGTCACGGACGGCGGCCGGGCCCGACTGCGGGGGTCGTCCTCCCGCCCGGCACGATTGGCACTGATCCATCGTGGGTGGCGGGCCGAATGGGTCCCATGCAACCTGCCTTCCGCCTCCCACTGTTCGTAGCGTCGGCCGCTCTGCTCGTCGGTGCGCTCTCTGCCTGCGCCAGCGCGTCCTCCGCATCGCCGGACGCCTCGGTCGCTGCCGTGACCGCACCTCTGACGACGGCCGCCGCGCCGACGACCGCAGCCTCGACGATCATCGCGGCGACCACGATGCTCGCCCCGGTCACGGTCAACGAGGTGATGGTCGATATGGCCGACTTCTCGTATACGTTCCCCGACTCGCTGCCGTCGGGACCGACACGGTTCGTGGCGCACAACGCCGGCACCGAGGAGCACCACGCGACGTTCATCATGCTCAACGACGGCAAGACCCTCGGTGACGTGCTCGGTGCCTTCGCCGCCGCTCCCCAGTCGGCGTACCCGTTGATCACCTTCTACGGCGGCCATACCGTCCCATGGAACGGTCCGGGTGAAGAACGACGGCACCCAACCCCACGAGATCGCCTTCTACCGCGTCAATGACGGTGTCGACCCCGCCAACGCCGTCGCCTTCCTGACGGCAGCGACGCCTCGGCCCGGCCCACCGCCGTTCGCATCGGCCGGTGGCATCACCGCCATGCAATCGGGTCAGGTGGCTGGAATCGACCTCGATCTCAAGCCCGGCAAGTACGTGATCGCGTGCTTTCTCCCCGATGCCGTCGGCGGCGTCCCCCACTTCGCCCACGGCATGATCCAGGTGATCGACGTTCCGGCCTGAGGTGGCGGTGGAGAGCAGGTGGCAGAAGCATCGGCCAACAACCAGCCGTAGCGTGATCGGCCGTGGCCAGACCGTCGTTCTCACCGTTGCGTCACCGGGCGTTTCGGCTGATCTGGATCGGGTCGCTGGTGTCGAACATCGGTACATGGATGGAGACCGTGGCGCTCGGCCGCTACGTTGCCGACACCACCGGGCGCGCGGCGTGGAGCGGGTTGATCGCGGCCGCTGCCTTTCTGCCTACGGCGTTCGTCGGGCTGATCGGTGGTGCGTTGGCCGACCGGGCCTCGCGCCGTGGTCTCCTGATCGCCTCGAATCTGGTGCAGGCGGTGATCGCCGTGATCGTCACGATGCTCGTCGCCAAAGACCACGCTACGCCGGCCGGTCTCACAGCGCTCACACTCGCCGCCGGTTGTGCCGCGGCGATCGGATTCCCGTCGTTCCAAGCCGCCCTGCCCGACCTGGTTCCGCCGGAAGATCTCCCCGCGGCGATCGGGCTCAGCTCGGTGCAGTGGAACCTCGGTCGGGTGGTCGGCCCCGCACTTGCCGGTCTGGCGATCGTGATCGGCGGCATTCCGGTGGCGCTCGGCATCAACGCCGCCAGCTTCCTTGCCGTCGTGGTCGCCGTGTCGCTGGTGGCGATCCCGCGGGCTCCCGCATCGGCGGTGCGTCGGCCGATCCTGGCCTCGGTGTCCGACGGCTTCCGCGTCGTCCGCCGCGAGCCCGGCTTGCGAGTGATGAACACGACGATGTGTGTTAACACCCTGATCGCCGCCCCGTTCATCGGGCTGATTCCAGCGATGGTTCGCCTAGTTCTGCACGGGGGCAAGGGCGTCAACTCGGTGCTCGTCACCGCCCAGGGCGTCGGCGCGGTGATCGCCGGGCTGACGATCGGTGGAATGATTGCCAAGCGCGGTGTCCGTCCGGTGATGATGACGACGATCGTGACCACCGGTGTCGGGCTCGTGCTCTATGGCCTGGCCCCGAACATCTGGTTGATGGCCCCGGCCCTCGGCATCGTCGGCATGGCCTACATGGCCTCGCTGTCGTCGTTCTCCACCGTCGCCCAGATGCGGGCTCCGACCGAGCTGCGCGGTCGGGTGATGTCGGTCAACAATGCCGTGCTCGGTCTGCTCTATCCAGCGGGTCTGATCGTCCAGGGCCTTCTCGCCGACCGCGTCGGCATGCGCGAGGTGACGGTCGGCTCGGGCGCCGTCCTGCTCGCTGCGCTGCTCGTTCGACGAGTGCTGCAGCCCGAGGCGATGGCGGCGTTGGACGAACCCCCGGTCCCGTTGTTGGTGCACGCTCCGGTTTGATCGGACCGGTCGCAGGCATCAAGGCATCATCCTTGATCTTCTGATGATCTTATGATGCGGCCATGAGAACCACGTTGAGTCTCGATCCCGATGTCGATCGGCTTCTGCGACAGATGATGC
>JANMJD010000388.1:0-24196 GCA_031371195.1 Actinomycetes bacterium | reverse complement strand
GGTGCGGGTCGGCGACCGGGCGACACGCCATCTGTACGGCGTTTTCATGTTCGGCGCAGCGATCGGCATCCTGGCGATCGCTGCCGCCACCGGTCGCCTTGCACTGAACGCCGCCGGCGGAGTGCTCATCGCCCTCGCCCTCCCGCCGGTTGGCCTGGTCCGCCGCGGTGCGGCGGGCCGCGATCTGATCGCGGTCCTCGCAGCCACGGGTCGCACGCAGTTGATCGGTGGATTGTGCTTCGCCGCGCTGCTGGCGGCGACCGGCTGAGTGGTGCCGAGGCCGGCCGGCCTCGCGTGGATCTATGCCGCGAGGAACCGCCGCACGAGTCGCAGAAACGCCTCCGGCTGCTCCAGATGGGCGGAGTGCCCGGCATCGGGGACGGTACCGAACGAGGCGTTGTCGCCGATCGACGCAGCCATTGCCCGCCCGATCCCGGTGAACTTGGTGTCGTGCTCACCCGCCAGTACGAGCACGGGCATCACCAACTCGGACAATCGGTCCCACAACGGCTCCTGGGCGCCGCTGCCGGCCAGCCGCAGGCTCGACGCAAGGCCGGCCGCGGTGTTGCGGCGGCGGTCCTGGATGTCGGCCGGATCGACGGGGAGCCCGGAGAACATCGGATTGGCGAGCCACCGGGTGAGGAAGGAATCGACGCCATCGTGTTCGATGTCGGTGGCCAGGGCGTCGTCGGCGCGTCGGCGGGCCGATCGTTGCGCGGCGTCGTCGATGCCCGGGGCAGCCCCGAGCAGCACGAGTCGATCGATCGATGTCGGATGGCTCAAGGCGGCGTGGAGGCACAGTCGACCTCCCATCGAATATCCGACGTACGTCGCCTTCCCGCCGGTGGCGACGAGCGCGTCGGCCCCTCCCCACAGATCGAGCCTCAGCGTGGACGAGCCGCCGTGGCCGGGTGCGTCGACGGTCGTCACCTCGTGATCGCCGATCAGTTGCGTGGTGATGTACCGCCATGACCGACCGGTCTGGGTGAAACCGTGCACGAGGACGATGGGCGTCCCCCGACCAGCCAGGGTGGCGGCCAGCCTCATGACGTCCGGGCGCGCTCGGCCGTCCGGTTCAGCACGGCCAGGAACGTCTCGGGATCCTGCGCGCCGGGGATCGACCACCGTCCATCGATGACGTAGGTCGGCACGGCGGTGATCCCATACGCAGCCGCCTGGGCGATCTCCTCCATCACCTCGGCGTGTCCCTCGTCGCCGGCCAACAATGCGGCGACCGCGGCATGATCGAGCCCGACCGAGGCGGCCAGATCGGCGATCACTTCGGGATCACCCACGTTGACTCCGTCGGTGAAATAGCCCGCCATCAGGCGTTCCTTGACTGCGGCCTGCATCGCCGATCCCGCGTGCTGCCCGGCCCACCAGATCACACGGTGGGCGAGAAGGGTGTTCGCTCGCTGCGCCCGGTCGAGATGGAACGTAATGCCGTCCTCGGCCGCCACGGCAGTGACACTGTCGATGATCTCGGCGGCGCGCTCGGGCCCACCGAACTTGCGGGCATAGACCTCGGCCACCGGTTGGGCCGAGCCCGGCGGAGCGGTGGGATCGAGCTGGTAGGCGTGATAGCTGACCTCGACCTGACCGTCGAAGCGGCCGAGCGCCGTCTCGAACCGGCGTTTGCCGATGTAGCACCACGGGCAGACGACGTCCGACCAGATCTCGACCTTGATCACTTCCGGCATGGTTGCAGGGTAGCGACGATGCCCGGTGTGACGGCGGCCGTGGCATGGCACGATGGAGCTGATGGCGATCACCACTGCCGCGACTTTCTGCGCCACCCTGGTCGATGAGTGGGTCGACCAGGGACTCACCGACGTCGTCATCGCTCCGGGCTCGCGGTCCTCGCCACTGGCCCTCGCCCTGGCCGCTCGGGGCGAACTCCGGCTCCACGTGTTCCACGACGAACGCTCCGCCGGGTTCTGCGCCCTGGGGATCGGCCTTGCCTCCGGCCGACCGGCCGTCGTGCTGTGCTCCAGCGGCACGGCGGCGGCGCACTTCCATGCCTCAGTGATCGAGGCGGATCTGTCGTCGGTTCCACTGCTCGTGTGCACGGCCGACCGCCCACCCGAGTTACGCGACGTCGGCGCCCCCCAGACCATCGATCAGACCCGCTTGTTCGGTCCGGCCGTGCGCTGGTTCCACGATCCGGGGGTGGCCGCCGACGAGGCGAGTGGCTCGTGGCGCTCCCTGGCCGAGCGGGCATATGCCGCGGCGATCGGCGCCCGGCCCGGCCCGGTGCATCTCAATCTGCCGTTCCGTGAGCCGCTCGTCGGCGAGCCCGGTCCGCTGCCGCCGGCGCAGACCGGACGGCGGACGCATCAGCGTCGGCCGGCTGTCGATGTGGCCGATGTCGCCGAGCTGGCCGCCACGATCGACCATCAGCGGGGCGTGATCGTCGCCGGTCGCGGTGTCGTCGATCCGCCGACCGTCGAGCGTCTGGCGGCGGTGACCGGCTGGCCGGTTGTCGCCGATCCGCGTTCTGGCTGTGGGGCGCTGTCCCAAGCAGTCGTCGCATTCGATGCGATCCTGCGATCGGACGATTTCGCCCGCGCCCACTGCCCCGAGGTCGTGCTCCGGCTCGGTGAGCCACCAGCGTCCAAGGTATTCGCCCAATGGGTGACCCAGAGCGGAGCGACTCAGGTACAGGTCGGAGGAGGTCGATGGTTCGATGCCGATCATCAGGTCGCACATCGCCTCGGCGGGCCGATCGAACCGGTCGTCGAGGCACTCTCGAATCTGCTGCGGGGCGCGGCGGGCACGACGTGGCTCGCCCGCTGGAGTCGTGCCGAGCAGCGGGCGCAGTTGGCGATCGATCACTCGTTCGCCGAGTTTTCCCAGCTCGTCGACCCGATGATCGCCCGAGCCGTGTCGCGGGCGATTCCGGTCGGCGGACGTCTCGTCGTCTCGTCGTCGATGCCGATCCGCGATATCGAATGGTTCGGCGTCGGCCGAGGCGACATCACGGTTCACTCGAATCGGGGTGCCAATGGCATCGATGGAGTGATCGCCACGGCGACCGGCGTGGCGCTGGCCAGCGGGTCACCGACGATCGTGCTCATCGGCGACGTCGCCCTGCTTCACGACGCCTCCTCGCTGACCGGACTCGCCGCCCGGCGAGCCGATGTGCGGATCGCCGTGGTCGACAACGACGGTGGAGCGATCTTCTCGTTCCTCCCGCAAGCCGCAACCGTCGAACCGCAGCGGTTCGAGTTGCTCTACGGCACACCTCATGGCGTCGATCTCGTCGCCCTCGCCGCCGCCCATCGCCTGCCGGCCCGGCGGGTCACCTCGTCGGACCAGTTGACGGCGTCGTTGGCTGCGGTCGGGCCGTCGGTGACGGTCTGCCCGACCGATCGGTCGCGCAACGTCGCCGTCCACGACGCGATCAATGCCGCCGTGGTGCGGGCACTCGGTTGAGATCCTCGATGCTGCTCGCCGATGTGGTCGGGGTGTCGGAGTCGCTGGCCGCGACCTCGAAACGCAAGGAGAAGACCGCCCTGGTCGCGGCCCTCCTCCGGGAGGCGCACCTCGACGAGGTTCCCGTCGTCATCGGGCTGCTCACCGGAGCGCTCCGCCAGGGGCGCATCGGCGTCGGATGGGCAAACCTCGCCAACGTCCCGACGCCCGCTGAAACCTCGACGTTGACGGTCGGCGACATCGATGCGGCAACCGACGGGCTCGCCGCGCTCGAAGGACCCGGCTCCCAGCTTCGTCGCGCCGAGGCGCTGGCCGACCTGTTCAGTCGGGCCACCATCGCCGAGGGGGAGTTCCTCCGGCGGGTATTCCTCGGCGACATGCGTCACGGTGCACTGGCCGGGGTGGTCACCGATGCTGTTGCGCAGGCCTTCGACGTCTCACCGGCGGGCCTTCGGCGGGCGGCGATGATGGCCGGCGATCTCGGGACGGTGGCCGGAATCGCCCAGCTCAGCGGCGATATCGGTCTGGAAGCCGTTGGTCTGTCGCCGGGGCGCGGCGTACTACCGATGCTGGCGTCGACCTCGCCGACGATTGCTGCGGCGATGGACTCGATCGGTGGAACGGTGTCCGTCGAGTGGAAGCTCGATGGGGCCCGGATCCAGGTCCACCGGGTCGGAAACGACGTGCGCGTCTACACCCGCAACCTCAACGAGATCTCCGCTCGCCTTCCCCAGGTGGTCGATGCCGTACGGGGATTGCCGGTCACGACCGTCGTGCTCGACGGCGAGGCGTTGGGTGTCGAGGATGACGGCCGGCCGCGGATCTTCCAGGAGACGATGAGCCGGTTCGGCCGCGACGAGATCGGTGCGGCGGTCGGTCTGCGCCCGTACTTCTTCGACGTGTTGCATGTCGATGGCGTCGATCTGGTCGACCATCCGCTGCACGAGCGTCAGCGCGTGCTCGACCGGATCGCGCCGGAGTGGCGCGTGCCGACGCTGGTCACCGCCGATGCCGGTGCGGCGGAGCGGTTTGGTGCTGATGCCCTCGCTCGGGGCCACGAGGGCGTGATGGTCAAAGCGATCGAGTCGTCGTACGACGCCGGTCGTCGCGGCGCCCAATGGCACAAGGTCAAGCCGGTGCGCACGCTCGACCTGGTCGTGCTCGCCGCCGAGTGGGGCCACGGGCGCCGGTCGGGTTGGCTCTCCAACCTGCATCTCGGGGCCCGCGGTTCCGACGGCGGATTCGTGATGGTCGGCAAGACCTTCAAGGGCCTCACCGACGAGTTGCTGCGCTGGCAGACCGCCGAGTTCCCAGCCTTCGAGACGCACCGCGACCGGTGGGCGGTGTACCTGCGGCCCGAGTTGGTCGTCGAGATCGCCGTGGACGGCGTACAGATCTCCCGGCGCTACCCCGGCGGCGTTGCCCTGAGATTCGCCCGTGTCCGGGGCTATCGCCCCGACCGAACACCCGCCGACGCCGACACCATCGACGCCGTCCGCGGATTGCTCCCGGGTTCGCTTCACGGGTTGCTCACAGAGCCGAGTTCCTGACGCCTACCAGGTCCTACGGCCGGATGATGGCCGAGAGCATGGCTTGGAACTTGGCCTGGGTCTCGGCGAGTTCCGCCAGGGGATCACTGGCGGCGACGATGCCGCCGCCGGCGAACAGCCGGGCAGAGCGACGGTCGGCCGACATCTCGGCGCAGCGGATCGCTACCGCCCACGTGCCGTTCCCGTCGGCATCGACCCAGCCGACCGCGCCGCCGTATCGTCCACGATCCATGCCTTCGACGTCATCGATCAGGGCGAGCGCCGGTTCGCGGGGATGGCCGCCCAGCGCCGGGGTGGGCGCCAACATGCGGGCCAGTTGCAGCACATTCGGGGTCGGCGACGACAGGCGACCCTCGATGAGGGTGCCGAGATGTTGCACATTGGCCACGGCGACGATCGACGGGTCAGGCTCCCAGTCGAGGTAGCTGCAATACGGAAGCAGGGAGTCGTGCACCACGTCGACGACGACTCGATGCTCGATCTGGTTCTTCACCGAGGCGGCCAACTCCATCGCCAGACGGGCGTCGGTCACCGGGTCGCCGACCCGGGGTGCGGTGCCGGCCAGCGGGTGGGAGCGGATCACATCACCGTGGCGGGCGACGAGGAGTTCGGGCGACGCACCGATGAACCCGTCGACGGAGTACCGGTAACTCGACCCGAACGAGGCTCGCAGGCGCAGCAGAATGGCATGGACGTCGAGTGGTTGGTCGGACTCGACGACGATGTCACGGGCGATGACGACCTTGTCGAGTTCGCCTGCGTCGACGGCGCGGCGCGCCGCGCCGACCGCCGCCAGATAGTGCTCGATCGCCACCCCGGGTCGAACGCTGAACGACGCGGCCGTGGCGGCTGGTCGGGCAAACGGCTCCACACGGTCGGTGCAATCGCCGACGGTGGTGATCCAGCGGTGGCCGTCGGGGCCCTTGCCGATGGTCACCTTGGGAATGACCATGCCGCCGGCCGATCCGGGTCGGAAGGGAAGCACGCCGATGGCCACCGGCCCGCATCCCGGCTGTCCGACGTTGTCGTCGCGTTCGATGTCGGCGAGGTACCGGGCAACGGAGGGAGCCGACACCCGGGCGGCAATACCCCGACCGGCGATACCAACGCCGTCGCGCACGAACAGGAAGCCCTCACTCCCGGCGAAGTCATTGAGGTCGACGTCATGGGGGAGCGGTCGTGTGATCGCCTTCAACATCATGGCCCGCAGCCTTTCGCTCACTCGGCGTCTATATTCGACGCGCCGTGATCAATTGTGCCGCTCCGCCGGTCAGGAGTTGCCGATTGGTCGACGTAAATCCCGCAGCGGTCAACCGGGCGAGCATCTGCGGAGGTGGTGGGAGGTAGGCGAGGCTGCGGGGCAGATAGCGATACGCCCCTTTGTCGGAGAACAGCCCGCCGATCCGGGGGACAATCCTGCCGAAGTAGATGCCGTGGCCCCAGCGCATCAGCCGGTTCTCGGGCTCGCAGGCGTCGAGCAGGGCGATGCTGCCCCCCGGCCGCACCACCCGGGCCAACTCGTCGAAGAACACGCCGAGGTCGACGAAGTTACGCAGGGCGAACCCGCATGTCACGCCGTCGGCGACACCGTCGGGCATCGGCAGTCGCGAGACATCGGCCTGTACTCGGGGGGCACCGCTGCGGTGGTCGGCGGACAGCATGCCGAACGAGAGGTCGACGGAGATCGGGCGCATGCCTCGCTTTCCCAGGCCGATGCACAGATCGCCGGTGCCCGAGGCCAGGTCGAGCACGAGACTGCCGAGCGGCAGGCCCAATGAGTCGAGCGCCTTGCGCCGCCAGCGGACGTCGATCCGCATCGTCATGATCCGGTTGACCAGGTCGTAACGGGGAGCGACGGTGTCGAACATCTCTCTCACGGCCCGCTGTTTGGCTGCACCGGTGGGGAGTTCTTCGGCATCCCAGGCTGGTCGCGACACGGCATCAGGCTACGGGTTGATCGGGCACCCCACGTCGCGCCGTCGAGTCCTCGGTGGGCACGCTGCGGCTCTGGTCGGCTACAACACTCCCATGATCGATTTCACGTTCGCTCCCGAGGTCGAGGAGATCCGCCTCAAGGTTCGCCGGTTGATGGATGAGGTGGTCCGGCCCGAATGGGAGTCGATCGACCAGAAGGACCGCGGCCAACTGGTGCGCACGATCGGCAAGCTGCGCAAGATCGCCAAGGAGGAGTGGGGCATCTGGCTTCCGCACATGCCGGCCGAATGGGGCGGGATGGGGCTCGGCCCGACGGCGATGGCCGCCGTCTCGGCCGAGGCGGCCAAGGTGGGCATCGGGCCGTTCGTGATCAACGCCCAGGCTCCGGATGAGGGCAATCAGCACACGCTGGAGCATTGGGGAACGCCTGAGCAGAAGGAGAAGTACCTGCGACCGTTGTGCGAAGGTACGACCCGCTCGTGCTTCGCGATGACCGAGCCCGAGGTGGCCGGCAGCGACCCGACGCTGATCAAGACGTTCGCCTACCGCGACGGTGACGAGTGGATCATCAACGGCCACAAGTGGTTCATCTCGGGGGCTCGCGGCGCCAAGTTCGGCATCCTGATCGCCCGCACCGAGGAGGATCCGGAGTTGCCCCAGGCGGCCAACACGGCGTTCATCGTCGAGTTCCCCTCCGAGGGCTGGGAGATCGTGCGCGACGTGCACACCATGTCGGGCGGCCACAACCACTGCGAGATCAACATCAAGGATCTGCGGGTGCCCGCCGCCAACATGCTCGGTGGACAGGGACAGGGCCATCTGCTCGGGCAGTATCGATTGGGCCCGGCCCGCCTGGCCCATTGCATGCGTTGGATCGCCCAATGTGAAACCGCATTGGACATGATGGTCGCCCGCTCGCTCGAGCGGTTCAGCCATGGTTCGCTGTTGGCCGAGAAGCAGGGCATCCAGTGGATGATCGCCGACTCGGCGATGGAGATGTATCAGTGCAAGCTGATGGTGTTGCACGCCGCCTACAAGATCGAGAACAAGATGGACTTCACAGCCGAGGTCTCGATGGCCAAGCACTTCGTCGCCAACAGCCTGTGGCGGATCATCGATCGGGCGATCCAGGTCCACGGCGCCCTGGGCTATTCCACCGACACGCCGCTGGCGGGCATGCTGCAACAGGCCCGCTGGTCGCGATTTGCCGATGGCGCCGACGAGATCCACCAGATGCGCATCGCCCAGCGGACCATCGCCGCCTACAAGGACTGGGGCACCACCAAGAAGGCCACCGGCGACCTACCGCTGTAGCAGCAACCGCTCGCAATCGATTCGTCGGTGCTCACCAGAGCGTGGCCACGTCGTAGGGATCGATCTTCGGGTCGCAGGTGACAAATGTCATGGCCTCGTTGATCGCCTGTGCGACCAGCAGTCGATCGAACGGGTCACCGTGGTGGAGCGGGAGGTCTTCGAGCATTCCGAGGTGGGCGGGAAGGATCGCCAGCGAACGCAGGTTCATCCGTGGAACCACCGACTCGAACCATGTGACGGCGGGCATCGTGAGGCCCGGCATCTTTCCGATGCGCCGTTTGATCGCCATCTCCCACAGCGAGACGTGGGATGCGTAGACCGTGACGCCTTCGGCGCCGACAGTGGCCCGCACGTCGTCGGAGAGCCGTTCGGGTGCCGCGTACGCCCAGATCAGTGCGTGGGTGTCGAGGAGGTACTTCACTCCGGGAAGACCGGTTGGCCGATCATCGCCTCGATCTCGTCCTCGCTCCATGCGAGGTCATCGAGGGACGACACGGGATCCATCGTTCCCCGCCCGAGCCCGAGAACGACCCGTGTGGACGGCCGGCTGATCACGGCGACGACCTTGCCGTGGCTTGTGACCTCGACGGATTCGCCAGTCGCGGCAATCTCCGCGATCACGGCGGAGAGTTTGTCTTTGACTTGGTTGAGCGCCATGGCGACCATGGGGTTCATCCTATCAGATAGTAGCTACATGTTGTAGCCAGATTGCTGCGAGAGCTCGAGCGTGATGTCGCCTGCCCGGCGTCGCGTTCCATTGTCAGCGATCTGCGACGGAAATCGAACACGCACGGAATACGCGGGGCTCGTGCATCCGAGTCGTAGCGCCAAGTTCGCACGAGCCAAGTTCAGACGGCTTCGGTGAGGCTCCATGCGTCGATGGCGACGATGTCGGAGTGCTCGATCATCATCGTGTGCTGGCGGACTCGGTCCCAGGCCTCGACGGCGCTCTCGTCGTCGCGCAGGGCAGCGGCGACCGCGCCCACCACGGCGGCGGCGGCGAAAGACGTGCCACCGGCGACAGCGGAGCAGTCGAACCAGTCGGGACTGCCATCGGTCTCGCGGTCGGCGCTCTCCTGGCCGGTCACGAAGGAGGACGTCCACGTCCCCGCGGCGGCGTACCGCACGTGAGGACCCGTATTCGTGTACCAGGCGAGATCGGCGCAGCCCTTCTCCATTCGCAGTGTGCCGTCATCGGCCGACTCCACTGCGGCGATCGCCTCGACCCCCCGCATGGTCGCCGGCCACAAGGGGCGCTTGCCCTGGCGTTCGTTGCCGGCGGCGGCGACGATCAGTACATCCTTGGGGACCATGGCGATGGCGGCCTCGAGTGCGGCGGGAGGCCGGTCCTGGATCGAGTACCCGCCGAATGCGCACAGAATGATGTCCGGGTCGAGTTGGACGGCACGATCGAACCCACGGGCGATCTCGGTCTCCAGGCCGGCACCGTTGGAATCGAGCACGCGGACGATTTCCACGCGCGCCGCCGGGGCCAGTTGCCGCACGACGCCGGCGACGAAGGTACCGTGTCCGGCGCCGAAGTCGAGTGGGTCGGACGGGTTGCCCGAGACGCGCAGCAGGTCGATGTCGCCGTCGGCGAGCATCGCCGCGATATCGCCCAACCATGGGTCGCCGATAGTCTGGCGGGCCAGCCCGGTGTCGAGGATGGCCACCGTTGCATGGCGGCCGACATCGGGGGCGTGGCCCTCTTTGGGCAGATCGGCGCGCTCGGGATCGTCGCCCTCGCGAACCCGGTAGTGATACGAGGCCGAGAACAGCAGGTGGTTGCGTCGCCCCATGAATTCCTCGCTCGTCAGCCGGTCGCGCAGGCCGTCGGGCAGGCGGCGGAAGGCCGTGCGCAACTCGCCGAAATCGGTATGTCCGATGGCCTTGCGCACGATCTGCTCGTCGGAAACATCGATCGTCTGGCGGACGAGCGCCAAGGCGTCGGCCATGCGGGTGTTGGGCACGATCACCCGATCGGCGGCGACGAACGCCGCGGTGTCGCCGTCACCGACGATCTCGACGGGAATCGCCATCGTCAGCGTCGGGCGCAGGTCGTCACCGCTGCCCTCGACGTCGGCGGCCCGCGTCAGCCCATTGCGGATCAGCGCTTCGGCTTGAGCTCGTCGCACGATGTCGTCACGTTCGGTGCGGTCGGTGATGCGGGGGAGTCGCTTGGCCAAGGGTGCTCCAGGTTCGATGCGTGGGTAAGGCGGTGTCGGACGTCGTGCTTCTTCTAGCATCAACTCCGTGCTGAGCCCCGACGAGCTGAGAAGTCTGGTTGCTCGTGCGGCAGACGGTGATCAGGAGGCGTGGAACCGCCTCGTAGATACATTTGCAGGTTTGGTGTGGTCGGTGATCCGCGGCTGTCGACTGTACGGCGCCGAGGGAGCCGACGTGTCCCAGACCGTTTGGCTCCGCTGTGTCGAGCACCTCGGCCGTATCCGCGAGCCCGATCGCCTCGCGTCATGGTTGGCGACCACCGCCCGCCACGAGTGCTTCCGGGCCATTCGCAAGTCGGGGCGCACAGTGTCGTTCGGTGAGGTGCCAGAACCGGTTGGCGCTTCCATCGATGACTCGGCCTTCCTGCGGGTCGAGGCCGCCGAGGCGTCACAGGCCGTCGCCGCAGCGATGGAACAGGTGCCGCCCCGTTGTCAGGTGCTCCTGCGGCTGCTGGCCACCGATCCGCCGATGTCATACGACGACATCGCTGACGTGCTCGACATTCCCAAAGGAGGAATTGGTCCGACCCGCTCGCGGTGTCTTGCCCACCTCCGGCGTCAGCTCGAACTCTCCGGTGAGCTGTGAGACCGCGAATGACGCCGAAATACTGCTGCCGAAATCCGATGATGCCGAAATCCGATGTATCTCGTGACGATCTGATGACTCACGAACATGCAGAAAGGAGGCCGAGTGACCACGACGCCGGAGTACATCGACGGAAATGACGACGCCGAACGGACGGCCATTCGCCGTCTGCTCGCAGACCTCGACCCTGTCCCGAGTGAGGTCGTGGCCGTGGCGAAGGCCAGTTTCACGTGGCGCACCATCGATGCCGAGTTGGCCGAGCTGGCCTACGACTCGTTGTTCGACACCGAGCTGGTGGGCACTCGCGGTGCCTCCGACACGCGGTCGGTCTCGTTCGAATACGACTCGACATCGATCGAGATGGAGGTCGAGTCGATCGGCGGCCAGCGCCGCATCGTCGGTCAGATCGCGCCACGGCGACCCTCGTCGATGGAAGTGCACCGCTCGGACGACAGCCGGACGATCACGGTCACCGCCGACGACCGGGGCCGGTTCTCGGTATCCGACCTGGCCCCGGGGTTGGTGCGCCTGTTCGTTCAATTCGCTCCGGGGCACGGCCCCTCGCGACTCTTGACGGAGTGGATGTCGATCTGACCACCCCGCTCGGGGCACCCGCCTCGCTGCTGGAACGAGCCCTCGGGCTGCTCGACGACCGCGCCGCCGACGCGGCCGACACCTTGCAGCGGGCCGACGACATCGTTCGTGCCGCTCGGGGTCCGCGCCAGCGCGCCGCCCGAGCTGTCGCCCACCGGGTCGGTGGCCTCGCCCTCCTCGATCAGGGCCGTGTTCCCCAGGCCGCGCGGCGGACCATTCGCGGGGTGCACGATGCGCGCGCCGCGGGTGATCCGGTGGTCCTGGCGGGATGTCTGACGACCGCCGCAGCGTTGGCCTTCATCGGTGGTCGCAGCGATGCGGCGTTCGCCATGATCGACGAGGCGATCGCCGCGGCCGGGGCCGCCCGAGACGGTCCCGGTGCGTTCAACGCCTCGGCGCAACGGTCGTGGATGTTGCAGCGGTCCGGTCGTTGGCGCGATGCCCTACGGGGCGTCGAGGCGCTGCTCGAGCGGACCGGTGACGAGGCCGGGGACGATGCAGGTTACGAGCCGTCGTTGTCGGTGATGCGGGCGCTGCGGGCCGAGGTGATGGCCGACCGGGCCAACATTCTGGCCGAGCTCGGCCGCTACGACGACGCCCTTGGCGCGTTCGACGTGGCGATCGACGAGGTCGGCCGGTGGCCGGGGCCGATCGAGATCGCCGAGGTGCGCCGCAACCGGGCGATCTGTCTGACCCATGCCGGGCGTATTCCCGAAGCGATGCACGCGTTTGCGGAGCTCGCTGCGCCGTTGGCTGCCTCGCCGGCGGGCCGGCTCCGCCATTTGGTCGGACTCGCCGAACTGCTGCTCGATTCCCAGTTGCTCGACGAGGCGCTGGCCGTCACCGACGAAGCCGTGGCGATCGACCGGCGCAGCGTTCGACCCGATCAGTGGGCCGAGGCCCGCCTCGTGCACGCCCGGGCGCTGATGCAGTCCGGTGGCGACTTGGCGGCGGCCGTCACGGCGGCCCGGGCCGCGTCGCGGGCGTTTGCCGGCGCCGGGAGCACCGGGCGCGCCGCGTGGGCCCGTGCCCTGGTGGCGCGAGGCGCTCCTGCGAAGCGGCGAGTGGCTGCGCTCGAGGCCGCCGCCGGCGATCTGCATCGCGCCGGCTTGCGCGACGAGGCGATTGCCACCCGGGTCGACGCGCTCACCACCGCCGTCGCCACCGGTGATCACGCCGCGGCCGATCATCAATATCGAGCGGTCGTCATCGCCCGCGAGACGGGTCCGGCGCTCACCCGGGCCCGGGCATGGCTGGCCGAGGCGGTGTGGCACGACTTCGGCGGGCGTCCGGGCGAGGCCCGCGCCGCCGTCGTCGCCGGGCTCGACATCCTCGATGACCATCGGGCATCGCTCGGGGGCACCGAGCTGCGAGCCCACGCCTCGGGAATCGGTGAGGAACTCGCCGGTCTCGGCCTGGCCATGGCGCTGAGGTCGGGTGACGCGCTCGACGTGTTGTGGATGTCGGAGCGATGGCGCGCCGGAGTCGTGCAGCGCCGTCCGGTGACCACCGAGGACATCGCCGAGACGATGGCCGAGCTGCGCCAAGTCCTCATCGACGCCGGCGAACCCGATCTGCCCGTCGAGATACTCACTCGGTTGGAACAGCGTCGGGCCCAGCTCGAGGACCAGGTCCGCCAACGCGCCCGGCGGACCCGCGGGTCGTCGGGCACGGCCCGGCGGCCGGTCCGGGTCGGCGCGCTCCGACGGACCCTGGCCGGGGGATCGTTGATCGAGATCGTTCAGCATGGTGGGAGCTATCACGCCGTTGTCGTGGGCGCAACGACACGGATCGTCGAGTTGTGTCCGGTGTCCGTGCCAGCCGATCGGCTCGCCGAGATGTTGTTCGCCCTGCGCCGCCTGGCCCGTCGGGGCGTGTCGGCCGGTGCGGCGGCGGCGGCGCGCCATGGCGCGATCGATGCCCTGTCGGAGATGGATGTTGCGCTGCTCGGACCGATCGGCGACCTCCTCGGTACCGGCCCGGTAGTGGTGGTCCCACCGGGTCCGCTGCACGCCGTTCCCTGGCCGTCACTGCCGTCGTTGTCCGGGAGGATCGTCACCGTGGCACCCTCATCCACCTGGTGGGCGGGTGCCGGCGAGCGGCCGGCCGACGACGATGGTCACGAGCTCACCCCCCGTGTGGTGCTGGCCGCCGGGCCGCGTCTGGGTGGGGCGACGGAGGAGATAGCCCGGCTGTTGAAGGTCTACCCGTGGGCCATCGCGCTCGTGGGCGTGGCGGCCGACGAGGCCGGCCTGCATCTCAACCTCGACGGCGCCGACCTCGCCCATGTGGCCTGTCATTCACGGCCACGCGCCGATCACCCGCATCTGTCGGCCCTCGAGATGGCCGACGGCCCGTTCACGGTGTACGACTTCGAACGCCTGGCCGCTGCGCCGCGCCGCATGGTGCTGTCGGCCTGCGAATCGGGGGTCTCGGCGGTTCGCCCGGGTGAGGAGCTGCTGGGCTTCCTATCGGCGTTGTTCTCCCTCGGCACGCGCGCGGTGTTGGCGAGTGTGGTGCCCGTTCCCGACTTGGCAACGACGTCGTTCATGGTCGACTTCCACCGTCGGCTGGTGGGTGGATGCTCGTTCCCCGAGGCACTGGCCCAGACGCGTCGCCAACTGCTGGCGACATCGAATGACCCGGCCGACTTCGTCGTCGCCCACGCCTTCGTCGCCTTCGCCACGGCATCGGCCACGTTCGGCGGCCGCCCACCGCAGTAGCTTCGTCGTCCATGTCGAACGACGTGATTTTCGGGGCCTTCATCCCCCAGGGCTGGAAGATGGAGCTGGCCGCGATCGACGGCGCCGCGGCGAAGTGGGGCAAGTCGCTGGAGATCGCCGTGCGCGCCGAAGAACTCGGCTACGACTCGATCTGGGTGTACGACCACTTCCACAACGTGCCTCGCCCGGCACATGAAGCGGTCTTCGAGTGCTGGACGGTGATCGCCGCCATCAGCCAGCGGACGAGTCGGATCCGCCTCGGTCAGATGGTCGGCTGCACCAGCTATCGCAATCCGGGGCTGTTGGCCAAGATCACCTCGACGATCGATGTGATCTCCGGCGGCCGGCTTGATTGGGGGATCGGCGCCGGCTGGTACGAGAACGAGTACCGCGCATACGGGTACGAGTTCCCTAAGCCCAAAGACCGAATCGGCATGCTGCGCGAGACGGTGGAGGTGGTTCGTTCGATGTGGACCGAGCCCGAGACCACCTACCGCGGCGAGTACTACGAACTGAGCCGGGCGAACTGCGATCCCAAGCCGTTGCAGCTCCCTCACCCACCGATCTGGATCGGGGGCGGAGGGGAGCAGCTCACCCTACGAGTGGTTGCGGAGTACGGCGACTGTTCGAACTTCGGCGGCACGCCCGAGGAGTTCGCCCACAAGTGCGAGGTGCTCAAGAACCACTGCCTGGCGGTCGGCCGGGACTACGACACGATCCGTAAGACCTGGTCACCGCAGATATTCATCCGCCGGACGCAGGATGAGATCGACGCCGAATGGAGCCGGTTCTCCGACGAACCGGTCGACCAGCGCGCCGCCCACCTGGTGGGCACCCCCGAGCAGGTTGCCGAGCGGATGCAGCAGTACATCGACCTCGGGTGCGGTGGATTCGTTCCGTGGAACGCGGACTACCCGTCGACCGAGACCCTGGAGTTGTTCGCCACACAGGTGATGCCCAACTTTCGTTGAGCGTTGATTGCGATGGTCACACGTAGCTGCGGAAGATGATCTCAGCCACGCAGGAGGGCTTGGCCGAGCCTTCGCATTCGAAAGCGAAGGCCATGGTCATCTGGATGCCGCCGGCGATGTCCTCGACGTTCAGCAGCGTGATGCCCAACCGAAGCCGCGCCCCGACCATCACCGGTGACATGAAGCGCACCTTGTTGCAGCCGTAGTTGACGCCGAGCTTGAACCCGCCCAGGCTGTAGACCTGAGGCGAAAGCACCGGGCCGAGCGACAGGGTGAGGTAGCCGTGGGCGATCGGCCCGCCGAACGGGCTCTCGGCCTTGGCCCGCTCGACGTCGACATGGATCCACTGGTGGTCACCCGTGGCCTCGGCGAACTGGTTCACCTGCTCCTGGGTGATCTCCAGGAAGTCGCTGTACCCGAGGTGCTCGCCGACGAGGGATTTGAGTTCGTCGACGCCGTTGATCTTCCGTGCTGACATCGCCTCAGTGTGCCATCCGGCCGGCGTTCGAGATCATTTGAACCAGATGCGCTGATGATCCCGGCTCTGGGGATGCAGGACCAGCGCGCACAGGGCGATCTCGAAGATGAGCGTGATCGCCCGGGCGTCGAACAGGGACCCGAGGTGGTAGTCGCTGTAATAGAACCGCGTCAGGAACGGCCAGAACGCCCCGGCGATGGCCAGGTAGTAGCCCAACTTGCGGTCGTTGGCCATGAACAGGCCGGCGAGGACGTTGAGCGGGATGCCGAGAAACCAGAAGAGCAAGCCGCTGTGCCCCGGCTTGAGCAGATCGCCGACACCGACGCCGGGCAGTCTCAGCAGGTCGATGAGATCGAGCAGTTGGAAGAAGGCGGTGATGTAGAGCAGAAAGGTGGCGATCTGCAGGGTCTGGGGTTGGCTGCGGTCGAACCACTTGCGGGTGTCGATGTTCACGCCCCGAGTCTGGCATGTACGGCGATCGCCGGGCGGTTGCTGGCAGACTTGCCGCCGTGCACGCCTTCCATCGCCGTGTCGTCGCACTGGCGACGGTTGCCGCGACCTCGATCCTGTGGGCGTGCACGAATACGGCGAACAACGACGGCGACAATTCCAGCACTCGCACCGTGGAGGAGACGTTGGTGCCCCCCGACGACACGCTGCCGGGGGGGAAGGTCACATCGGAATACGTCGTCGCCCGCGTCCTGCAGTCGGTGAGCGACGGGGTCGGCCTCCTGTTCCCCGACGACGCCAATCACTGCATCACCGAGGCATTGCTCAAGACGGTCAGTGCCGCCGATCTGGCCGCGATCGGTACCGACGGCATCATCGGCGAGCAGCCGGATGCGGTTCAGAATGAGATCTTCGCCGCGTTCGACGGCTGCGTGAGCGGCGATCTTATGGGTCGGATCGGTGCACCGACGCTGGTCAGCGCCGGGGCAACTCCGGCCGAGGCGGAGTGTGTGTACCAGTTGGGACGCGAACGGCTCGGGTTCACCGGTTTGTATCGCTTCGGCGCCACCGACGCAGGTGAGGCCGAACCCAATGCCGTGTTGACCGCCGCGGTGGCCGGCGTATACCACGACTGTGGCGTCGACCCGGCCAAGCTGACCGCCCCGACTCTGCCCACCGACACCCGTCCACCACCGACGACGTTGTTCGGTGAGACGACCACGAGCGCCCCGTCCACCAGCCCGGGGGAGACGACGACCACGGTAGTACTGACGACCACAAGCGGCCCACCGATCACCCTCACCCGGCCGAGCACCGTTCCCGATGTGTCGTCGACGACGCTGTTCCCGCAGCGCCCGGTACCGACCGTCGCGTCGAGTGCGCCGCTACCGGTTACGTGACCGGAGCGTCGCATCGATGGCGGTTCGCAGCCGCAGGGCATGCGTGTTTAGACGGCCTCTTCTGCGGGGTATTGTCCCAGCCGCGGCGTGTATCCGGCCGCGTGCGGAGGAGGTCCAAATATGCGTCGGAGATCCAGGTCTGTCATGTTGATCGGAGCGGCCACATTGGTCGGCTCACTGGCCACTGCCCATACGAGTTCGGCCCAGGCCACCGGCACCGGTGCTGCTGGAGTGACGACGACCTCGTACGTGGTGCTGGCCACCAGCGCCGCGACCGTCGACGAGACGATCGCCGCCGTCGAAGCGGCCGGCGGACGCGTCGACCGGGTGAACCGGGCCATAGGCCTCGTCTCGGTCTCGTCGTCGGACACGGCATTCGTCGCCAACGCGTCGGCCAGTGCCGGCGTCGCCGGGGTCGCCCGGAGTACGCCGATCGGTTCGGTCCCGGCCCAGGCTCGCCACGCCGGTAGCGATGTCGAACAGGAAGGGCGTGACGCCGCAATAGCCGCCCGCACGTCGGCCGCTGCGGCTGCCACACCCGCCGCGCCGTCGGGAGCCAAGGCTGCGGCCGGCGAGCCACTGTCGTCGATGCAGTGGGACATGCGGATGATCGACGCGACTCCGACAGGTTCGTACGACGAGCAGCCTGGTCGAAAGAGCGTGCTCGTGGGCATCATCGATACAGGCATCGATGGCACCCACCCCGACATCGCCCCGAACTTCAATGCTGCACTCAGCCGCAACTTCACGCAGGACATCGAGCTGATCGACGGTCCGTGCGCCGACGAGCCCGATCAGTCGTGCGACGATCCGGCCAACGTCGATGAGGACGGCCACGGCACGCACGTCGCGGGAACGGTCGCCTCGCCGATCAACGGACTGGGAATGGCCGGCGTCGCTCCGAATGTGACACTGGTGAATCTTCGCGCCGGCCAGGACTCGGGGTACTTCTTCCTCGCTCCCACGGTCGACGCGCTGACTTACGCCGGTGACAACGGAATCGACGTCGTCAACATGAGCTTCTTCGTCGATCCGTGGTTGTACAACTGTCGCGACAATCCTGCCGACAGCTCCGCCGAGCAGGCCGAGCAGCGGACCATCCTCGATGCGGTGCAGCGAGCCCTCGACTACGCTCGCAATCGTGGCGTGACGCTGGTCGCCGCGCTCGGTAACGAGCATCAGGACCTCGGTGCGGCAGTCAAAACCGATGCGATCAGCCCCGATTTCCCGCCCGGCACCGAGCGGGTCCGCCAGGTGACCAACGATTGTCTCGACATGCCGACCGAGGGCAAGGGTGTCATCGCCGTGTCGTCGGTGGGTCCGAGCGGCAAGAAGTCGGACTTCTCGAACCACGGGCTCGAGCAGAACGACGTGTCGGCTCCCGGTGGATTCTTCCGCGACTTCATCGGCACCCCGCAGAACCGCACGCCGGAGAATCTGATCCTCGGGCCGTATCCCAAGAACGTGGCCCTGGCCAACGGCGATGTCGATCCGGTGACCGGGGACTCACTGACTCCCTTCGTCATCGCCCAGTGCTCGGCACCGGGAATCGACAACTGCGCGTACTACCAGTTGATCCAGGGAACGTCGATGGCGACGCCCCATGCCGTCGGTGTCGCCGCCCTGATCGTCAGCGAGGACGGCAAGCGAGACCGCAAGCACGGTGGTCTGACGATGGATCCGGCCAAGGTCGACAAGATCCTGCGCAAGTCGGCCACCGATGTCGCCTGCCCGGCGGCAGTGATCACGTACGCCGCCGAGGGTCGCACGCCTGACTTCGATGCGCCATGCGTAGGTACGGCCAAGCGGAATTCGATCTACGGCGATGGCATCGTCAACGCACTGCGCGCCGTGAGCTGAATTCGAAGCGCCGATGCGTCGGGCCGGCCGCCACCGTGCGGTCGGGCCCGGCGCACTGGTGCCTGGTACTCCCGATCAGACGCCCGTGGCGTGGAACCCGCCGTCGACGTGGATCATCGAACCGGTGGTCATCGGGAACCAATCCGACAGCAGGGCGACGCACGCCTTGGCGACCGCCGTGGAATCGGTCACGTCCCAGCCCAGCGGGGCGCGTTCGTCCCAGACATCCTCGAACTTCTTGAACCCGGGGATCGACTTGGCCGCGATCGTCTTGATCGGGCCCGCCGCCACCAGGTTGCAGCGGATGCCCTGGGGCCCGAGCGCCTTGGCCAGGTAGCGGTTGCACGACTCGAGGGCCGACTTGGCGACACCCATCCAGTTGTAGGCCGGCCACGCGACGGTGTTGTCGAAGTCGAGCCCGACGATGGCGCCGCCTGAGGTCATCAACGGCAGGAACATCTCGGCCAGTGACTTGTACGAGTAGGCGTTGATATGCATCGCCACCGACACGTCGTCCCAGGTGGCGGCCATGAAATCGTCGCCGAGGCAGGCCGGAGGGGCGAAACCGATGGCGTGGAGAATGCCGTCGACGCGACCCCACGACTCCCCGACCGCCGTGGCGACCGCCGCGGCCTGATCGGCGTTGGTGATGTCGAGTTCGTAGACGGGCGGGGTCACCGGCAGCTTGCGCGCCGTGCGCTCGGTCAGCGAAAGGCCCCGCCCTGCACCGGTCAGCACGATCTCGGCGCCCTCCTCGATGGCGAGTTTGGCGACCCCGAACGCCAACGAGGCGTCGGTGAGCACTCCGGTGATCACGATTTTCTTACCCTCGAGCAATCCCATGGCCGCGACCGTAGTCGGCGGCCGTCTGCTCAACGGGTTGCCATCGCCGACGACGGGCTGAGTCGCAGAGACCGGGCGTGTGTAAGGCTCTCGGACCATGCGTATCGGAATTTTCGGCGGTACAGGCCCAGCCGGCACCGCCCTTGGCGCCCGGTTGGCCTCGGTCGGCTACGAGGTGGTCCTCGGCTCACGTTCCAAGTACCGGGCGATGGAAGCCCGCGACCGAATTTTGGAGCAGTGGCCCAAGCTCGATCTCCCCATCGAGAGCGGTGACAACGCTGCGGCGGCCGCTTGCGACCTCGTGGTGATCGCCACCCCGTGGGATTCGGCGGCGACCACTGCCCAGGAGCAGTCCGAACTGCTCAAGGGCAAGATCGTGATCAGTATGGCCAATGCACTCGTGCGGGTGGGGCACGAGTTCCAGCCTCTCGTTCCGCCCCGAGGCAGTGTCGCCGCGCATGTGCAGGTGGCCGTGCCCGGTTGCCGGGTGGTTGCGGCCTTCCACCATCTGCCGGCCAAGGAGCTCGGCCATCTGGGCTCACCGATCGATTCCGACGTGCTGATCTGCTCCGACGACTCCGGGGCGATCGAGGAGGTCGCCGAGATCGTCCGTCAGATCCCCGGATGTCGTCCACTCGACGCCGGGGAGTTGTCGAACGCCACGGCGATCGAGGCTTTTACGGCAGTGCTGCTTCAGTTGAACATCCGTTACAAGACGCGAGTTGCTCCCAAACTCACCGGAATCAAAGCCTGAGGTCGAGCGTTACCCATGCCGATGCATCTCTATGACACCGCTCGCCAGGCGGTCGTACCGTTCGAACCGGGACCTCTGGTGACGATGTATACGTGCGGCATCACCCCGTACGACGCCACACACCTCGGGCACGCCACGGTGTACGTCGTGTACGACGTGTTGTCACGCCGGCTCATCGACCTGGGCCACGAGGTGAAGTGCGTCCGCAACGTCACCGATGTCGACGATCCGCTGTTCGCCAAGGCCCGCCAACTGGGCGTCCACTACCTCGACCTGGCCGCCGGCGAGGAGGCCCGCTTCGAGCGCGACATGGTGGCGCTCAACGTACTGCCGGTCTACTCGACGCCCCGCGCCTCGTCGGCGATCCCCGACATCCGGGGCTTCATCGGCATGGTGCTCGACCGGGGTTACGCCTACGAATCGGGCGGCTCGGTGTACTTCGACGTCTCGAAGTTCCCCTCGTTCGGGTCGGTGAGCAGGTACTCCGAAGCTCAGATGCTCGAGTACGCCGCCGAGCGAGGCGGCAACGTGACTGATCCGAACAAGCGCCATCCCCTCGACTTCGTGCTCTGGCATCCGTCGGCCGCCGACGAGCCGGCATGGGACACGATGTGGGGATCCGGACGGCCGGGCTGGCATATCGAGTGCTCGGCGCTTGCCCTGCGCGAACTGGGGACGACGATCGACCTGCACGGCGGGGGAGCAGACCTGATATTCCCCCACCACGAATGCGAGCGGGCGCAGTCCGAGGCGGCTACCGGCGACCAGTTCGTCAAGCACTGGATGCATGTGGCGATGGTCTACAAGGACGGCCACAAGATGTCTAAAAGCCTGGGCAACCTGGTCTTTGTCGACAAGTTGCGCGACACGTGGGACCCGCGGGCCATTCGTCTGGCGATCATCGAGCACCACTACCGCCAGTCGTGGGCGTGGGACGACGAGCTGATGCCACGGGCCGCGGCGCGACTCGAACTCTGGCAGGCGGCGCGCGGTGACGGCGCCGGTCCGGTATTGGATCGCGTCCGAGAGCGTCTCGACGACGATCTCGACACTCCAGGCGCGCTGATGGCCATCGACGCCGCCGCCGCCGACGGCGAATCGGGCATAGCATCGGCCGCTGCACTCCTCGGAGTGGAGGTGGGCTGATTCACACAGCGTTTACGTCCATGGACCGAGCCGTTCATCGACACGGCGTACACTGGTCCTCGTGATGCAGGAGCACGGATCGTGAGCACGGCCGGTGGCGCGGGCAAGTTGCAGGACCGCACGAAGCGGTTCGTCGGCCCGGTCGCCCGGCATCTGTGGAAGTTCGACCTGCGCGGTTTCGACCGCCTGCCGGCCGAGGGTCCAGCAATCCTGTGCCCGAATCACGTCAGTTTTCTCGACTCGGCCTTCCTGATGTTGACATTGCCCCGACGAATCAGCTTCGTCGGCAAGGCCGAGTACATGGACTCATGGAAGACCAAGTTCGTGTTTCCGGCGATGGGGATGATCCCGATCGATCGCTCCGGCGGAGCGAAGAGCCTCGTCGCCCTCGACGCCGCCGAAGAAGTGCTTCGACGGGGCGAACTGTTCGGCATCTTCCCCGAAGGCACCCGCAGCCGCGACGGCTTTCTGTACAAGGGACGCACCGGGGCGGCACGCTTGGCGCAGAACGTCGGCTGCCCGATCTATCCCGTCGGCATCGTCGGCACCCGTGAGATCCAGCCGCCCGACGCCAAGCTGCCCAAGTTGCGCATGCCGTGCACGATCACGATCGGCCGACCGGTGAAGGTCCGAGGCAAAACGGCGGGGCGTATGGCCTTCCGTCAGGCGATGGACGAGGTGATGTACGAGATCTCCCAGATGACCGGGCAGGAATATCACAACGTGTACTCCGGGGCGAAACCCGACACCGAGGAGGCCGTGGCCGCGTCGGTCGGTCATGTCGGCGACGAGGTGGCCGAGCCGGTCCTCGTCGGCGCCCGCTGAACCAACTCGGGGCGCCCCGCACCGACTGGCGATTCTCCGCTTCCAGGTCACTGAAATCCACCGGTGACCCCGAGGAGCCGTCGGTAGGCTCCTCCCCCTATGGCCGACATCAATGTCCTCCTTCCTGACGGGTCGTCTCGTTCGCTACCTGCAGGATCAACCCCTCTCGATCTGGCTGCATCGATCGGTTCCCGGCTGGCCAAGGCTGCATTGGCCGCCGTCGTCGATGGTGAGGAAACCGATCTGAACGTCCCTCTGGACGACGGTGCGATGGTGTCGATCATCACGGCCGACGGCGACCCCGGGCGACACGTCCTGCGTCACTCGACGGCGCACGTCATGGCGCAGGCCGTGACGCAACTGTTCCCCGGCGCCAAGTTCTCGATCGGCCCGGCGATCGTCGACGGCTTCTACTACGACTTCGAATTACCCGGTGGCACAACGTTCCTCGAGGCCGACCTTGCGGCGATCGAGGCGCGGATGCGAGAAATCATCGCCGCCAACCAGCCCTTCGTCCGTTCGGAACTGCCGGCCGACGAAGCACTCGTCGTTTTCGCCGACCAGCCGTACAAGTGCGAGATCATCGAGCGGGTTCGCGGTGGTGCCGCCGATGGCGCCGACGCCGACGAGGTCGGCTCCGGCGAGACGATCAGCGTCTATCGCAACTCCGACTCGTTCATCGATCTCTGCCGCGGCCCGCATGTGCCGTCGACGGGTCGGCTCGGGCACTTCAAGCTGATGAAGGTGGCGGGCGCCTACTGGCGGGGCAACGAGAAGGCCCCGATGCTGCAGCGCATCTACGGCACGGCCTGGGCATCGAAGGCGGAGCTGGAAGAGCACCTGCATCGTCTGGAGGAGGCCGAGAAGCGCGACCACCGCAAGCTGGCGGTCGAGCTCGACCTGCTGTCGTTTCCGCAGGAACTCGGTGCCGGTCTGGCCGTGTGGCATCCGAAGGGCGCGATGATCCGCAAGATCATCGAGGACTACACCCGCGAGCGCCACCTGAACGGCGGCTACGAGTTCGTCTATACGCCTCACCTGGCCAACGCCAATCTCTTTCACACGTCCGGCCACCTCGACTTCTACAAAGACGGCATGTACCCGCCGATGGAGATGGACAACGGTACGTACTACCCCAAGCCGATGAACTGCCCGATGCACTGTCTGATCTACCGGTCCCGGCAGCGCTCGTACCGTGAGCTGCCGCTGCGGCTGTTCGAGTTGGGCACGGTCTACCGCTACGAACGGGCAGGAACGTTGCACGGGCTGATGCGCATCCGCGGCTTCACGCAGGACGACAGCCACATCTTCTGCGCGGAGGAGTCGCTGCAGGACGAGATCGCCTCCCTCCTCGACTTCGTGATGAGCGTGTTGCGCACATTCGGATTCACCGAGTTCACGGCCAATCTTTCGACGAAGGATCCCAAGAAGTACGTCGGCTCCGACGAGATCTGGGCCACGGCGACCGAGGCCCTCAAACAGGCCCTCGAAAAGTACGGGCTGGACTACAAGGTCAAAGAGGGCGACGCCGCCTTCTACGGGCCGAAGATCGACATCGATGTGAAGGACGCCATCGGCCGCACGTGGCAACTGTCGACGATCCAGTGC
>JANMJD010000351.1:0-1861 GCA_031371195.1 Actinomycetes bacterium | reverse complement strand
CGCCGCCGATGCCGCATCAGGTGGTACTCGCCCCGGCCGACGGCTCCGCTGCCGCGATCGGCATTCACAAGAGCTTCGTCGCCAACACTGCGAAGCCTGATTGGTGAGGTGGCACGGCTGCGACGTCCTGAATGGTTCGTGGCAGCTGGGAGCGTGACGCATCGAGTTGCACGGTTCCATTGGATGCCGAGTGGCCGTCGCACTGTTCGCCGGCGTGTAGGTCGTCGGCCCGGAACCAGCGCCGACGACCTAACGTCTTGTCGATGACAGCGAACTCTGCGGACCGGCCGGTGTTGACCCGCGATGAACTGGTCTTCCATCTGCGATCGGGGGATGCGCACCAGACGTTCCTCGATGCGGTGGCCGACTTTCCGCTCGATGCGATCAACGTACGGCCGCCGCATGTCGGGTATTCGTTCTGGCACTTGGTCGAGCATGTGCGGTACTGCCAGTTCGACATGCTCGACTACCTGCGGAATCCGTCGTATCGCGCCGGGGTCTTTCCGGACGACTACTGGCCGGGAACGGATCGTGACGCCGGCGAGCAGCAGTGGCTCGACTCGCTCGAGGCGTTCCGCGTCGACCTCGACGGGGTGGAGGCGTTCGTCCGCGACGAGGACGTCGATCTGTGGACGCCGGCCCCGCAGGCCTGGGAGCCGGCCCACACCCCGCTACGCACCCTGATCGTGATGATCGATCACAACGCATACCACGGTGGCGAGTTGGGTATTTTGCGCCAGGTGATGGGGCTGTGGCCCGACCAGCGTGTCGACTCGTTCACGGCTCACGCGATCGAGACGCAGAACCAGCCCTGACCGAACGCGTCGCAGTAGGGGCTGGTGGTATCGGGGGTCCGCCCACGGTATCCCTGATCGATGTGTGGAGGACCGTCTCGATGAAGCAGCTTCATCGTCAAATTCTGGGGCTGTTCTCCGACCGGACGCTTGACCGGGTCGAATCTAGGGCGTTGCCCTACGTCGACCCGACCAGTGCCGTGTCCAACGGGTCGCGTCCCCCCGCATAGGTCAAACGGCGCATATCCGCTTGATGTGCAATTTCAGAGTTTGAACTGCGGCGGGCCAGGGGACCTTGGCCCCAATGGACGATCAGGACCTAAAAGAACACCGGTCGGCGAGCACTATCGGTGTGTGTGGGCACCCCGGGAGCGCCGGATCGTTTGACGAGATCTACAGCCGGTATCGCCTGTATGCAGTGGCGATCGCCCGCAGGATCTGTATGTCGCAGCACGCGGCCGAGGAGGTCGCTCAGGAGGTCTTCGTCACGATCTGGCAACACCCTGAACGGTTCGATCCACTGCGGGGTTCGCTGCAGGCGTACATCGGAACCCTTGCGCACCATCGAGCGGTCGACCACCTCCGCCAGGAATCGAGCCGCTCGGCACGAGAGGTGCGCTCGGTCGCACTCCGCAACCCGACGGCCGAAGACCTGCAGGACTACGTACTGGGCCGCGACGAAGGTGGGCAGCTGCGGGCCGCTGTAGCGCAACTGCCGTCCTCCCAACGCGAGGTAGTCGAATTGACCTACCTCGGCGGAAGTTCCTACATCTCCGTCGCTCGCCAGCTTGGCATCCCCCCGGGAACCGCAAAATCTCGCGGGCGACTGGCTCTCAAGGCTCTCGGGACCACCCTGATTCCCCAACTGGCTATCAGCTGACGGTCAAAGGACGTCCGACGCTCCGACGGAGCGCCCGCTCTAGGCTCCCACTGCTTTGATTGACCGACGAGTCGATCGTCCGATTTGCTACGTTCGACCCTTGATCGCCAGCACTGCGGACTCCGGGTGGGCCGGTCCGGTTTTCACGGTGCTGTCTCGGTCCGGCTGAACGAAGATCTGGTACCTT
>JANMJD010000347.1:0-12208 GCA_031371195.1 Actinomycetes bacterium | reverse complement strand
GTCGACATCGGCGAAGTCACTGCCGATGTTGCGGCCGGTCAAAGGTACCGATGGTGCGAGACGTCCATCGCCGGGCGGGAAGTGGTCGACGTGATGGGCACAGAAAAGAAACGGATCGATGGTCGGCCACTGGCTTCCCAGGGCGACCGTCTGCAAGATGATGTCGCTCATGGGTCCACGCTACGCCACCCGGCCGGCGGTGCGACGTGGCCCGCGTCACCCCATGATCACGTGGGGTTCCTCGGTGAGAATCCAGTCGATGCGCGAGGTGTCGAGGAACCGTTGCTCGTCGGCGGCGACGACGGGCCGGTCGTCCTTCATAGCGAACGTGATGAAGTCGCCCATCGTCGAGAACCACTGCACGGCGACGCCGTCGTAGGCCGGTTCCGGGTGCCCACTGCCTTCGGTGGGCCACACCGCAGGGTGTTGCTCGTAGCGGATGACCAACTCGGATGATCCGAGCGACCGGATCAGAGGTCCATGGCGCTCGTGCCAGTGTTCGAGGAACTCGGCATGACTGGTGCCGGGTTTGCGATGCAGCAGAGCGGTGAGGCGGATCACACCTGCCGTTCTACTGCCCGGCGCCCGGCGAACGCCGCTTCAGCGGACCGGACGGCGCAAGTGCTGCGACACGTCGCCGATCTGTTCGATGGTGATCAGGCGCTCGACGTAGAACCAGCCGGCCTCGTCGCAGGCGAACCGGTCGGCGTATCGACCGGTGATCACGGCCTGCAGCGCCAGGGTGTCGGTGGCCTGCATCACGGTGAAGTACGACCGGCAGGTGGCGATGCCCGCGTCGACAATTTCGATCAGCAGGTTGGTCGTGAGGTGTTTGGTGCGCATCGCCCCGTCGTGGAGAATCACGGACTTTCGCATCACGTCGCCGACAGCCTGTCCTTCGATGAGGGCACCTGGCATGCCGTAGCCGCCGCGGGCGAACAGGTTGCCGACAGCATCGAAATCGGCCGCATCGACAAGTTCGGCGTAGCGGAAGACCAGGTTGGCGATCTGCTGCTCATCGCTGTTGCCCAATGGCGCCGAGATGCCCATGAGACCGGAGGCTATCCCACCGGGTCCTCAATCTCGGATACGGTCGGGACCGTGCTGAGTGAGCAGACCACAACCCGGGCAGAGATTGCGGGCGCGTTCGAGGAGTTTCTCAACCGCGGCGCACGAGAACGCCGGTGGGCCGATTGGGCTGCGCTGTTCACCGACGACGCCCGATACACCGAGCACTGCCTGGGGTCCTCCGATGGGCAGTCGGCGATCAGCGCCTGGATTCTCGACGCGATGGAGCCGTTCCCCAACATGACGTTCTCGGTCGACTGGTCGGCGATCGACGGTGACCGGGTGGCGTTCTGGTTGTGGAACCACCTCCCCGATCCCAACGGCGAGGATGTCAACTACGGCTTCCCCAACCTGTCGATCATCACCTACGCAGGTGACGGCCGCTGGAGCGCCGAGGAGGACTTCTACCATCCGAAGTCGGCCGGTTCGGTCGTGGCGGCGTGGTACGAGGCCGGTGGCACCGTCGACACCCCGGCCGATCCGACGATCGAGCCTCGGCCGTCGCATCCGCCGTTGCCCTCGCCGGCACCCGACCGGGCGGTCGTCGAGGCGGTGGCCGACGCGCTGGTCAGCGAGAACTGGCTCGATCTGATCGCCTGGGGCGCCGACTACCACGACCATGGTCGTCAACCGATCCAACGGTGGGCCGAGGTGCCACGCCGGGAGCGGTACCGGGTGATCGACGGGGCGCGCGTCGTCGTAGTGGTCGACCACGAGGTGCCGGCCGGGATCGTCGCCCATGTCAACGAGGCCGGGCGCGTCACCTACATCGACCACGTCTACAACCCGGTGGTCATCGCCGACGCCGGCTGAACGTACCCTGGCCGGGTGACCGCCGCCATCGATCCTGTCCTGGCCGAGCCGCCGCCCCGTTTCACGGAGTCCGACGCCGTCCGGCTCGCCGCGGCGACCTTCGAAGTCGGCGGCGCCACAGCCAGGAATCTGGGGAGCGAACGTGACCAGACCTTCATGCTGTCCGATGGGTCGGGCACCCCGCTGGCGGTGATGAAGGTCTCGAATCCCGCCGAATCGGTGGCGATGCTCGACATGGAAGCGCAGGTCGTGGCCCATATCGGCACCGTTGACAAGCTGCTACCCGTTGCCCGTCCCTGGCGGGTGCCCGGAGCCGACGGTGCCGGTCCAGGGGTGTACCGCGCCGCGATCGACGGATGTTGGGTGCGGATGTACGACGTGATGCCCGGGTGGGGTCGCGCCGACCCGGTGGAGTTCGATGACGACGCGATCGTCGCCTGGGGGACGACGACGGCGCGTCTGTCGCGCGCCACGAGAGGCTTCTTCCATCCCGCCGCCGGCCGGGTGATGCCATGGGACGTGCAGCACGCACTCACCGTGCGCCCGATGGTCGCCTCGATCGGCGATGCGGGTTGGCGGCGGACCGTCGGTCGTACGTTGGATCGCTACGAGGCCGTGGTGTCGCCGCGGTGGCCACACATGCGGGCGCAGGTCGTGCACGGTGATCTGTCGACCGACAACGCCCTCATCGACGCCCGTGGACGCATCACCGGGATCGTCGACTTCGGTGACATGAGCCATTCGGCGACCGTGATCGATCTGGTCGCCGCGCTCGATTCGCTGGGAACAGGACGCGTGGGGGATGAACTGCTTCGCGTCGGCCGCCTGGTCGTCGACGGCTATCGGCGAGTACTTCCACTGGAACCGTTGGAGCTGGACGTGCTCGGGGAGCTGTGGGCGACGCGTGCGGCGATCGGCGTGGCGATCTCGTCGTGGCGCGTGGTGAATGGTCTGGAGGACGCCGAGTTCGCCGAGCGCTACAACCCGACGGCGATGGAGATGGTCGAGAGCCTGGCTGCAGTGGGTTGGGAACTCGAATCGTCCCGTCGTCGACCCGGTCGGGCGGGACTGCCGCTGAGCGAGCGTCGTGCCGCCGTCTTCGGGTCGGGGCTCGAGGCGCTGAGCTACGACGATCCGCTCGAGGTGCTCGCCGCCGAGGGAGTGTGGCTCCACGGTACCGACGGCCGGCGATACCTCGACATGTACAACAACGTGCCGTGTGTCGGGCATGCCCATCCCCGCGTTACCGAGGCGATCGCCCGGCAGAGCCGGCAGCTGAACACCAACCTTCGGTATCTCCATCCGGCGGCGATCGAGTTGGCGGAGCGCCTGGCCGCCTCGTGTCCGACGGAGCTCGACACGGTGGTGTTCGTCAACTCGGGTTCCGAATCCAACGACCTCGCCTGGCGGATGGCCGCCGCGGTGACCGGTCATCGCGGTGGGTTGTGCACGTCGTTTGCCTACCACGGGGTCACCGAGGCGATCGCGGCGTTGTCGCCCGAGACCTGGCCCCCCGGCTATACGCCACACCACGTACGACGATGGGCGCCGCCCGACGCCTACCGGGGCGAGCACCTCGACGCCGGGGCGTTCGCCGCGGCGGTCGACGAACTCGGTGACCTGGGGCTGGCTGCCGTGATCCTCGACGGCGTGTTGCAGAGCGACGGCGTGATCGATCCGTCGCCGGACTATGTACAGGAGCTGGTCGGTCGGACGCACGCCGCCGGTGGACTGTGGATCGCCGACGAGGTGCAGGGTGGTCACGGGCGAACGGGGCTCGGAATGTGGTCGTTCGAACGGTTCGGGATCACCCCCGACATCGTCACGCTGGGCAAGCCGATGGGCAACGGCCATCCGGTCGCCGCGTTGATCACCCGCCGGGCGATCGCCGCCGAGTTCGGACTCACCCAGGGCTCGTTCTTCTCCACCTTCGGGGGGAATCAGGTGTCGATCGCCGCGGCGACTGCGGTCCTGGATGTGATCGACGACGAACGGACCGTGGAACGGACGCGGGTCGTCGGTGGGCAGCTACGTGAGGCACTCCGACAGATCACCGCCGACGACGATCGGGTCGGTGATGTGCGCGGCGTCGGCCTGGCCAATGCTGTCGAGATGGTGGTCGATCGCACCACGGCCCGTCCCGACGCCGTCGTCGCCGCGGCGATGAAGAACAGCCTTCGACGTCACGGGGTGCTGGTCGGCACGACCGGTCCGAACGGCAATGTGCTCAAGATCCGTCCCCCGCTGGCATTCCGCGCCGAACACATCGGGGTGTTCATCGACGCCTGGACGGCGGCGCGTGCGTCAATCGGTGCCGTCACCGTGGACGTCGGCTGACGACCACCCGTCGACCACGTCGGTGTACCGGTGTTGACCGGGGTGGCATGCAGCCTTGGCCGACGCCGGTGTGCGGGAGAAGCGGGGAGCGGCCTGCGGTTGGGGCACGCCGTTGATCGAGATGACGGTGCCCCGCGCCGCGTTGTGGGGATGGGCAGCCGCCTCGGCCGGGCTGAGTACCGGGGCGAAGCAGGTCTCTGTTCCCTCCAGCAGTTCGCACCACTCGGCTCGGGTGCGCGAGCGGAAGATTTCGGCGAAACGGATGGTGAGATCGCCCCAGCGCGCCCGGTCCCACTGCGGAGCGCCGGGTGGCAACCCGGCGCGGGTGAGCAACTCGGCATAGAACTGCGGCTCGATGGCGCCGATCGAGATCCACTCGCCGTCGGAGGTCTCGTAGACGTTGTAGAAGTGGGCCCCACCGTCGAGCATGTTCGTACCCCGCGGGCCCCAGCCGCCGGCCGACGCGGCGAAGAACGGGCCGAAGATCAGCGCAGCGCCGTCGACCATCGCCGCGTCGATTACCTGGCCGCGACCGCTGTGCGATCGTTCGAAGGCGGCACAGGCGATCCCCATCGCCAGCAACATCCCGCCGCCGGCGAAGTCGCCGAGCAGGTTGAGAGGGATGACGGGTGGTCCACCGGCGGGCCCGATGGCCGACAACGCACCGGACAACGCGATGTAGTTGAGGTCATGACCGGCGGTGTGGGCGAGCGGACCGTCCTGGCCCCAGCCCGTCATTCGGCCGTAGATCAGGCGTTGGTTGCGGGCGCAGGCGACGTCGGGGCCGATCCCGAGTCGTTCGCAGACGCCAGGCCGGAACGGGTCGATGAAGGCGTCGGCGCGGGCCAGCAGATCGAGCATGCGCCGGATGTCGGCGGGCGCCTTCATATCGAGCACGACCGAGCGTTTACCGCGATTGAGCGGGTTCGTCGCCGGACGATCGGGCACGGCGGCGGTCGTCGCCGAGGGCCGCTCGACGGCCACCACGTCGGCGCCGAGATCGGCAAGCAGCATCCCGCAGTACGGCCCTGAGCCCTGTCCGACCAGTTCGACGACGCGTAGACCGCCGAGTGGGCCCGTCGGCCGGTCGGGCGTCATTGGATCGAGGCCTGCGCGGCGTGCTGCACGATGGCCAGTACAGCATGCCGAGCCCTCGTGGGCGGCGCTGAAGCGCGGTACCGGCGGTGACGGGCGACGGAACGACACGCCGTGGTTCGACGCGGTACGTGCGATCCATCGGGCGGATCTTGTTGATCCGTGAACCCCCGCCCAACGTGCACTGCGTTGCGGAGCTGGCACACTGTGTGAGTTCATTGTGAGACGGGGAGCTTCATGCGGCGATTGACAAGTGCGGTGTTGGTGGCGTTGGCGTTTGGTTCGGTGGCGGCTGTGCCGGCGGCATCGGCGGCGACGGATCATCAGTATCAGGCGTGGACGTCGAAGGCGGTTGCCGAGTTCAGCAACTGCAGCCCGGCGGCCGCCGTGGGCCAGCACTGCGATGCGTGGGCTGTCACGGCCACGACAATCACCGACCCGGATGGGACCAAGTCACTGTTGGTCGTCGCCCAATACGGCATCGACATCACTACAGCGGGCCCCGTGCGCAAGTTGTTCGGGTCGGGCTCGGCGAAGACGACGGTGTCAGTCGACTCCAAGCTCGTGAAGGCCGCCGCGAAGGCCACGGTCTCGATGCTGGGCGGCTGCACCGCCACCGGTTGCGTGCGTTCTTCGCTCGTTGTCGACGTGAAGTGGGTCGGGACGGGAACGATCGCCACGAATGCCGGCCGGACGGTCAACCAGATCGCCAACTGCCGGGTGGAGAACTCCTGGGACACCAAGACCCGGGCGGCGACGGTCAGCGGGAAGATCGGCGCATCGGCCTTTGTCACCTCGTCAATTCCGGCGGTGCTCTCGGTGTACCACGAGGAGAACGGGACCATCTGCGTCTGACGTCACGCCTGTCTCCTTGCACGCGGGAAATCTCCTGGCAACGGGAACCTTTCCCATGCGGGCAGCGTCAGACTGACGACATGCGGCGTGGGGCCGCTGTACGAACAGTGGGGGTTCATCATGAAGCGGGCAATTCTGGTCACCGGCGTCGTTGCCGCGTCTGTTCTGGTGCCGATTGGCGTCGTCGGCGCTGCGGGGAGCAGCTTCCACTACGAATCGGCCAGCTCCGGTGGGAGCGCAATTTTCACCACCTGCACGGCTGGCCTGCCGGCCGGAACGCACTGTGACGCGTGGGTGATCAACGCGTCGAAGGCCAAGGGCACCGACGGGCGCAGCTCAACGGTGTCGGTGTACGTCTACGACGTCGAGATCACCGAGTTCGGGTTCAACCCGGTGGGTCGGGGCGGAGGGAGCGCCGAGGGCGCGATCGCCATCGACGCCAAGCTGCGCACCGGGAGCGCATCGGCCAAGGTTCCCGTCTCACTCGACTGCACCGATGCCGGATGTACCGACGAGACGCTCGACGTCTCGGTGCAGTGGACCGGAACCGGACCGCTCGCCCGGCACTCCAGCACGTCGGACGATGACGACGGGACATGTCGCTCGTCGTCGTCGTTCAAGTCGACGAACCGCTCCGCCACCGCCGCGGGCACGCTGAACGCGACCGCCTACACCGCCACGGAGTTGGTGATTCCGCCGAGCCTGTTCACCAGCCAGGTGCAGTACAGCTCACGCGGCTGTGGCGACACGCCGAACTTCACGCCGCCGCAGGCCGCCACCACACAGACTGCCACCCCGATCTTCCGCGCCGGCTGATCTGCGACCGGCTGATCTGAGTCCCGGTCAATCGATGAGGGCGAAGTCGTGGTCGGTCAGCCAGTGGCGGCCGACCGACTTCGGCCCGGCCCAGCGGTCGACGAGGCGTTGCCCGGTCGGATCGGCTTCGGTGACCTGGCCGAACTCGGCCGGCGTCGGTCCGATCCGGGCGGCGTGCTCGGCCAGTTTCGGGATGTCGAAGCCATAGATCTCGGCCGCGGCGAGGCCGATCATCCGGCGGGTCTCGTCGATCGGGATGTCGTGGAACGTCTTGCGCAGCCAGTCGCGGGTCAGCGGCCAGGTGCCCTCGGGGTGGGGGAAGTCGTTGCCCCAGCAGATGTTGTCGATGCCGATCTCGTAGCGCATCCCGATCTCGCGGCGCTTGGTGTTCGACGCCCCGATGAAGCAGTTGCGGTCGATGTAGTCCGACGGTGCCATCGTCAGCTTGCCGGCGAACGGATTGGCGCCGAGCTTCTCGGTGCCCTTCTGGCCGAACCACAACCGGTCCCAGAACCAGATCATCGACGGCAACCACCAGCAGCCCGCTTCGGTGACCCCGAAACGGAGGCCGGGGAATCGCTCGAACACGCCCGACCACAGCATGAACCACATCGGCCGGGCCGGCCACCAGACGACCTCTGAGACGTAGATGCCCAGGTGGTCGCCGAACTCCTCGCGTGGAGCGGGCCCGGAATGCGTCGAGATCGGGAGCTGTAGCTCCTCGCACAGCGCCCACACCGGGTCGTAGCGCCCGTCGTGGTACGGCTCCTGCGACATCCACATTGCCGGAATCATCACTCCGCCCAGGCCGTCGTCCTTCGCCCGGCGGATCTCGGCGAGCACGTCGTCGAGCGGCGCGGTGATCGGCACCAGGGCCATGCCCCGTCGACGCTCGGGGCTCTGGGCGCACAGCTCGGCCAACCAGCGGTTGTGGGCTCGCGCCCCGGCCAGACCGAGCTCCGGGTCCATGTCGCCCGACATGCCCAGTCCCGCCCCGAACGGCACGCAGGTGCGGCTCTCGACCGCGTCGGCGTCGGGGAAGATCACCTCGCCGGCGACACCGTCACCGTCGAGTTCGATGTCGCGACGCCCGGCCTCCCAGCCGCCGCGCAACGCCTCCTCGTGCAGTTCGTACCACTTCTTGGCGAAGTCCTCGTTGCGCACGCCGAGCCGGGTGATCGCCTCCAACTGCGCCTGACGTTCGGCGAGGAAACCGTCGAAGGCCGGCAGGAACCGTGCTTCCAGGTAGCTGCGGTAGTCCTCGGTCGGCAGCCCGGCGTGGCTGTCGGCCGAGACGACGATGTACGGATCGGTGACGCTCTGCGGGTCGGGCATGTTCCGATTGTCGTCGCCCCGCCCCCTCGTGCTCGTACCGAGCGGCGCACGACGCACCGTCGCCGCTTCAGCTGACCTCGGGGCGTATCTTTGGCGTTCTACTGACAATCAATCGGCGTTTGGGTAGACTCAAGGTATGTCGATCGTCATCAGTCGAACGGTTACGGCGTCCGAATTGCGCGATCCTGAGGTGTTGGCCGAGGCCGGTCGAACGCCGATCGGGGTGTACGACAGCCGCCGGCAGGAGACGCTCGTACTCACGTCTCGGGCCGCGTTCGAGACCGACCAACGTCTGCACGAGTACATGGGCCTGCTGGCTCACGCCGTCGTCGAACTGGCTCGCGACGATCCATCGCCCTCGGCGCTGGGCGAAGCCGGCTATGTCGCCTCATGGCTTCCGGCCGACCGCATCTGGTGGCTTCGAGGCCTCGCGGAAGCGGTGGCGGCTTCGGCCGCCGAGGGTTCTGTCGAGCCGGTCGCCGGCTTCGTGCGTCTCGCTCGCAGTGCTGATTCAACGATGGAATCGGCCCTGGAGCGGCCGATCGATGCCGGCAGATTCGCACCGTCGACCCAGGCAAAACTGAAACCGCACGTCGAATGAGGATTGTCCGCGTCACGGCTCAGAACGTCTGGCGCCTCGGGCAACTCGAACGCACTCCCGATCCGCCGACGTGGGTCGACGAAGCCGAGGAGTTCCTCCTCGGCGGTCGCGCGATCTGGCATCTGCGCCGGGCGGGGACCACGATTCTGGCAGCCGACGACGGAGCCTTCATCGGCGCCGGAGTCGCCTACAACGATCCCATCTATCAGCAGACCTCACGGCTGGGCGCGTTGTGCGTCGACCATCGGGCGCGGGGTCGTGGTGTCGGCCGACTATTGTTCGACGCGTTGCTGGTCGAGGCTCTTCGTGCTCAGATGTACGCCATCTGGCTGGTGCATCCCCAGAACTCGCCGATGCTGAATCTGTCGCGGTCGCATCACTTGCTCGGCGACCAGGCCGTCTCGGAGGGCGGCTATGTCCAGTTCTTCGCCGAACGAACCTGAGTCGCCTCATCGTCGCGGAGCGTGTCTGGTTCATCTGATCCGAGGATCAACCCGGCCGGCTCGGGGCGGCTCGTGAGGATGGCGCCGACGATCACGATGCCCATGCCGACGATGGCCAGGAAATGGAGTTCGTCGTCGCGCACGGTGACGCCGAGCAGCAGCCCGACGATCGGGGTGAAGAAGATGCCGATCATTCCGCGCACCGGCCCGGAGCGATGCAGCAGCACGGAGTACATGGCGAAGGCGACGCCCGTGCCGATGAACCCGAGCACCACCAGCGCGCCGACCGCCCCCCACGTGAAGTCGCTGTCGGGGATTCCGGCCAGACCGAAGGGCAGCGACCACATCGCTCCGAACAGGGCGATCCACATCATGCTCGGCAGCGCCCCGTATGTGGCCTGCAGTGGTCGGGCGGTGTTGGCGGCGACGGCGTAGCAGAGCAGGGCGACGAGCAACAGCACGATGCCACCGGCGTCGGCCCCGGAGGCGCTGCCGACCGACGACAACGAGATCATGGCGATACCGGCGGCGCCGATGACGACGGCGAGGCACCGTCGGCGGCTGGGCACCGTGCGGGTGAACACGGCGGTGACCACGGTGGTGACGACCGGCAGGCCGCCGTTGATCATCCCGGTGATCGACGAGCTGACGGTCTGTTCGGCCACCGGGTAGAGCAGGAACGGGATCGCCATCCAGATCAGGCCGGTGAAGGCGAAGCGCCCGAGGTCGGCGCGGCGAATCCGCCGTCGGGCCGCAGGGAACAGGGCGAGACCAATCGCTCCGAACACGCAACGGGCCAACGGGACGACGGGCGATGTCACGTGGTCGATGGCGATGGCGATCCACAGGAACGAACTCCCCCAGATGATGGCGATGGCCACCGACATCGTCCACTCGGGGGGTCCGAAGCTCAGGTCCTGTTCGTTGATCGCACGGGTTGCCACGTGGCCAGCTTGACACCGCCCCGCCCGTCGGGACCGGCCGAATTCGGACGGGAGAGGGGTACTGTCGGTCCTATGCCCAGTGATCTGATGCTCAAGACGATGAACACCGTGCACCGCACGCTGCTGAAGCTCAGTTTCGGCAAGCTCGGTTGGAACGCCGGCAGCATGCCGGTGCTGGAGTTGACCACGGTCGGCCGCAAGAGCGGCCAGCGGCGCTCGGTGATGCTCACCTCGCCGTATCAGGAGGGTGACGCGATCGTCATCGTCGCTTCGAAGGGCGGTGAGGACACCCATCCGGCATGGTTCCTCAACCTGCGCGACAACCCGCGCGTCGAGGTGGTCTGGAAGGGCGGCAAGCAGCGCCCGATGACCGCACGAATCGCCAACGCCGAGGAGCGGGCCCGCATGTGGCCGCTGGTCATCGCCAAGTACAAGAACTACGCCGGCTATCAGACCAAGACCGAGCGCGAGATCCCCCTGGTACTGCTCGAACCCACGAGCTGAGGCTCCATCCCCCTGCCGAGCTCTGTGGGCCGAGCTCAGTGGGCGTGGAGGAATTCGATCAGCGCGGTCATCGTCGTCTGCAGGCTGGCCGGATCCATGGCGACATGGCTGACTCCGGGGATCTCCACATCGCCGCCGGCTGCCCGGTGCCGCAGACCAGCAGCATCGTGCCCCGGTCACCGTCGCCGTGTATGTCGTACGAGATCTCGATACCGTTCGCGCTGACGCGACCCAATGCTCGAACGGTAGCCCGGAGCTCGCCAACGACGACTACCTCGATGACGAACCGGATGTTCAGACGCGGCACCCGCAGTCATCGGCGCCGAGGGTGGCGACTAATAGAAGCGAGCGTTGCGCTCCATCGGCCGACAACGCACCTGGACCTGTTCCTCCCGCGACGGTGCATTCTGGGCAACGGGGTGGCGGATTGGTCTAGAAAGACCCGAAGCGACGGAGGTCGAAGGATATGTCGGTGTTTGTCAGCTACAGCCACGGAGACGTGGCCTTCGCAGATCAACTCAGCCAAGCGTTGATCAGTGCCAACGTAAAGGTGTGGCGCGACTCGTACCGCCTTCGGGACGGCGACCACCTCGACGAACGGATCTTCGCCGCTATCCGGACGGCGAAACTGTTCATCGTGCTCTTGTCGGAATCGTCGGCGACCTCGACATGGGTCGAGGCCGAGACTGCCATCGCTGTTGAACTCGAAGCCCAGGGCCTCATCGAGATCATCCCGGTTCACCTCGACGGCTGCACTATCCCGGTGTTGCTCGGGTCACGGCTCCTCGTCGATGGACAGCAAGGTCCTGTCGCCGTCGCGGCAGGTCTCGCCGCCCGTGCTCTCGATGCGGCCTCGCCGTCGTCTGCGGGCGAGAGGGTTTCCGACGATGCGCGCAGCTTCACTCATCACGCTCGGGAAATCGGATTCGACGACCTCGGCAGGATGTTCGTGCAGCTCGACATCATCTCGTTCGATCTCGACGAGCCGTATTCGATTCTTACCCAGTTCACGTTCGTATCGGCCGAGCCCGTCGATCAAGGTAGTACTGAAGAGGCGCGCTCGATCGGGGAACACCTACTGGCCGCGTGTGCCGCCAGCTTCGCGGCAGAGCCGTACCGTGTGAGACTCCACCGCGGCGACGCTGTTCGCATGGCATTCAACGTGCACGACGGCCCGACGCGGTTCGACGTGGCCTGCCGCGTCCTTCGAGTCGGCAAGGTCGACCGTGGAGCCGTCCTCTTCAACCTCGGAGCCCTATTCGGGTTGATCGCTCCGGACTAGTGATTGAGGACCCACATCAGGCCATCTCAGACGGGGTATTCGCCACGTACTTGCACGCACGGGTTGAATCGCCCCATGGCAGAACAACCGAGGGCCGGTCCCGGCGACGCTGACG
>JANMJD010000344.1:0-7185 GCA_031371195.1 Actinomycetes bacterium | reverse complement strand
ACCAACATGGCTGGTTGTAGGGCGACCGGCTGAGCGCCGGCTGTTGCGGGATCATGAGGAGATGAACACTCGACTTTCCCCGACAGATGGGGAGGGCGGCACCCGCGTCACGATCACGACCAAGCCAGGCACGGCAGCTCGCTGGACCGACGTCGTTTCAGCGTTCGGGCGTCGCGGCGCCGACCCGGCATGGTGCTGGTGCCGTCGGTTTCTCAACCGACACGACGACGCTGGGGGGCCGCCGACGACCGCCTCTCTGCAGTACGAGATCACCACGGCCGCGGTCGCGCCTGGATTGGTCGCCTATGTCGACGGCACACCGGCCGGGTGGACACGGGTCATGCCGCGCAAGGAACTGCCGGGTTGTCCTCGCCAACCGTGCGTTGCGCCGTTGCCTACCTGACGACGCGGGCGCCTGGTGGGTCACCTGCTTCGCCGTCCAGCAGCGCTACCGCGGCATCGGCGTGGCTGGTGCTCTGCTGCCGGCGGCCGTGGCCCACGCCCAAGAGCGCGGGGCGAGCGCCGTGGAGGGTCATCCGGTCGACACCGATGCCCTCGCCGCCGAACAGGTGAGCGGCTCCGCACTGTTCACCGGAACGATGCGACTGTTCATCGCCGCCGGCTTCACCGAGATCGCCCGCACCTATCGCAGTCGCCCCATCATGCGACGCGAGCTCTGAACGCTTCCGCGCAACCCGATCAACCAACCGAAGACCTGGCGACCGAAGGCATTCCAGCACGACGGCTTCGGTCGCTTGGCGAGGCCGCGGCAATCCCTGCCTCTCGAGGTGTCATCGGGTCCGAGTCGTTGTTCGGGCGATCGGGTGCATCGCTGACCACCACTAGGGTCGGCGCGCATGGTCGAAGGTCCAGAGCATCGAGAGCACAGTGCGGACGGCACGTTCGTCGTGCGCCAACGCGACGTGTTGGATGCGCTCCCGCGGGCGGTGATCGTGACAGACCCTTCTGGTCGGGTCGTGATCTGGAACCGGAACGCCGAAGCCCTGTACGGGTGGGACGAGAGCGAGGTCCTCGGCCGGTCGATCATCGAGATCCTCGCGCCACCTGATGCTCTGATCGCCAACGAAACAGACTTTGCGCAGGTGAGCCACGGCTCTGCAATGAGCGGTGACCGGCTCGTGATGCGGCGTGACGGCGAGATCCTGCGTGTCTTCACCCATACCCAACCAATGACGGACTCGTCTGGAAACGTCGTCGCGATCGTGGGCGCGTCCGAAGAGGTCGGCGCGACGCGCGCCGCCGAGCAGCGTGCTCAAGACATCACCGAACACTTTCGTGCAGCACTCGACGCGAGCGCTCTCGGCACATGGAGATGGGACCTCCCCACCGGCGTCACCGTCTGGGACGAACGGCTGGAAGCGCTGTTCGGCCTACCGCCGGGCGGCTTCGACGGCACCTACGACACCTACGTCTCGATGCTGCACCCCGATGACCGTGCCGCCGTGCTCGCAACGGTCGACGACGCAGTACGCACCAAGAGCCGCTATCGGACCGAGCACCGCGTGGTCTGGCCGGACGGCTCGATCCACTGGATTTCGGGTGCCGGTGGTGTCACGGTCAACGACCGCGGTGTCGTTACGGGAACGGTCGGCTGCGTGCTCGATGTCACCGAGCAGCTCACCGAAATGCACGAGCGTGAGCGCCTCGCCGCCGCCGTCGCGGAGGCACACGAACGCGAGCGGACACAACGTGAGCGACTCGAGTTCCTCTCCGCGATCAACGACGCACTGAACATATCGACGAGTCGCCTCGAGGTGATGCTCAACGTCACCCGCACCACGGTCCCCCGCCTGGGTGATTGGTGTTCCATCCACGTGCTCCCGTCAAGGAACGCGCTCGTGCCCGATGTCGAGATCGCTCACGTCGACCCCGATATGGTCACCTACGCGAAGCAGCTGCAGCAGAGATTCCCCTATGACCCCGCTGCCGACAACGGCGTCGCGCACGTGATCCGCACAGGAGAGACCCAGTTCTACCCCGACATCACCCACGTTGTGATGGACTCGCTCGACGCGACCGACGAAGAACGCGCCATTATCGAGCTACTGGCGTTGCGGTCGGCGATCGCCGTCCCCCTGATCAAGCAGGGCCGCATTCTCGGCGCGATTCAGTTCGTCATGTCCACCTCCTCTCGCCGCTACACCCCCGACGACGTCGCCCTCGCCCACACCGTTGCCGGCCGGATCGCCTCCAGCCTCGAGAACCACCGACTCCATGAAGAGCAAGTGCAGATCGCGACAACGCTCCAGCGAAGTCTGCTCCCCACCACACTCCCGACGATCCCACGGCTCGACATCGCCGTCCGCTACTGGGCGGCCGGCGAGGCCAACGAAGTCGGCGGCGACTTCTACGACATCTTCGCCCTCGACACCGACGATCAATGGGCGATCGTCATCGGCGACGTGTGCGGAACCGGTCCCGCCGCAGCAGCACTCACCGGACTCGCCCGACACACCATCCGCGCCAGCGCCTGGCACGGCGACACCCCCACCGAGGTCCTCACCACCCTGAACCGCGCCGTCCAACGATCCGACACCGGCTCGTTCCTCACGGTCACCTACACAGTCGTCACCAACGACGGACCCGCAACCCACCTGACGATCGCAACCGGCGGTCACCCACTCCCCATCCTCGTGAGGGACGATGTCGCAACCGCCATCGGTAGCCCCGGCACCCTGCTGGGAGTGCTCGACACGATCGACGTCACTGCGACCACCGAGACACTTCACGACAGCGACGTTGTCGTCTTCTACACCGACGGCGCCACCGACGTCCCCAGGCACTCCCTGGACGAACACCAATGGCGTGATCTTGTGGCCACCGCGTCCTGCGCCGCGACAACTGCGGAGGCGATCGCCGACAACATTCGCGAGTCCCTCGGACTCGTGTTGCCGTTCGAGCAACGAAACGACGACATTGCCCTACTCATCCTGAAAGTGCTGGATAGCCCGACCTGAACACAAGTTGGCTGCTCACGCACACTGGGCAGCCGATCGTGTCTGGCGTCCGGTCCGGGTGACGACACGACGGGGATCAGTCCTCTCGCGCCGCCTTTGCTGTGGCGATGCGGTTCGCCTTGTCGATCGCGACGACGAGGGCAGCCTTTGGCATCGCCCACCGGCCGCGGACGCCAAGCCGGGTGGCCACCTCGAGGAGGTGTGCCTCGCTGGCCGTCAGTTCGTGTGACCCGCTCAGACTGGGATCGCTCGTCGGCTCGCTGATGAGTCGTACGTCGGCGTTGTGCCCGCGATGTGGCGCGATTCCGCGTCGGGGTCGAGGTCAGGCGCTGAGGCACGCTCGTGCACGGCGATGTTGACGAGCGTGCCGAAGGGGTCGCGGACGAAGAACCGCCGAATGCCCCACGGCTCGAGAACCGGTCCGTAGACGATCGGGAATCCGGCGTTCTCGCAGCGGCGCTGGGCCTCATCGAGATCGTCGACTTCGATGGTCAGGCCCGGCACGGCGGTTCCGGAGCCACCCTCGTTTGCGAACGAGACCTGCACCGTCTGGGCGCCAGCGTGGCCGAACGTGGTGATCCAGCCGAAGTCCATCAGGCAGGACAGCCCGAACACCTCGCCGTAGAACATCTGCGCGGCCGCCGGGTCTGGCGCCTCGATGTTCGCAACGATTCGCCTCACCCGTAGAGGTCGCTCCACGTCCAGTCCGGTCATCGTCGGTTCTCGACCTCGGGTGGCAGGCTGATCTGTGCCAGTCCGGTCGTCGGGTCGAATGGGACGGACTCGTGGTCGTGGATGATGCGCCAACGAGCGTCGATCCTGCGGCAGCACAACGTCGCGCGCACCCACATGTCGACCTGACCGCCGGCCTTCAGCGTTCCGCCGACGTGGTAGAGAAACGAGCAGAAGCCAAGGTCGCCGTCGATGTCGATGTGGAGATCGTGCACCGAGAAGTCGATTGGGCCGTCGTAGCCGTCGAACCACTGCTGCATGTGTTCGACCGCACCGGCACTCCCCCTCGAGTTGAGCGGTGCCAGCACGTCAAAGGTGATCACGTCATCGGCCGGTCGCGTCCGGATCGCGCTCACGTCTTTCGCCTGGACAGCACGCACGCGTTCATCGACGAGTTCACGGAGTTCGTCAGTGGCGTTCATGCGCGTGTCGCTGTTCGCTCGCACAAGGGCAGCCAGGCGCCGTCGCCGTGTCTCCACTCCCAGACGTGGTCGATGTGTTCGCCGCCGTCGCGAACGGTCACGGTCGCACGCGTCGATGGCTCGCTGAACGTCCAGACGTCACCGTCGACTGTCACGGTGTACTCGGGATGGAACCCGGCGTTGTCGAAGAACCGTGTGAAGTAGCCGCCGTCCGCCTCGTCGTAACCGATGATCTCGGTGCCCTTGAACTCCCGGGTGCCGGCGACGGCGTCCCAACGGTGCAGCAGGAAGAACCCTCCGGGGAGCCACTCGTAGTGCTCGTCGCTCTTCCATGGCACAGCGGACGCACGCGGATCGTCGGGTGCTTGCGCGTCGGCGAACGAGGTTCCCTCGGTGTGCCAGTCGCCAACGAACACGTCGAGTCGACGATGTGCGTCACCGGCTACTGGGACTGTCGCTTGATTCGTGTCGGACATGATTCTCCTCGTCAGTGCAGCAAACCCTTCCTGCCGCCGCGACGTCTTCGACATCGGCCGGTGACGGGAGTGCGGCGTTGTGCAGGCCGTGGAAACGAGGTGGCTCGGGCCGGTTTACGCGGTTGGCGGGCGAAGGCCCTTCTTCCAGGTTCCGGTGAAGGTCAACGGATGTTCTCCGGAAGCCGGTTCCATCGACTGGTACCGGAAGCTGATCTCGCCCTTCGGGGTCGGTGTGAACTCGGAGGTTTTCCACAAGTCGGTGACATCAGCCCCGAACTTGGCGTCGCCCCGCCTCCAGGTGAACGTGAGGCCGTCGTTCATGGTGTCACCGCGAAAGTCGAACGCGCCAGCGGTGTCGAAGTACTGCAGGATGAGCCCATCGTCGTCGTATCCGAACACCTGGGTCGACACGTAGGTGACGTTGCTCGTGCCAGGTTCGAAGATGGTTCCGGTGATCAGCAGCCATCGACCACGCCACGTGGCCTGGGTTTCATGTTCGATCGGCCCGTACGGGCCAACTCCGTCGCCGTGCCAGACACCCTCGAGCATCGCGAGCGGTGCGAGAGCCTTCTGAGCATCTTCATCGGGTTGAGCGGTCCAAGCCATGCGTCTCCCATAAGGTCATGCCCAGGCTTGTCTCGTACCCCCCGATGTCGCCCGTGAAACATGGCACGTCAGTCGCCGATGATCGGATGCGCAGCTCACCTCAACCTCCAGCGACGACGCCCGACGCCAACCAGGCTGATCGAGCGAGGTGGACCATCGGGTGACCTCTCGGCTGCGAGCCTCGATCAGATTGAGTGGCTCGAAACTGCTGTACGGATGCGAATGCCCGGGTCCGTCGACGCCTGAACCGGCTTCGACATCGGCGACTTGGCGCAGGTAGAGGTCGACTTCATCGATCGCAAGCAGCCGAACATCAAACGAATCATCGTCAGCCACCACGCGAGGGTATGTCGAGTCGTCCCTTCAAATGTCACATACCGCCGGGACAAGGCGACACGAACTTCGATGACCGAGGCTCCGCTACCTCGAGATCGAGGCGAACGAAGCGCGAATGGACTCCAATCGATGGGTCCACTCGATTGCCGAGAGGCGGATGTCTCCGCGCTGAGGGTCGATGAGGGTGAAGGGATCGTCATGCCGATACTGCGGATAGACGTGGCAGTGCAGGTGAGGCATCCGGAAGCCCATCATCAAGTTCGCCAGCTTCACCGGGTGGAACAACTCAGTGATCACGCGCCCGGTGGCAGCGATGTCATCGATGAAGCCGTTCCGTTCGGGGGATGACAGGTCGTGCAACTCCGGCACATGTCGCTTCGAGATCACCACGCAATACCCAGGCTGCGATTGGTTGACGCAGAGCCGCACATAGCTCGACGGTGTCTCAGCGACCAGATCGCTAAACGGGTTCGTCGGCAAGCCGCCATCGCGGCACATCGAGCAGTCTTCGCCGTTGAGCATCCGCTGCCACTCGTCTGCCGGCCACCACGTCACGGCGCAAGTGTCGCACGCTTGCGAAGGGGTGGACTGCCCCTATCGCCGGGACCATGACGCTCCCAGCGGTGATGACATCCGGCACCCACTTGAAATGCTCATGAGCAGCGCCGCTCGCGCTGCGAGCCCGCGCCGTACCGCCGGCCTCTACTGTGAGCTGGATCTCGCGATGAAGACGAACTCTCGGCCCGGCCGGTCCGGCGCGTCGCGTACGTCCTCAACGGCGAACCCTACGGCTGCGAGTGAGGCGGCGATCTCGTCTCGATCGCGGAACCGCAAGGTCGAGTCGGAAGTGACGATGTCACCGCCATCGAGGAAGCGGAAGCTGTGGCGGAACGAGACGAGCGGCAGCTCCACCTTCGTGAGCTCGACCCAATGCTCAACCGGACCGGCGATCGTGTCTCCCACGAGATCGACCGTTCGCGCGTCCACTCCTCCCAACCGCGGAACGATGGATCGCGCGTCTCGAACACGAGATGGCCACCATCACAGAGGACGCAGCGAACGCCGACCAAGACTGCGGACCACTCCTCGTCGTCCAGGAAGACCTGCGCGACGTTGCCGGTCATCGTCACCGCATCGACGACCACCGAAGGGTGCATCGTCGCATCGCCCACCAGCCAGGTGATTCGGTCTGCGCCTGGCTTCGTGCGAGCCACGGCGAGCGATGCAAGTGCCGGGTCCAGTCCGATCATCGTGATGCCTCGTCGCGCAAGCCTGCAGGCGAGCACACCGGTGCCGCATCCGATGTCCAGCACGCTGCGCGCGCCGAGCTCGTCGACGATGGCCTCGTAGTGGTCCAGGTCGGCCCGGTCACCGTCGATGTCGTCGTAGATCGCGGCGAGTCGCGGGTCGGCGAAGATCTGGTCCGGCACGCAGCAAACGATACGCGGACGCCGGCCAGGCCGTAGGTGGGCGCTGTTCAGTAGGCCTCGCACGCGGAGGTGCGGCGAAGAAGGGGATCGGCGGTCAAGGAGGAGACGGCCACCGGAGGCTGGCCGAGGACGTGCGCCCGACCTGCCCCTCGAGCCCTGAGCCGACCAATCCCTTCCCACACTCTTCCCAATTGGCAAGCCTCGG
>JANMJD010000247.1:0-8431 GCA_031371195.1 Actinomycetes bacterium | reverse complement strand
GTGAACGGTGCGATTCGCGCCGGGCTTCGTCCGCCGAAGCCCGCCGAACGGTTCCGCACCCCATCATTCGACCTCGGGTTGCCGGCCGTGCCGCTGACCAAGGCGCTGCAGGTCGCCGCCGAACTCGAAGACGACGAACTCATCCGCAAGATGAGCGTCGGCAAGTAGTGCGAATCGTCGATGCCAACGTGCTGATCTATGCGGTCAATGCGTCGGCACCACAGCACGCCGCCGCCTCCACGTGGCTCGACCAGGCGCTCAGCGAGTCCGAGCCGGTTGGCTTCCCGTGGGTCGCACTCCTGGCCTTCCTCCGACTGACGACCAGGTCGGGGATTCTGCCGGCGCCGTTGTCCGTCGACTCGGCAGTCGCTGTCGTGCGCGCATGGCTCGATCAGCCAAGCGCGTACGTTGCCGAGCCCGGCCCGCGCCACGCCGAGATCCTGGGGAATCTCTTGATTGCCGCGGGCTCCGGCGGGAATCTCACAACTGATGCGCATTTGGCGGCGATCGCTCTGGAGTTCGGTGCCGAACTCTGGTCGTTCGATGCGGACTTCCGCCGTTTTCCGGGTCTCGCCCTGCGCCAACTCGGCGGTTGATCGACAGCCGAAGCTGTCACCTTGCCCAGCATCCCGCTCATGCCGGATGTGACAACCCGCGGCGCAGTTGGGCCGGGGGCATTGCAGCCAAGACGGTGTCGTACTGTCGGCGGTCATGGACTTTGCCATCCCCGCCGACATCCAAGCGACGCTTGACGCGCTCGATGCGTTCATCGAGGCCGAGATCAAGCCGTTGGAGGAACAGGACGACAACATCCGGTTCTTCGACCATCGCCGGGAGTACGCCCGCACCGACTTCGAAGCCGGAGGAACCCCCCGAGCGGACTGGGAGGAGTTGCTGCGCGAGATGCGCCGCCGGGCCGACAAGGCCGGATGGCTGCGGCTCGCCCTGCCGGTCGAATTCGGAGGGCAGGCGGCGTCGAACCTGAAGATGGCGATCATCCGCGAACATCTCGCCACCAAAGGTCTGGGGTTGCACAACGACCTGCAGAACGAGTCGTCGATCGTCGGCAACTTCCCGACCGTCCTGATGATGCGCGACTTCGGTACCCCCGAGCAGATCGCCGCGTGGATGCCCGGGTTCCTCGATGGCAGCCGCCGCCTGGCGTTCGGACTTACCGAGCCCGACCACGGATCGGACGCCACCTACATGGAGACCACCGCGGTGCGCGACGGTGACGAGTGGGTGATCAACGGGATGAAGCGGTTCAACTCCGGCCTGCATCACGCCACTCACGACATCATCTTCGCTCGCACCTCCGGTGACCAGGGCAGCCCGGTCGGTATCACTGCCTTCCTGGTGCCCACCGACTCGCCCGGATTCAACGTCGACTTCTTCTGGTGGACGTTCAACATGCCCACGGACCACGCCGAGGTGTCGCTCACCGACGTGCGGGTCGGACCCGCGGCGGTGTTCGGCCGGGTCGACCACGGGTTGGAACTGGCCCAGCACTTCGTCCACGAGAATCGCATCCGCCAGGCCGCCTCGTCGCTCGGTGCCGCCCAGTTCTGCGTCGACGAGGCCGTCGCGTACGCCAACAGCCGGATCACCTGGGGCAAGAAACTGTCGGCCAACCAGGGAATTCAATTTCCGCTGGTCGAGTTGCACTCCGAGGCGGCGATGCTCCGTCAACTGGTGCGCTACACCGCCTGGATGCTCGACAACAAGCATCATATGGAGGTGACGCACCTGGTGTCGATGTGCAACTACCGGGCCAATCGGTTGTGCTGCGATGCGGCCGACCGGGCGATGCAGACCTGCGGGGGAGTGGGCTACTCGCGCCACATGCCCTTCGAGCACATCTACCGACACCACCGCCGCTACCGCATCACCGAAGGCTCCGAGGAGATCCAGATGCGCAAGGTCGCCCAGCAACTGTTCGGCTTCGGTCGCAAGTAGTCGATGACTGCCGAACGCGACCCGGGCCATTTGGCCTATTTGGAACGTTCGGACCAATGAATTCCTGGTGTGAACCAGTCCTTCCGGCTTATGGTCGCCAACGGGGCACCGCATCACGGATGCGTCATCACCAGGAGGATTCATGCGGAGATCACGATCGATCGCCGCGGTGGGCTTGTTGCTCGCCGCCGCCGGGACAGTCGCCGAATCGGGGTCGGCCGGCGCGGCCGGAGGGGGGCGTCTGATCAGTTCGGGTTCGGTAACTGTGTCGACGTTGCCCGGCCTCGAAGGCGTCGACGGGTTGGCGAACCCGGAGTTCCCGGTCGGGACCGAGGCGGAAGGTGCCGGTGGAGGAACCACGCCATCGGCCGGCAAGAGCGTCGACCCGGCCAAGGTGGTCGCCGCCGGAGCCGAGTTGAAGCGGACGTTCGCCGGGCTCAACCACCGGAACAATCGCCTGGCCAACGGCGGGAACCAATTCTCCCTCGAACCGCCGGACCAAGCCCTTTGCGTCGGCCCCAATCATGTGGTCGAAGCGGTCAACGACGTCTTCCGGGTATTTGCGAAGGACGGCACTCCGGCCACCGGAGTCCTCAGTCTCAACCAGTTCTTCGGATACGCGCCGGTCATCGTGCGGCCGAATGGCCCATTCGGTCCGTTCATCACCGATCCGGTCTGTCACTACGACGCCGATACCGGACGGTACTTCCTGGTCGTGCTGACCCTCGATCAGGACGCGGCCAACGGCCAGTTCACGGGGACGAACCACCTCGACATCGGCGTCAGCCAGACCTCCGATCCGACCGGAGCATGGACCCGCTACTCGCTGGCGGTGCAGAACGACGGCACAGGGGGCACGCCGAATCATCACTGCGACCCCGAGGTCACTCCTCCGGCCGGAATGACCAATCCCTCGGCCTGCATCGGTGACTATCCCCACATCGGCGCCGATGCCACGGGCATCTACCTGACGACGAACGAGTATTCGTTCTTCAGTGATGGCAGCAACGGTGGAGCGGGCTATACGGGTTCCCAGATCTACGCCATCTCGAAGCGCCATCTCGCGGCCGGTGCAGCCGCGCCGAACCTCGTGGTGTTCGAGAGCCCCAAGCTCGGGCCGTTCAACAGCTTCACGGTCTGGCCGGCGATCTCTCCGGGCGGCGGGGCGTCCACGGCCAATGGCGGCACGGAATACTTCCTGAGTTCGACGTTGGGTGACGGCTCCGAGACCGGCAATACGGCTGCGTCGGAGAAGCGGATCGGGGCGTGGGCGATCACCAATACCGCCTCGCTCGATTCGGCCGCCCCGGCGCTGAAGTTGACCAACAAGCTGATCAACGCCGACAAGTACGCCCTGCCGCCCAAGGCGACCCAGAAGCCCGGGGATTCGCCGCTGCGTGACTGCCTGAACGACACGGCCGACACCTTCGGTCCGGGCGTTCCTTGCGGAGCTGCGCTCTTCGGCCTGCCGCCGCAGAACGAGACGTTGTCGACCCTCGACTCCAGCGATACCCGGATGCAGCAGGTCGTCTACGCCAACGGGATGGTCTGGGGCTCCCTGGGCACGGCCATCACCGTCAAGGACCGGCCGCTCGCCGGTGTGCTCTGGGTCGGTGTGCAGCCAACCTGGGACGGTGGCAAGTTCAAGCCCGAGACGAAGAAGTCGGGTTATGTCGGGTTGAAGGACAACAGTGTCACCTATCCGGCGATCGGTGTCTCGTCGTCGGGCAAGGTCGTGATGGCCGCAACGGTGTCGGGCGACAACCACTACCCGAGCGCGGCATACGTCGTGCTCAACGGCAGCAAGCCCACCCTCACCATCGCCTCCGAGGGTGTCGGCCCCACCGACGGATTCTCCGGAACGGTGTCGGTCGGTGGGGGCCGCACCCGGTGGGGTGACTACGGCGCAGTGGCCATGGACGGCGCCACACTCTGGCTGGCCAGTGAGTCGATCGAGCAGACCTGCAACTTCAGCCAGTGGCTCGCCAGCCCGATCGGTAGCTGCGGTGGTACTCGTACGACACTGGCCAACTGGGGCACGCGGATCACCGCGCTCCAATTGTAAAACCCGGTTCGGTGACGTAACCAGGGGTGTGGTCGGCCGCAAGGTCGGCCCCACCCCTCGTTCCGTGTATGGGAACACAGCGCTTTGCAATTGTTGTTAGGCGTACCTATCATCTGTAGCGAACCAGCTGGAGCTGGACGTCTCGCAGGGTGGTTGCCTCCATGTTGCAAACCTTTCTCACCGGACTTCGTGAGGGCCTCGAAGCCTCGCTGGTCATCGGCATACTCGTCGCGTACCTGGTAAAGGCCGGCCGCCGCGATCGGTTGAGCGCCATCGCCATGGGCGTCGGACTGGCCGTCGGGTTGTCGCTGGCCATCGGTGCGATTCTCACCTTCACCTCGCAGTCGATGACGTTCGAGGCGAAGGAGACCTTCGGCGGAGTGATGTCGATCTTCGCCGTCGCCCTGGTCACCTCGATGGTCTTTTGGATGAAGCGGCAATCGCACAAGATGAAGGGCGAGTTGCACGCCAAGCTCGACCACGCCCTGCAGCTCGGTTGGTGGAGCGTGGCGGTCATGGCCTTCATCACCGTCGGTCGCGAGGGCCTCGAGACGGCACTGTTCCTGTGGCCGACGATCCGGGCGACCGGCTCCGGCGCCGGTCCGACGCTCGGCGCCTTCCTCGGGATCGCCATCGCCGTGGCCGCCGGCTGGATGGTGTATCGCAAATCCATCCACCTCAACCTGGCCAAGTTCTTCCGTTACACCGGCATCGCCCTGATCGTCATCGCCGCCGGCGTGCTCGCCTACGGCCTCCACGATCTGCAGGAAGCCGGCGTGCTGCCCGGCCTCAACTCCCTCGCCTTCGACGTGTCACGTCAGATCCCCCCCTCCAGCTGGTACGGCACGCTGCTCAAGGGCACGATCAACTTCTCCCCCCAGACCACCTGGCTGCAACTGATCGCCTACCTCGGCTATCTGATGCCGGTGATGTGGTTGTTCGTTCGTCCGGCGCATCGGTCGACGCCACAGCGCCCGGCACCCGTGCTGGCTGCCGTCGGCTGATCGTTCCCTGTTCTCATCCCACCCCCGACCTCATCGACGGAAGAAGGTCCTCCATGTCACTCCGCCCATCGCTCGGCGCGCTTGTGCTCCTACTTGGCCTCGGCGCGTGCTCGAGTGCCGCCGCCACCCGGGTCGCGGTGAGCGGTACCGATGACGCGTGCTCTCCTGCCGAGACGAAGCTTGCGGCCGGCAAGACCACGTTCGACTTCACCAACTCAGCGAGCGACATCAACGAGCTGTACATCCTGCGCGCCGATGACACCGTCGTCGCCGAGGTCGAGAACGTCACCACCGGCACAGGCCGGGCATTGACGGCAAGCCTGGTCGCCGGCGAATACACGCTGGTGTGCAAGCCGGGCCAGAAAGGCGATGGCTTCCGCTCGACGATCACCGTCACCGGATCGGGCGGGGAGGCGGTTCCCGAGCCCGATCAGGCGATCGCCGTCGTCAGCCGGGACTATGCCTTCGACGTGCCCAGCGCCTTCAAGATCACCACCGGTGAGACCATCCGCTTCGTACTCAAGAACGAGGGCACCGTCGAGCACGAGATGGAGATCGTCGACGCCGACGTTCAGCCCCTGGGCGAGGTGCATTCGCTCAAGCCGGGAACCGAAGGGGAGTTGACCATGACCTTCAAGAAGGCGGGAACCTACGTGATGCGGTGCATCCTCAAGACCTCGAACGGCAAGTCGCATGACACCCTCGGGATGACCCACCAGCTGGTCGTCGGCGAGTAGTCGTCCGGCGCGGTGGTGCGCCGCGACGATGTCGCCTGGCCGGCGATCGTCGGCACTGGTCTGGTGTTGAGCGGCGCCCTCTGCTCCCGTGCCGGCCGATCAACACCGCGGTGCGTGACGTTCGACCGGTGGCGCCCGCGGCGTATTTCGCAGATCGTTGTGCGACTCTGTTAGTCGACATCCACAGGGAGAGGACAAGAACATGCGGGGAAACTGGATTGCGGCGACGGCGATTGCGGCGCTGGCGGTAACGGCGTGCGGAAGCAGCTCGAAGGCAGACAGCTCGGCGGCCGGCGGCGCGGCGACGACTACGCCCGCAGCGGCCGCGACGACGGCGGCCGCATCGACCGAAGCGCCGGCGACGACGACGGCTGCCACCGAGGCGCCCGTGCCGACGGAGGCCGTGGTCGATGACTCGGCATCGGTCAATGACACGACAGCTACCGACGACACGGTCGACACGAACTTCTCCGGCGACGGGAGCGGCCCGTTCTGCGACCTCGTGCGAAAGCTTGACGCCGAGGATCCGATGACGGCCGCATTCGATTCGACCGATCCGGCGCAGGCCAAGCAGCTGTGGAGCGAGATCTCCTCCACCTTCGCCACCCTGGCCGACATCGCTCCCGATGAGATCGCCCCCGAGGTCACGATGCTGGGCGGTGCCTTCCAGAAGATGGACCAGTTCTTCGCCAAGTACAACTACGACATGAAGGCGGCCGGCACCGCGATGCAGACCGACACCGAGATGGTGGCCCTGTTCAGCGGCGACGACCAAACGATGCAGAACGCCAGCGACCGGCTCGACGCCTACGGCACGAAGGTGTGCGGGCTCGCTTCCTGATTCCAGGGCGGCCGAATCGTCGGGCGGCCACGACCATCGGGGCGCTACCGTGACCGTCCATGTCCGAGACGCCCATTGATTCGACGCCCGTCGATGTGAAGCCCCGTAGCCGCGATGTCACCGACGGCATGCAGAAGGCGCCCGCCCGGGCGATGCTGCGTGCCGTCGGGATGACCGATCGGGACTGGGACAAGCCGCAGATCGCCATCGCCAACGCGTGGAACGAGGTCACCCCGTGCAACATGACGCTGCGGAAGCTGGCCGAACGAGCCAAGGAGGGCGTGCGGGCCGCCGGTGGCTTCCCGATGGAGTTCGGCACGATCACCGACTCCGACGGAATCTCGATGGGCCACGAAGGCATGCGCGCATCGCTGGTGTCACGCGAGGTGATCACCGACTCCGTCGAGACGGTGATGCACGGCGAGCGCATGGACGGCTTCGTCGGTCTGGCCGGGTGCGACAAGTCGATCCCGGCGATGCTGATGGCCGCCGCCCGACTCGATCTGGCCAGCGTGTTCGTGTACAACGGCTCGATCCTGCCCGGTAACCACAATGGTGTCGCGCTCGATATCACCAGCGTGTTCGAGGCCGTGGGGGCCTGCGCGTTGGGAAAGATCACTCCCGAAGAACTGGGTGAGATCGAACGCAAGGCCTGCCCGGGAGAGGGTGCGTGCGGCGGCATGTTCACCGCTAACACGATGTCGTCGATCGCCGAGGCGATCGGCATGTCGTTGCCCGGCTCGGCATCGCCCCCGGCCGTCGACCGTCGTCGCGAGGACGATGCGGTGCGCGCCGGTGAAGCGGTCGTCAACATGCTCCGCCTCGGGATCACCCCTCGTCAGATCATGACCAAGCCGGCGTTCGAGAACGCCATCGCCGTGACGTCGGCCCTCGGCGGCTCGACGAATGCGGTCCTGCACCTGTTGGCGATCGCCAATGAGGCCGGTGTCGCCCTCGAGCTCGAAGACTTCAATCGCATCGCCGCCAAGGTGCCCCACATCGCCGACATGAAGCCGGGCGGCAGGTTCCATATGAGCGATCTCGACCGCATCGGCGGTGTGCCCGTCGTGCTCAAGATGCTGCTCGACGCCGGGCTGCTCCACGGCGACGTGATGACCGTCACCGGTCGGACGATGGCCGAGAACCTCGCCGAGATCGATCCTCCCGGTGCCGACGGTGTGGTGGTCCACCCGCTCGACAATCCGTTGCACGCCGAGGGGGGCATCATCGTGCTGCGCGGGTCGCTTGCGCCGCTGGGGGCGGTGGTCAAGGTCGCCGGGTTGACGCACGACCAGATGCAGTTCGAGGGAACCGCCCGCGTGTTCGACGGTGAGGATGGGGCGATGGAGGCGATCCTGTCGGGTTCGATCGAGCCGGGCACCGTGTTGGTGATCCGCTACGAGGGTCCCAAGGGTGGTCCGGGGATGCGCGAGATGTTGGCGATCACCGGCGCCCTCAAAGGAGCCGGCCGCGGTCACGACTGCGCACTGATCACCGACGGGCGATTCTCGGGCGGTACGTGGGGTTTCTGTATCGGGCATGTGGCGCCGGAGGCGGTCGACGGCGGGCCGATCGCCTTCGTGAACAATGGTGACCGCATCCTGATCGACGTTCGGGGAAAGCGACTCGACCTGTTGGTCGACGATGCCGAGGTCGCCGCTCGCCAGGTCGGCTGGACGCCCAACCCGTCTCGCTACACCTCCGGGGTGTTGGGCAAGTACGCCAAGCTCGTGCAGGGCGCCGAGACCGGAGCGATCACCAACACCCTGTGAACGGTCCGTGCATCGTGCCCAACTGATCGTCGGGTGCCATCCCGACCCGAAGCAGG
>JANMJD010000270.1:0-2628 GCA_031371195.1 Actinomycetes bacterium | reverse complement strand
GGCAACTTCTGGGTCGACATGACCCGGTCGATCACCCGTGTGCTGTTGCCGATGTCGTTCGTACTCGCCCCCGTGCTGGTGTCGCAGGGTGCCATACAGAACTTTCACGGCTTCACCACTGCCCATCCAGTCGACTCGTCGGTGACGTACACCAACGCCGATGGGGCCGTCGTTCCCTTGACCACGCAGTCGATCCCCGGCGGCCCGTTCGCTTCTCAGGAGGCGATCAAGGAGCTCGGAACGAACGGCGGCGGACCGCTGAACGCCAACTCGGCCCACCCGTTCGAGAACCCCAACGGGATCACCGACTTCCTCGAGATCTGGGCGATGCTGGCGATTCCCTTCGCCTTCGCCTATGCCCTCGGCGTGCTGACGAAGGATCGACGCCAGGGCTGGACGGTGTTCGGGTCGATGTTCGTCATCTGGATCGGCGCCTCACTGCTGGCCATGGGCATGGAGTCGACCGGCAACCCGAATCTGACCGCGGTCGGCGCTGATCAATCGGTGTCGGCCAGCCAGGCCGGAGGCAATCTCGAGGGCAAGGAGGTTCGCTTCGGCGCCGCCGCCACCGGCCTGCTTGCGGCCTCGACGACCAACACCTCGACCGGCTCGGTCAACGGGCAGCACGACAGCTTCACCGCATTGGGCGGAGGCGTCGCCATGCTCAGCATCAAGCTGGGCGAGATCGCCCCGGGTGGTGTGGGAGTGGGACTCAACGGTCTGCTGATCCTCGCCCTGCTGGCGGTGTTCATCGCCGGGTTGATGGTCGGGCGAACCCCCGAGTTCCTCGGCAAGAAGATTCAGGCCACCGAGATGAAGCTCGTGGTCCTCTACGTGCTGGTGATGCCCACCGTCGTGCTCTCGTTCGCCGCGGCGTCGGTGCTGCTCAAAACGGCCGTCGCCCATGTCGGCAACCCCGGCCCGCACGGGCTGTCCGAAATCCTGTATGCCTACGCCTCGACCGGCAACAACAACGGGTCGGCGTTCGGTGGGCTCGGCGGCAACACCCAGTGGTACAACACCACCTTCGGCATCGTCATGCTGGCCGGCCGGTTCCTGCTGATCATTCCGACGCTGGCCATCGCCGGTTCGCTGGCCAGGAAACGACCGGTGCCGGCGACGGCCGGGACGTTCCCTACCAACACACCCCTCTTCGCCGGACTCGTCATCGGGGTCACCCTGATCGTCGCCGGCCTGACGTTCTTCCCGGCGCTGGCCCTGGGTCCGATCGTCGAACACCTTTCCATCGGATCGATCGGAGGGTTCCTGCGATGAACCCGACCACGCCCAACGCAACCGACACCCAGACTTCGAGCATCGGGACCATGCAACCGACAACCACGACATCGGATACGAGCGAGACCACCCATACGGCGGCACCGCTGCGGACACCGGGCGAACGTGCGGCCAAGCGGCCGGCGAAGGCCAGCCCACTGTTCGACCCGACGATCACCCGCCGAGCCGCCGGCGATGCCGTTCGCAAGCTGCATCCGAGGGTCGAGGCACGAAATCCCGTGATGTTCGTCGTCTGGGTCGGCTCCGTGCTCGCCACCTTGCTCTTCGCCCGCGACCTGCGCAGCTCCACGAGCGCCGAGAATGTCTTCGCCGGACTGACCGCCGCCTTCCTGTGGTTCACCGTCTTGTTCGCCAACTTCGCCGAGGCAATGGCCGAGGGCCGAGGCAAGGCCCAGGCCGACAATCTGCGCAAGACCCGCAGCGAGACAGTGGCGATCGTGCGCCGAGGCGCCGAGCGGGTCGAGATCGCCAGCTCGCAACTCCAGGTCGGTGACGAGTGCATCGTCGTGGCCGGCGAGGTGATTCCGGGCGACGGCACGATTGTCGAAGGCATTGCCTCGGTCGACGAGTCGGCGATCACCGGCGAGTCGGCCCCGGTGATCCGCGAATCGGGCGGCGATCGATCGGCGGTCACCGGCGGAACCCGGGTCCTGTCCGATCAGATCGTCGTGAGGATCACGGCCAAGCCGGGCGAAACCTTCCTCGACCGGATGATCGCCCTCGTCGAAGGCGCCGACCGTCAGAAGACACCCAACGAGATCGCCCTAACGATCCTGCTGGCAGGTCTGACGATCGTCTTCCTGCTCGCCGTCATCACCCTGCAGCCGTTCGCCATCTACTCCGGCGCAGAACAGGCGATCATCGTGCTGATCGCTCTGCTCGTCTGCCTGATCCCGACGACGATCGGAGGTCTGCTGTCGGCGATCGGCATCGCCGGGATGGACCGACTGGTCCAACGCAACGTGCTGGCGATGTCGGGTCGGGCCGTCGAAGCCGCCGGCGACGTGTCGACGCTGCTGCTCGACAAGACCGGCACGATCACGATCGGAAACCGCCAGGCGACCGAGTTCTATCCCGCCCCGAATGTGACCCAGCAGCAACTTGCCGAGGTGGCGATGCTGACCTCCCTCGCCGACGAAACCCCCGAAGGCCGTTCGATCGTCGCCCTCGCCGAACGCCGCTTCGGTGCTCCGGCAGCGCTGTCGCCCGACGCCATCCTTGTCGAGTTCTCGGCGACGACCCGGATGTCGGGTGTCGACCTCGACGGCCGGCAGGTGCGCAAGGGCGCGGCCGGGGCGTTGCTGCGCTGGGTCACCGACGAGGGCGGCGCCG
>JANMJD010000254.1:0-4255 GCA_031371195.1 Actinomycetes bacterium | reverse complement strand
AGTGCGTCGTCGCCTGCCCGGCGAATCTGTTCGTGCCCACCTCCGACGGCGGCATCCTGTTCAACTACGAGCAGTGCTTCGAATGCGGCACGTGCTACCTGGTCTGCAACACCGAAGGCGCCATCACCTGGACCTATCCCGAGGGCGGGCACGGCATCGTGTTCCGCCGCACCTGAGGTTCGGGCACCTCGATGCGAGTTGTCGCCTGTCTCAAATCGGTCGATGGTCGTCCACGGGCTGATGTCACCGCCGCGCCGGAAGCCGTCGACGATCGCTTTTCAGGGATGTCAGCCGCCGATGAAGCCGCCCTTGAAGGGGCGCTCGCCATTGGTGGAACCTGGGGCGTCGAGACGGCGGCAGTGACTTTTGGGACGGTGGCCGCCGACGTCGTGCTTCGCTCGGCACTGGCGGCTGGAGTCGCGTCCGTCATCCGCGTCGATGGCGCCGGCAATGCTGATTCTGCCGTTGTCGCCGCAGCCGTCGCGTCGACGCTACAGGTCGGTGACCTGGTCATCTGCGGTGACTACTCCGCCGATCGTGGCACCGGATCGGTACCGGCGTTCATCGCTGCGACGTTGGAGGTGCCTCAGGCGCTTGGCCTCGTCGAGGTTTCGCTGGAAACGGGTCGGACGATCGCTGCCCTGCGCCGCCTCGACGGTGGACGTCGTGAACGACTCTCCGTGTCGCTCGTCGATGGCCACGGTGCGGTGTTGTCCGTCGAGGGATCGACCGCTCGCTTGCGCCGAGCCGGGCTCGGCTCGGTGATACGCGCCCGCACCGCTCCGATTGCGATCGTGTCCTGGCCGACCCTGGAGCCGGCCGGTGCGCCCGCCCCGCATGTCCGCCCGTTTCGGCCCCGACCCCGTGTGCTCGCAGCGCCCGTCGGGTTTCACCCACTCGACCGTCTACGGGCCCTCACCGACAGCGCGGCGGTGACCGGAACGGCGACCGGCGAGACGATCGTCCTCGATCCTGACGCTGCGGCCCACCGGATCATCGCTGCGCTGACGACCTGGGACTATCTCGCCGGCACGAATCTCTGACGCCTGTCCCGGACGGCGGTCGTCGTTTGCCGCCGGGTTACGGGGCGAGCGCGAGTCCGGCGGCTAGCGTTCGGACATGAGTGCACAGCGGGTGCTTCCGAAGATCAGCTGGGTGCTGGTCGGATTCGCCATCTGCACGATGGTGGTCACCCGCTTCGTGGTTCCGGTCGACGAGGTCGCCTCGGGGGTCGCTGCGGCGACCGATCATTCCGTGCCAATCGAGGTGCCGATCCTGGTGTCGGCCTCGCTGGACACGACGGTGCGGGCCCCGCTCGATACAACGGTACCGACGGATGCGACCGTACCGATTGCGCTGCCCGACTCGACGGTCGCCTCGACCGATCCGCCGTCGACGAGTACGCCGGTCGAGACGGCCCCGACGATCACGTGGCCGGGAACCGTCGACCCGAATTTGAGCCCGGCCGAGCGCGAGCGGATCCCCGTGCCCGAGGTCGTCTCGGATGCGGCGAAGGCTGGGCAGCCGTGGGGAACGACGGTCAATGGTCTGCTCACATTCCGCGGCAATCCGACGCGGTCGTACGACGGTTCGGGGCCGGTGCCGGCCGCCCCGCAGGTGCAATGGAAGTACCCGGGTCGGCCGATGTGTGGCAATTCGACGGAGTACGGAATCACCAAGTCGTGGTGTGGCACCGGGTGGACCGGACAACCGGCGGTGTTCGAGCGCGATGGTCGCACGTGGCTGGTGTTCGGGGCGTACGACTACAAGATCCACTTCGTCGATGCGGCGACCGGGGTCGATATCATCCCGCCGTTCCCCACCGGTGACATCGCCAAGGGGGCGATCACGGTCGACCCCGACGGTTACCCGCTGCTCTACGCCGGATCGCGTGACAACAAGTACCGGGTGATCGCCTTCGATCGCGAGGTGCCGACCGAGTTGTGGAGTCTCGATGCCCACTCGGTGAGTCCCACGCTGTGGAATGACGACTGGGATGCCGCGGGTCTGGTGGTCAACGACTGGCTGATCGAAGGGGGAGAAAATAGCCGCCTCCACCTGGTCAAACTCAACCGGGGGTATGGCGCGGACGGCCTGGTCACCGCCGATCCTGTGCTCGCCTGGCACGCGGCCGGCTGGGACGATCAACTGCTGGCCGACACCCCCGACGTGCGGGTGAGCTTGGAGAGTTCGGTGATGCTGCTCGGCGACATCGCCTATGTCGCCTCGTCGGGCGGGCTGGTGCAGGGCTGGGATGTGTCGGTGATCCGTACCGGCGTCGGCGAGCCGCACCGCGTGTTCCGATTCTGGACCGGTGACGACACCGACGCGACAATCGTCGGCGATGCCGAGGGCTACCTGTATGTCGGGGTGGAAGTCGATCGCAATCTGCCCCGGGTGCGCGACGTCGGCCAACTGCTCAAGCTTGATCCACGCCGGCCGGACGACCCGATCGTCTGGCAGGTCGACGTCAACTTCGGGATCGACTCGGGTACCTGGTCGACCCCTGCCGTCGTCGGCGACACGATCATCTGGCCGACGAAGCCCGGTCGGATCTACGGCCTCGATCGCGCCACGGGGGCGACAAAGTGGGAGCTGAAGGTCGCCGGTCCTGTGCTCAGCTCGCCGGTCGTCGTCGACGGTGTGTTGATGCAGGCCGACGGCGCCGCCGTCGTGCGTGCCTACGACCTGGGTGACGGCACCTCGACGCCGACCGAGCGGTGGTCGGTGCGATTGAGCACCAACATCGAGTCCACGCCGGCGGTGTGGAATGGCCGCCTCTATGTCGGCGACCGCAGCGGGTTCATGTATGCCATCGGCGATGCCTGACGTCTCGCGTTCGCTGTGACCGACAGCGAACTCGGCAGTCTGCGTTGGCTGCACCTCCCGCCGAGGCCGATCGTGGTGGTCCCGCTCGGGTCGTGCGAGCAGCATGGTCCGCACCTGCCGTTCGACACCGATACGCGCATCGCCGTCGCACTGGCGGCCGGGTTGGCGGCAGGTCGCCGCGACGTGCTGGTCGCCCCCGCGGTCGCCTACGGGGCCAGTTGGGAGCATGCCGGATTCCCGGGAATGCTCTCGCTCGACCACGCTGCGCTCACCGCCCTGCTCGTGCAGCTCGGACACTCGGCAACGTGGGCGCGGGGCCTGGTGTTCGTCAACGGCCACGGCGGTAACCGGCGCGCCGTCGACGATGCCGCGGATCGGTTGCGGGCCGACGGGCGCGCCGTGCTGGTCTGGTCGCCACATGTGGTCGACGGTGATCTGCACGCGGGACGGGTGGAGACGTCGTTGATGTTGGTCATCGCACCCGAGGTCGTCTATATGGACGACGCCGCGCCAGGTTTCATCGGCCGCCCACCGTCGTCGGTATTCACCGACGGCGTGGGTTCGATCAGCCCCAACGGGGTGCTCGGTGACCCGACTGGGGCCAGTTCATCGGAGGGGGCGACGCTCCTGAACCGGCTGGTGCAGTCGCTGGCCACCGCCTGCGATGAATGGCTGCGCTCGAATTCCGCGAGGTCCGACCTGGCCGGCTCCGACCTGGCCGGCTCCGACCTGGGCAGCTCCGATTCGGCCGGCTCCGACCTGGGGGAGGTGTCCGGATGACCGGATTCTCGCTCGATTCCGGGGCACGGTTGATCGACGGCGATCGTGTGCTCATCGGCGGATCACCGCTGACGATCTTCCGCCTGAGTGTCGCCGGCGGCAGCTTCATTCGTGCCCTGACGAGCGGCGACGTGCCGCCGAGCTTGTCCGCCGGTGAGAGCCGGCTCGTCGAGCGCCTGTTGGACGCCGGCGCGATCCATCCCCACCCGACGGGCTCGGCCGGCCCCGGAGCCGGCTCCGTCGCCGTTGTCGTCCCGGCCCGGGATCCGTCGATCGCCGACCTTCGGCGACTCGTCGGTGCGGTGCGGGGAGTCGGCGAAATCGTCGTCGTCGACGACTCCAGCCGGGCTCCGTTGGAACCGATCGAGGGGGTGAGGATCGAGCGACTCCCGGTCAATCGGGGTCCGGGTGAGGCCCGTAATCGAGGCGTCGAACAGACGACGGCCGAGTTCATCGTGTTCCTCGATGCCGATACCGAGCCGACGGACGGTTGGTTGGAGCCGCTGCTCGCCCATTTCGCCGATGCGCAGGTCGGCCTCGTGGCCGCCCGGGTGGTCAGCCGGCCGGGCCAAGGCGTTCGTGCCCGGTACGAAGTGTGGCGTTCACCACTCGACCTCGGCGGCGAACCGGCCCGGGTGCGGGCCGC
>JANMJD010000252.1:0-15722 GCA_031371195.1 Actinomycetes bacterium | reverse complement strand
AAGGCCGGCTCGATCGACTACCGGACTGTGCAGCTGTTGATCGCCGAGGGTCTGGTCCCAGACGTACTGGTCTTCGATGTCGAGAACCACCGGTGCGAGTTTCGAACCCCCACTGAGCAGGTCATCTTTGACTACGGCGCGATCACCGGAGGCCGTCCCCACTACATCTACCCCCAACATCTGCTCGTCGGCCGGCTGTGCGACGCTCTCGTCGGGTCGGGTGCCGATGTTCGGTTCGGCACGACCGTCACCGGTGTGGCGCACGACGCCACCGGCGTGACGCTGATGGTGGCCACGCCCGGCGGCCCGACCGGGACCGTGCGGTCGCAGATCGTCGTCGGTTGCGACGGCGCCCGCAGCGTGATCGCCGGTGCGCTCCAGGGGTGCGAGGTGGTCGAGGAGGCTCCGCCGGTCCGGTTGCTCGCCCTGCTCGGCGAGGCCCCGCCGCTCGAGCCGCACACCATCTACGCCGGGCATCCCCGCGGTTTCGCCGGCCAGATGCGCCGGGGGCCGCAGGTCACCCGCTACTACCTGGAGGTGCCGGATACAGACGTCCTGGGAGACTGGCCCGAGGATCGCATTCGAGACGAGTTGTCGATCCGCCTGTTGGCTCCGGGCCGGCTCGACGGGGTGCCGTTCGTCGAGCCGTCGTTCGTCGATCTGCGGATGCGAATGACGACCCCGATGCAGGACGGTCGTCTGTTCCTGGCCGGCGACTCCGCCCATCTGATCACCCCCGCCGGGGGCAAGGGGATGAACCTCGCCATCGCCGACGCCGTCGAGTTGGCCCACGGTCTGATCGAGCGATTCGGCCCGCACGCCACGGGCGACGGCACCCGCCTCGATCGCTACTCGGCCACCCGGCTGTCGGCGTTGTGGCGTACCCAGGCGTTCTCGAGGTGGATGCTGCGGATGATGATGTCGGGTACCGACGATCACGGCGCAGTGGGCGCCACGAGCATGGCCTTCGGCGCCGGCCTCAAGCAGGGCTGGGTCTCGGCGCTGCAGCACGACCCGTTGCTGGCGAGTTGGTTCGCCCATGCATACGCCGGTGTCGATCCGGTATGAGCCGGTTCACGGATCGAGCGGGGGAGCGCCGGGTGTCTCGCTCGTCAGTCCTGCGCCGGGCGCCGGATCCGCCGGTCGTGCCGATCCGTTGAAGCCGAGTTGGCGCCATGCCTCGTAGACGACGATCGCCACCGAGTTGGCCAGGTTGAGGCTGCGGTTGTGCGGTCGCATCGGCAGGCTCAGACGATCGGTCGGATCGATGGTGCGCAGGTCGGCTGCGGCGAGTCCCGCCTGCTCGGCACCGAAGACGAAGACGTCATCGTCGCCGTAGGCCACCTGGTCGTAGCGTCTCGTCGCCCGGGACGTGAAGGCGAACCGCCGCCGACCTCTCAGGGTGGCAGCCATCGCCGCAAGCCCGGGGTGCACGGTGACCTCGGCGAACTCGTGATAGTCGAGGCCGGCGCGGCGCAACAGTCGATCATCCATCGAGAAACCCAGCGGTTCGACGAGATGCAATGCCGCGCCGGTGTTGGCGCACAGTCGGATGATGTTGCCCGTGTTCGTCGCTATCTCGGGGTGGATCAACACGACATGCACGCCACCATCGTGTCCGACGTAGTACCGAGCGGGCGCTATCCGGTCGCTTTCGGGAGCCGTCAGCCGACGGCGACGTGGCAGGCGATACGCAATAGTTGGTCGACGCCGGCTTGGAGATCCTCGTCGGAGATGCGTTCGATCTGTTCGGTCTCGCCGATCACGTCGCTGACGACCATCATCGCCAGTGCCTCCATGCGCTTGACCGCGGCGACCGTGTAGAGCATCGCAGCCTCCATCTCGACGCCGAGATGGCCGAGACGGCGCCAGCGGCTGAATGCCTCGGGATCAGGGTCGTAGAACAGCCCGCTGGTGACGATCGGACCGACGTGCACGGCGCGGGCCGATGCATCGGCCACCGCCGCGGCCGCCGCGGCGACCAGGCTCCACGTGGCAGTGGGCGCGAAACCGGGCATCGCCGCGTAACGCAGGGCGGTGCCGTCGTCGGCCGACGCGCTGACGGCCACGATCGAGTCACCCATTTTCACCCGCTGCTGCAGGCCGCCGCAGGTACCGACGCGCACGATCCGTTGCACACCGAGCATCGCCAGTTCCTCGAACACGATTCCCGCCGACGGTCCGCCCATTCCGGTCGTCTGAACACTCAGCGGGGAACCCTGGAATGTGCCGGTGTACCCGAGCATCCCCCGCTCGGTGTTGACGCACCGCCACCCGGGGTCGAGGAACGTCGAAGCGATGTAGGTCGACCGATTGGGGTCGCCGGGGCATAGGACGTTCGGGGCATAGTCACCGGGTGACACCCGCAGATGGATCGGCATCGGGCCACAGTAGGCGGCAAGAATTCGTCGGGCCGCGTGGAACCTTGCGAGGACCTCGTACGTTGATGTGCTGTGATCGACCACGACTTCGAATTGGCCTTCGATCGGCTGTTCAAAGTCGCCTACCGAGCCGCATACCCCATCATGGGGAACCGGGAGGAGGCGGAGGACTGCGCCCAGGAGGCGTGCGCCCGCGCCCTGGTGCGTTGGGCCATCATCGCCGACCATGCCGAGCCGTTCGTCGCCCGGGTGGCGATCAATCAGGCGATCGACCGTGGCCGCAAGCTCACCCGGGGCAAACGGATCGTGATCGAATCCCCCGAGTGGGGGTCCGACGAGCACGCCGCCTTCGAGCGCAGGAGACTGCTGGTCGAGGCGTTGAGCAAGTTGCCCCGGCGTCAGCGTGAGGCCGTGGCGTTGCGGTACCTGGCCGACCTGCCCGAGCGGGACGTCGCCGAGGCCCTGGGATGGTCGCTCGGCACGGTGAAGTCGACGGTGTCGCGCGGCCTGACCCGCCTGCACCTGTTGATGGGTCCCACGATGTCGGCGGCGGAGGGCTGACATGTTCGACGATCTGAGAGATCCGCATCCCCACCAGGTCACCGATGTCCACATCATCTCGGTGATCGCCCGCGCCCACCGCATCCGCCGTCGTCAGCGAATCGCCATGTTCACCACGTCGGCCGCCCTGGCGGTGACGATCGGCGGCATCGCCATGGTGTCGCGCGACCGCGCCACGACCTCGATCGGTGACTTCGCCTCCGGCGCGTCCACCGAAGCGACGCAGCTTCCGGCGACCCTGGTGGCGACCACCATCCGGCTGCCGGAGGCGACCGAGCCTCTCGCCGGGCCTGCTGTCGAGCCGACGATCGTGACGGTGCCGGAGCCTGGCGATACCTCGCCGTCCGACGGGGGCGGGCCACCCGCTGAAACCGTGGTCACGAGCTTGCAGGTGGGGGCCACCACGGTCGAATACGGTGCCGTGTCGACGATTCCCGCATCTGTTCCAGCGGCGCCGTCGACGAGCCCGGTGATCGCAGAACCGACGACGGCCCGGCCGGCGCACTTCGTCGCCGTGACCACGGCGGGCGACCTCGTACTGGTTTCGACCGCTACCGGTGATCAGCGAATGCTCGTGCCGGGGACGAAGCCCGATCTCAGCTCCCCGAGTGGCCAGACCGCCCTGCGGATGACCGCAGGAGGGATCAGTCCCGACGGCCAGTTCGTCTACTACGCCGAGACCGTCTCGGGCACGGTGCGGTCCACCTCGATCGCCAACCCGGTTGCCGACGACACGGTCTGGGGCTTCGGCAGCAACCCGAAGCTCAGCCCCGACGGCAGCAAGTGGATCGGCAGGAACCCCGATGGCAGTATCGCCGTCCACTCCAAGACCGAGTCCGAGGCGCCGCTGGGCACTGCTCCGGGCACCACGATTGTCGACTACGTCTGGTACGAGAATGACGCCGTGGCGATACTCGAGTACGACGGGGCCTCGTGGATCGTCAGGGTGCTCGATGTGAACCTGGTCGACGCCAAGAAGAACCCGTCGACGATCGACGCTCCATATGTCGCCGCGGCAGGCGGGCCCGGGGGTGTCGACGTCCATTTCGTCGGGGCGCCGATCCACGGCCTGCTCGTGCTCGCCCAACGTAAGGATCACACGACACCCGATCCGGTCACCAACGAGGCGCCCGTGGCGGCCCGGTACTTCTGGGTGCGCCCGGGGCCCGGTCACGAGGAGCCCTGGAAACCGCTGTCGTTGAGCTACCGGTTGATCACCGCCGACGCCGGTGGCGAATGGCTGCTCCGCCTGGCGGCCGACGGGACGATCGTCTGCGATGCGGTGTCCGGTCAAAAGGAGGAACGGGTGCCCGGAGAGTTCCTCTCAGTCGCCTGGTGACACCTCGCCTCGGTATATCGCGCCCGGCCCGGCTCGCTACTTGAGGAATCGGGACGTGGTGTTGTCGGCCAGGATCTTGCCGGCGGTCTGGCAGGTCGGACAGTAGTTGACGGTGTACGACGAGTACTCCACATCGCGAATAGCGTCGCCGCATACCGGGCATGGCGAGCCGGCGCGTTTGTGGACACCTCCCGGCCGATCCGACGACGAACTCATATCGACCCGAGTCCGTTCATAGGCCAGCCCCTCCTCGCATGCGCTGTGGATAGCCTCGACGACGGCATCGATGGCCGGCGCAGCCAACTTGGCGGTGTTGGCAAAGGGGGAGACCTTGGCCCGATGACAGATCTCATTGGCCAACCGGCGTCCCAGCCCGGCAATGGCGTGTTGATCGCGTAGGAACCCGTGCAGCCGCATGGGATACGCCGCGAAGCGCGCCGCCAGCGCCGCAGCGTCGAGCGACGGTGCTTCTGGTCCGAGCTTGGCGAGCGGAGCGGTCGTCGGCTCATCGACGCCGAGCATGCACCACACGCCGGCCCGACGCTCGGTACCGGCTTCGGTCAACAACAGCGCGCGGCCGTCGGCGAAGATGAATCGGGCCTGGCCACCGCGCGGCTTGGGTGATTGCTTCTGGTCGACGACCAACCGCCCACCCTGCATGAGGTGGACCGCGCAGGTGATCGCCACGTCGGGGGCGCCGGCGAAGCGCAGGAGTAGGTATTTTCCCCGTCGCCCGACCTCGGTCAACGGGGAACCGTATGCCGCATCGGGCGCGGGGACGGCGGTCTTCAAGGCAGTGAACGTGATCGGTTGGAAGCGCTTCAGCGGTGTTCCGGCGAAGGCTGCGGTGAGCCGTTCGGCATGAGCCTGGACCTCGGGCAACTCGGGCATCGTTCCTACTCGCGTTCCTACTCGTAGGACGTGTGCGGACGCACGGCGTTGAACACCTCGTCGAGCACCTGGAATACGGGCTGGCTCGACATCAGCTTCTGTTGGTCGCCGAACAGCCGGATCTTGCCGCCGATGAATGCCTCCTGAGCGTTGACGAGGCCGGTCGCCACTCCCACAGCGGTCGCCCAGTCCTGCTCGAACCGCACGTCCTCGGGCCATGCCGGTCCGGCCCCGAAGGTCGCCGTTCCATCGGCGACCTGCAGGTGATAGATCACGTCTCCCTCCGGGCCGTCGCTGACCACCTGGGTGACCCCGACCGGATGCTCGGCGGCTACCGCCTGCATCGTCGTACTGTCGGCGACCGCCGCGCCGAGCGCGTCGATCCACTCCAAGCTCAGATAGCGCATCACAGCCTCGTAGTCTGCCCGATCATGGTCGGTACCGGACGCGTCGTTGCTCCCGGGCCCGACGACGGATTCGGCGGAGGATCGCTCGGCGGATTCCACGGCGGACTCCTCGGCGGACTCCTTGGCGCCGACGAACGACCGCACAACGATGCGCAGCACGAGGAGTGGACGTGGTCGTTCTGGGCGCCCGACGGTTCCCTCGGTGGATTCGTCTCGTATCGCCTCGTCGGCGCGGCCAACGCCTGGTACACGTGGGCGCTGGCCCGCGCCGGTCTGCCGTTGCTCCACGTCACCGAGTGGGACATCCCGCGGCGGGCCGACCCGATGCTCGCCAAGGCCCAGGCGATGTGGGCCGAGTTCGTCTGCGAGGCTCCGTTCGAGCAGTGGACCGTCGGCAATGAGACCTACGCCGTCGAACTCGACGACCCGGCCGACGCGCTCGGGCGGGCATACGGCACCGCGGTGCCGATCGCCAGCGACATCGAGTGGTACGCCACCGCTCAGCCCACGCCGATCCCGTGCGGCTATCAGCAGCTTGGTGTCGTCCACGGTGCGATCGAGTTGACCGCCGGTCCGGTGGAGTTTGCCGAGTTGCCGGCCGCTCGAACCCACCGCTGGTCGACGGCGCCGCTGCCGGTGCTGTCCGTGGCCCGGGCCTATGCCCACGTCGGCCTGAGATCACCCATCCGCTATCCCGACGGCTCGGTGCTCGACCTGGTCCTCACCTCCACCGGCTGGCGGACCCGGTAGCCGATTGCGTCGGACCGAGGGAATGGCGGCCGTGCCGGTGTCGATCGGCGAGAATTGTCGGGTCATGACGTATCAACGCGACATCCTCGACGACTTCGATCCGCGTCGGCGCAAGGCGGCGCGCCCGGTCACCGCGGAGATCGGCATGCTGGTCGAGGACCGCTCGTCGGGTTTCTTCGGTGACATCGTGAAGCTCTCGTACGAGGCCGTCACGCTGCGCGATCGTCAGCAGCAGCAACGCCATTTCGCCTGGAAAGAGGCCGGGTTCTTGATCGACGGCAAGCCGGTGACGCTGCTCCGCCCGACCGCGACGGCGACCGGGCCGAAGCTGACCAACTCGGGTTCGGTGGCCGTGGGGGTCGCTCGAGCCAAGGCGGCCAAGCCGAGTCGGATCTGGGTCGAGGGCCGCCACGATGCCGAGCTGCTCGAACACGTCTGGGGGGACGATCTGCGCGACCTCGGGCTGGTGGTCGAGCCGATGCATGGACTCGATCACATCGTCCGGGCGGTCGACGCCTTCGGCCCGGGCGCTCACAAGCGACTCGGCGTACTGGTCGACCACCTGGTCGACCGCTCGAAGGAGTCGCGGTTGATCGCCGAGATCGACGATCCGAACGTGCTGATCACGGGCCATCCGTTCGTCGACGTGTGGGCCGGCATCCGCCCCAAGGTGTTCGGGCTGGCCGAGTGGCCCGAGATTCCCCGCGGTCAGGATTGGAAGGAGGGGATGTGCCGGGCCCTGGGTACGTCGGTCGAGGGGTTCTGGCCCCGGCTGCGCAACAAGGTCACCACCTACGCCGATTTGCGGCCCGAGCTGGTCGGCGCCGTCGAACGTCTCATCGACTTCGTCGCCGAGGCCGACCCGGAGTAGGTGTCCGCCAGCAGCGACTCAGTGGGCGGTGGCGGCCCTGCGATGCTTGATGACCTCCAGCACAACCGGCAGGACCGAGATGCCAACGATGACGATCGCGGCGAATTCGATGTTCTTCTTGATGAAGTCGATCTCGCCTAGGAAGTAGCCGAGGGATGTCACCCCGAGGCCCCACAATGCTCCGCCGAGCAGGTTGTACATCACGAATGTGCGGTACTTCATCTTGCCGACGCCCGCGACGATCGGGGCGAATGTCCTCACGATCGGCACGAACCGGGCCAACACGATCGTCTTGGCGCCGTACTTGTCGAAAAACGCCTGCGCTTTGACGACGTGGGCTGGTTTGAACAGCCGGCTCTGGGGACGGTCGAAGAGGCTTGGTCCGACCTGCTTCCCGAACAGGTAGCCGACCTGGTCGCCGAGCACCGCTGCTCCGAACGCCACGGCGGCGGCGGTTGCCGGCAGCCCGGGCAGCAGTTTGCCTCCGGCGTTCGACGCCAGGAAGCCGGCAAAGAACAGGAGCGAGTCACCCGGAAGGAAGAACCCGATCAGTAACCCGGACTCGGCGAAGATGATCAGGCCGAGAACGAGCAGCCCGCCCTTCTCGACCCATTTGTTTGCAAAATCCAGTAGCGCAAGCACGAGTCGGAGACACTAGCGGGGCGACGCCCGCAGGCGACTTCGGCAGGTACCGTTCCGTGATGGCATCTCACCAGATTCCTACCCTCGACCTGTCGTCGGTACGGCTGACCGCTCGCCCCGATGACGCTTTCGTCGACCAGTTGCGCGAGATCGCCCACGGCCCGGGCTTCTGCTACCTGATCAACCATGGCGTCGACTCGACGTTGGAACAGCAGGTGTTGGACGCGGCCGGCGACTTTTTCGCCTCATCCGACGAGGATCGCATGGCGATCTCGAACACGCTCACGCCCCATTTTCGGGGTTACACCCGCCTGGGGATGGAGCACACCAACGGGATCAGCGATTGGCGCGACGAGATCGACATCGGCCCCGAGCATTCACCGGTCGACATCGGCCCGGGCGAACCGGCGTGGTTGCGGGTTCGCGGACCCAACCAATGGCCCACCTGCGTGCCGCGTATGCAACCGGTGATCACCGCCTGGATGGCCGAGATGGCACTGCTCGGGCGGGCGATGCTCGGTGGTCTGGCCCTTGCCCTCGGCCAGCCCTCCGATCACTTCGAGCCCTATGTGACCCCGCTGCCCGAGACGCTCGTGAAGGTGATCCGCTATCCCTCCCAGGACGTGGTGTCCGACACGGGCCAAGGGGTCGGCCTGCACCACGACTCGGGCCTGCTGACGTTCATCCTGCAAGATGAGGTGGGTGGCCTGCAGATCCTGGTCGATGACGAGTTGATCGATGCCACGCCCCGGCCTGGCAGTCTCATCTTCAACTTCGGCGAGATGTTGCAGATCGCCACCAACGGGTATATCCGGGCCACCAAGCATCGGGTCGTCAGCCCGCCGTCGGGCCACCAGCGCATCTCGGTGGCCTACTTCTTCAATCCGTGCATGGAGGCGACCTTCGACTTGATCGACCTCCCGCCCGAGCTGGCGGCCGACGCACCGGGCGGAGCGAGCACCCGGCCGGGCGACCCGATCTTTTCGAACTACGGCGACAACTGGCTCAAGTTCCGCCTGCGTTCACACCCCGATGTCGCTGCGATCCACCATCCCGATCTCGTCGGTCGCTATCGCTAGGCGAGGTCGCCGAGTGCGAACGACGCGATTGAGGCAAATGCACGTCCGCATGTGTGCCCTGCAGATCGTTAGTCGGCACCGGGCGGCGTCTCGGCGCGAATTTTCCCGGCGATGTGACTGGGCGCGCCGAGAACGCTTGTGAGCCCAGGCTCCTGACTCGAAAACGCAAACGGGCGCTGCACCCAGCGGAGTGCAGCGCCCGTGAAACGAAAGTCAGGCGTCGATGGCCGGGGCCTTGCGGGCCGAGAAGGTCAGGGCGCCGATCAGGATGACCAGGGCCACCACGGCAATGGCGATGCGGGGACCGTCGTCGTCCTGCAGCTTGATGATCGCTGGGAGGATCAGCAACGACACGAGGTTCATCACCTTGATCAGCGGGTTGAGGGCCGGACCGGCGGTGTCCTTGAACGGGTCGCCGACGGTGTCGCCGATGACGGCGGCCTTGTGGGCATCGGAGCCCTTGCCGCCCTCGTGGCCGTCCTCGATGTACTTCTTGGCGTTGTCCCACGCCCCGCCGGCGTTCGACAGGTAGTTGGCCATCAACTGGCCGGTGAGGATGACCGCGGCGAGGAAGGCGCCGAGGGCCTTGTAGTTGATGCCGAAGCCGATGACCACCGGGCTGAGCACGGCGAGCAGGGCCGGGGTGGCCAGCTCGCGCAGCGACGCGGTGGTGCAGATGTCGATGACGGGGCCGTAGTCGGGCTTCTTCTCGCCCGACATGATCTTTCCGTCGGCGAACTGCTTGCGCACCTCCTGCACGACGACGCCGGCGGTGCGGCCGACGGCGCGGATCGCCAGGGCCGAGAACAGGAAGGCGATCGAACCACCGATGAGCAGACCGATGAAGGTCTTGACGTCGGCGACGTTGATCTGGGTCTCGAAGGCCTTGAACAGCGCTGAGCCCTCGAGCTTCTTGCCGTCCTCGCCCTTCAGCCCGAGCTCGCCACCGATCGTCTCGATATAGCTGGCGAACAGGGCGACGGCGGCGATGACCGCCGAGCCGATGGCGAAGCCCTTGGTGACGGCCTTGGTGGTGTTGCCGACGGCGTCGAGCGAGACCATGATCCGCTCGGGCTCGCCGTGGAACTCGCCCGACATCTCGGCGATACCCGCCGCATTGTCGGACACCGGGCCGAAGGTGTCTTCCGAGACGATCACGCCGGTGGTGGCGAGCATGCCCATGCCGGTGAGAGCGACGAGGTAGAGCGAGAACTGCAGGTTGCCGCCGCCGATGGCGAGAGTGGCGCCAAGGGCGATGGCGATGCAGACGATGGCGTACACCGAGGATTCCATACCCGACGAGGTGCCGGCGAGTACGACGGTGGCGGGGCCGGTGCGCGAGGCCTCGGCGATGTCCTTCACCGGGGTGTACTCGGTGCCCGTGTAGTACTCGGTGAGGCGGCTGACCGCCTGGGCGAGGATCAGGCCGATCAACACGGCGCCGAAGCAGCGCCAGCCGGCGTTGTCATGATCGTTGCCGACGTAGAGCAGCGAGACGAGCAGGGTGCCGATGACGGTGATGATGCCGGCGACGGCGAAGCCGCGGTTGATCGGCTTGAGGGCGTTGGTCTCGCCCTCCTTGGCCTTCACCGAAAAGACGCCGGCGATCGAGGCGACGACACCGATGGCCCGGGCGGCGAGGGGGAACACCACGCCGAGGGCCGGGTTGGCGCCGATCGACTTGAAGGCGGCGACACCGAGGATGATCGAGGCGACGAGGGTGACCTCGTAGCTCTCGAACAGGTCGGCGGCCATACCGGCGCAGTCACCGACGTTGTCGCCCACGTTGTCGGCGATGGTGGCGGGGTTGCGGGGGTCGTCTTCCGGAATGCCGGCCTCGACCTTGCCGACCAGGTCGGCGCCCACGTCAGCGGCCTTGGTGAAGATGCCTCCGCCGACCCGCAGGAACAGGGTGAGCAGCGAGCCACCGAAGCCGAATCCGATGAGGATGGCCGACGACGTGTTCTGGAAGATGGCGATGATCAGCGTGGCCCCGAGCAGGCCGAGGCCGACGGTGAACATGCCGGCGACGCCGCCGGTCTTGAATGCCACGTCGAGAGCCTTGGGCATCGAGCCGGTCTTGGCCGCAGCCGCCGTGCGGACGTTACCCCTGGTGGCCAGGGTCATGCCGATGTACCCCGTCAGGCCGGAGGCGACGCATCCGAGCACGAAGGCGATGGTGCGGGCCAGGCCCGACGCCACGAAGCTGAGCGCCACGCCGCGGCCGTCGGGCTTGTCGATCGAGACCGAGGTGATGAACACCACGATGGCGAGGGGCACGAGGATGACGGCGATCGTCTTGAACTGCCGTCGAAGGTACGCCGAGGCGCCCTCTTGGATCGCCAGGGCGATCTCCTTCATCTTCGGCGTGCCTTCGTCCTCGGCCAAGACCTGCTTGGCGAGGTAGAAGCCGACGGCGATGGCGAGGAGTGCGGCGAGGCCGGACATCAGAAGTACGGCCCATTCGCCGCCCTTCAACGTGAAGTCCTGCCAACCGCCTTCAGAAGCTAGAAGTGCTGGCACCGGTGGTATCTCCCGGGAGGTATCTCGGCGCGGCGACTTGCACGCGCAACTTGGTTGGAACCGGCGAGAGTGTAGGGAAGTTCAACCTCCCATGACGAAACGATCGTGCCGGTGGTCACTTGACCGGCGAGAAGTTCCCTATGCGGACCAGGTGGTATTAGCGTCCGGGCCATGGCACAGACGCTTACCCCACGGGGACCCGAAAGCGGGTCCGCGACGAAGGCCAAGAAACGCAAGCCGTTCCTGCTCGACCTCTATTCCACGGCGGTCGGCAAGAAGTACGTGATGGCGATCACCGGGATCATCGGGCTGGGCTTCGTGCTGAGCCACATGATCGGCAACCTCAAGATGTATCTCGGGGCCAAGGAGATCGATCACTACGGCGAGTTCCTGCGCGAGCTGCTCGTGCCCCTGGTGCCGCGCACTTATGCGCTGTGGGGGCTGCGGCTGATGCTGATCGCCGCGATCGTGCTCCACCTGCACGCGGCGTACTCGTTGACCCAGCTCAACCACAAGGCCCGCCCGGTGAAGTATCAGTCGCCGCGGGACTATGTGGCGGCGAACTTCGCCAGCCGCACCATGCGCTGGTCGGGCATCATCGTGCTGCTGTTCATCGTCTGGCATCTTCTCGACCTGACCGCCGGCACGCTCAACGGCAGCGGGTTCATCCGTGGCGCCGTCTACGCCAACGTCGACCGCTCGCTCAGCCGGGTGCCTGTCGCCCTGTTGTACATCGTGGCCAACATCGCCCTGGGCATCCATCTGTTCCACGGCATCTGGAGCCTGTTCCAGTCGATGGGCTGGTCGAATCCGCGATTCAACAAGTGGAGGCGACAGATCGCCACGGGTATCGCTACGGCGATCGTGGTCGGCAACGTCTCGTTCCAGGTAGCCGTGCTGGCCGGCGTGGTCGGGAAATAGGAGAACGTGATGAACAACTGGACAACGCTGGCCGACAAGGGCATTTCGTCGAAGATCCCCGACGGCGCCATCGGCGACAAATGGAACTCGTACAAGGAAGACGTGAAGTTGGTCAACCCGGCCAACAAGCGCAAGTTCAAGGTGCTGGTGGTCGGCACCGGCTTGGCCGGGGCGTCGGCCGCCGCGACGCTCGCCGAACTGGGCTATCAGGTCGAGGTGTTCACCTTCCACGACTCGCCCCGCCGGGCACACTCGATCGCCGCCCAAGGCGGCATCAACGCCGCCAAGAACTACCAGGGTGACGGCGACAGCGTCCACCGGCTGTTCTACGACACGATCAAAGGTGGCGACTTCCGCGCCCGAGAGGGCAACGTGCACCGCCTGGCCGAGGTGTCGGTCAACATCATCGACCAGATGGTCGCCCAGGGCGTGCCGTTCGCCCGGGAGTACGGCGGCCAGCTCGACAACCGCTCGTTCGGTGGCGCCCAGGTCTCCCGCACGTTCTACGCCCGCGGCCAGACCGGCCAACAGCTGCTGCTCGGCGCGTACCAACAGCTGGCTCGTCAGGTCGGCATGGGCAACGTCAAGCTATGGACCAAGGTCGAGATGGTCGAAGTGGTCACCGTCGAAGGCCGCGCCGCCGGCATCGTCACCCGCGACCTGGTCACCGGCGAGGTGCGCTCGCACTCCGGTCACGCCGTGCTGTTGTGCACCGGCGGGTACGGAAACGTGTTCTATCTGTCGACCAACGCGATGAACTGCAACGTCACCGCGTCGTGGCGGGCTCATCGCCAGGGGGCGTTCTTCGCCAACCCGTGTTACACCCAGATCCATCCGACGTGTATCCCGCAGGCCGACGAGTTCCAGTCGAAGCTGACGCTGATGTCGGAGTCGCTGCGTAACGACGGCCGGGTGTGGGTGCCGCTCGATCCCGACGAGAAACGGGCGTCGCACCAGGTCCCCGAGCCCGAGCGCGACTACATCCTCGAACGGCTCTACCCGTCGTATGGCAACCTGGCGCCACGGGATGTGTCGTCACGGGCGGCCAAGCGGGCCGTCGATGTCGGCCGCGGGGTCGGTCCGTTGAAGAACGGCGTCTACCTCGATTTCGACTCGGCGATCGGCCGGCTCGGCGAGGACACGGTGCGCGAGCGCTACGGCAACCTGTTCGAGATGTACGAGCGGATCTCGGGAGAGAACCCGTACAAGCAGCCGATGCGCATCTACCCCGCCGTCCACTACACGATGGGTGGATTGTGGGTCGACTACGAGCTGATGACCTCGATCCCGGGCGTTTACTCCTTGGGTGAGGCCAACTTCTCCGACCATGGCGCCAACCGTCTCGGCGCTTCGGCCCTGATGCAGGGTTTGGCCGACGGCTACTTCGTGATCCCCTACACACTCGGCAACTACCTCGCCCCGATGCTCAACAAGCCGGTGCCCGACACCGACCATGAGGCCTTCAAGGCCGCCGAGTTGGCGGCGAGCGCCCGCTACCAGGGCTACTTGAACACCAAGGGCACCCGCTCGCCCGACTACTTCCACAAGGCCCTCGGCAAGATCATGTGGGACCAATGCGGCATGGAGCGCACCGAACAGAGCCTGACCAAGGCACTGTCCGATCTGCCTGCGCTGTACGAGGAGTTCCGGAAGGACCTGCGGGTTCCCGGCGACGATGCGATCAACCAGACGTTGGAGAAGGCGGGCCGGGTCGACGACTTCTTCCAACTCGGCATGCTGCTGTGCCGTGATGCGCTGGAGCGCGAGGAGTCGTGCGGCGGCCACTTCCGCGCCGAACACCAGGAGGAGGACGGCGAGGCCAAGCGCGACGACGCGAACTTCGCCCACGTCGCCGCCTGGGAATGGGCCGGTGACCCGATGCAGTCGATCCGCAATATCGAGCCCCTCGAATACGAAGCCGTTCACCTCGCGGTACGGAGCTACAAGTGAGACGTATCAATGCCTCGGTCGGCTTCGCCGACACTCGGACTCGCTCCGCTCAGACAATCCCTCAGGCCGGAGAACTCGCATGAGCCACTTGAACAACATCACGCTGAAGATCTGGCGCCAGAACGGTGCGGCCGATGCGGGTCATTTCGACACGTTCCAGGTCGAGTCGATCAGCGACGAGGCCTCGTTCCTCGAGCTGCTCGACGTGCTCAACGAGCGGCTCATCTCCGAAGGTGCCGAGCCGGTGACGTTCGACTCCGACTGCCGCGAGGGCATCTGCGGCACATGCGGATTGATGATCAACGGCCAGGCGCACGGCCCGCAGAAATCCACGGCGACCTGTCAGCTGCACATGCGCAAGTTCACCAGTGGCGAGACGATCGTGGTCGAGCCGTGGCGGGCCTCGGCCTTCCCGATCCTCAAGGATCTGATGGTCGACCGTTCGGCGTTCGACCGGATCATCGAGTCGGGAGGTTTCATCACCGCGGTGACCGGCGGCGCACCCGACGCCAACCTGATCCCGATCCCCAAGCCCGTCGCCGACGCGGCCAGGGACGCGGCCGAGTGCATCGGGTGCGGGGCGTGTGTCGCCGCATGCCCGAACGGTGCGGCGAACCTGTTCACCGCGGCGAAGGTGTCGCACCTCAACCTGTTGCCCCAGGGCCAGGCCGAGCGCTACAAGCGGGCCGAGAACATGGTCGAGACGATGGACGAGTTCTTCGGTTCGTGCACCAACCACGGCGAATGCGAGGAGGCCTGCCCCAAGTCGATCTCGATCGACTTCATCGCCCTGATGCACGCCGACTACCGCAAAGCCAAGTTCAAGAACCGCAAGGCCCTCTCGCGCACGTAACTCGCTCTCGCCGGGCGTCGCGCCGTTCGTTACGGTTGGCAGATGGTGAAGAAGCCAATCACGGCGTACCTCGATGAGCCGATCGTCACTGGGTTCGAACGACTTGGCCAACGAAAGCGCATCTCGGCAACCGTCACTGCGCTGAACTCGCTCCCTGAGGATCACCGGCGGCTTGAGGCACACGGGCGGCTCGTTGACGATCTCATCTCGGAGAACGGTTCGCCCTCGACGGCGACCTGTGCGACTGCCGAGGCCGCGTTCGACGAATTGCTGGCTGCTGCGGGATGAGCGACGACGTCTACTACGCCGAGTTGGATCAGCTACTCGATGGCCATGTGTCGTCGTCCGCAAACCAAGGTTGCCGATGAGACGCGGCGCTCGGATGTGAAGTTGCCGGCCGGTCGTGGTGCCGTCGTCAACCGGGAAGTGATGGCCGAAAGTTAGGGCCGGGGGCCCATTAAGGCCACACATACCGGGGTTGACACCCAGGGGGTGGGCTGTCCGATGTGGGGGGTGTGCAGGCGGGCCCCCACGTACGGGACCAACGACGCACC
>JANMJD010000205.1:0-10769 GCA_031371195.1 Actinomycetes bacterium | reverse complement strand
CGCCGCCGCGCTCCTCGTCATCGGCACCGTCACCGTCCTCAGCCAACACTCGAATGACAAGATAGCGATCGTCGGTGGCTCCGGCACAGATGCGGCCACCGACCAACTGCCGGTCGCTCCGCCCGAACCCGAGTCGACGATCGGGACGACGGTCGTCATCCCGTTCGCTCCCACCACGATTTCGTTCGGCGGCGGCACCCCTCCACCCGCCGACCCGATCGCGCCGGTCGCCTCGACCTTGAACTGGCAACGCGCCGATGTCAGTTCCACTGACGGCTTGGGATTGCTCGCATACCGCAGCGGCGGCGTCGTCGGCGACGGTCCGTTCTATGCGCTGTCCACCGCTCCCGGTCGAACCACCGACGGCCTCACCTATCAACCGGATCTCTACCGATCGGACGACGCGCTGCACTGGGCGGTGGCCACACGCCCCGATCACTCACTGAACGGGATCGCCGCGTCGTCGGGCTCCCTGTACGCCGTGGGCACTGCCTCCGCCGCTGGTACTCCGAATCAGCCGGGCAGCCCGGTGGAAGGGCGGGTCTCCCGGTCGGCGGATGGCGGGGCCACGTGGACCTCGGCAACCATCCCGATCGACCCGGACGACCTGGCCAACGAGAGAGGGGTGAACGCCGTCTACGGCTCGCTGGCCGTCGCCGCCGGGTCGAATGGCCGTGTGGTCGTTGCCACGACGCGGACGATCAGCTTCGATCTCGCCGAACTCCTGCCCGGCGTCCCTACCGGGAACGGCTGGCAATTCACCGCCGATGGCGTGAACGTCATCGGACCGCCTGTGATGCAACCATGCGACGCCATCTCCGGGTCGGTGGTGCCTGCCTCGGTGGCCGCCGTCGACAGTCGCACGTCATCCACCGCCGAGTGCTCGGGGGCGGAGGGACCGATCACGGCCTACACGTGGGATCAACTCGGCATCAGTCAGGCGGTGCGGACGGCGCTCAACCAGCCGGTCTCATTCTGGTACTCACCCGACGGAACCAGTTTCATGCCGGTCGACCGGCCCGCGCTCGCTTCGGCAAACGCAAATGGCACCTCGTTCCAGAGCCTGATCAGCACCGATGCGGGCTTCGTCGCTGTGATGAGTGTCGCCGCCAGACCCTTCGGGGCGAACGCCGTCCTCACGAGCGCAGACGGTCGAGCCTGGCAGCAGGTCGCGGCAATTCCGATCGACGAAGTCAGGACCCTTGGATCGACCGGGGAGCTACTCGTCGCCTACGGCAGCGGCTTCTCCGATAGCGCTCGCACGAGCTTCGTCCAAAATCTGGTCGCGCTGTCGCCGGACATGGGGTTGACGTGGCAGACCACCGACTTGCAAGGGTTGCTGACGGCGCAGGACGGTCCCGGACCGAGTCTCAATACCTGGGTCGCCGGGGTGGGGCCGCACGGAGTCACGATCGCCGGTGTTGTCTTCATCGACGTGACGCAGCGTCCGGGTGGCCTGTCGATGTCGCGCAACGGGATCACAGTCACCTTCCACAACGACCTTCCCTACCCTGATTTCACCGACGAGTCGACCGGTCAGATCATCGACATCCACGCCACGCCGAATTCGAATGGCCTGCTCGAATGGGCCGACAACGGCGACACGGTGCTGCTTGCCGAGGACGGATCCGAGCGTCTACGAATCACCAACGCCGAACGCGAACAACTCTTTGCCGACGCAACCGCTCCGTATGGAGCCGATCCGTTCCGCACGATCGTCATCCACTCCGACGACGGTGTGAACTGGTCGCGGGAATGGTGGTCGGACATCAGCGGCAGCGACGGCGGCGGACCGGAGCACGTCGTCTCACTCGGCGACCGCGTCATCGTCTCGGCGGTCGAGCCACCCGCTTCATTGACGGGACCGGATGCCTCCCGCCCACTGCCCAATCGAATTGTGGTCGTCGGCACTCCGAAGGCTTGATCCGGCTCGTCACGGGTCCTATCCCCGCCGGACGACATGACCTCGATCTCGGGCTTTCACTGTCTCCGATCGGGATCGGGAGTGGTCGGACCTCGTGCGGTTCGCCACATCGTCGACGGCCCGGCTTGGCATCGTCTACGGACGGCGGCGGCCGGGCAAGACGCACCTGGTCGAACATCTGGCCCGTGCTTGCGGCGGGTTGTACTTCGGGACATCCGGGCAGCCGCTACGCGGTCGGGCCAACTTGGAGTTGGTGCTCGCCGACCGGGAACGACTGTCCACGCCCGACATCAAGCTCCTGCTCATCTGCGATGCCGGTTTCGATCGTGAGCTCGAGCGGGTCGGGCGGGTGCGCTCCGATGTCGAACTGATCGACGCCGACAGGCTCCGCCACGGCGACTGATCCTGGGCCGTTGCGTCTCACCCGTGGGACGGAACGCGCCGGGAAGCCAAGTTGCCGGGCGGCGCCGGGTCGGCTTGGTTCGGTCAACGATCTGGGCGACGCGAGTCCCTCCCGTGGGACGGAACGCGCCGAGAAGGCGACAGCTGTGAGGCCGGCCGGGTCCCGATCAGCCGGGCCAGACGACGGACTGGATCTCGGTGTAGGCGTGCAACCCGAAGTCGCCGCCGTCGCGACCGACGCCGCTCATCTTGAACCCACCGAACGGAGCCTCGTGGTTGCGTTGGGCGGTGTTGATCCCGACGTTGCCCGACCGCATCTGCCCGGCCACCCGGAAGCCGCGCTCGCTGTCGCGGGTGAACACGTAGTCGTACAAACCGAAGTCGCCGCCGTTGGCCAGGGCGAGTCCCTCCTCCTCGTCGTCGAACGGCACGACGACGACCACCGGGCCGAAGATCTCCTCGCGGACCGGGGTCATGTCGGCATGGCAACCGGCCAGCAGAGTCGGCGCGACGTAGAAGCCGGTCTCGAAGCCCGACGGACGTCGGCCGTCGACGACAACCTCGGCTCCCTCGGATGCCCCGGTGGCGATGTATCCCTCGATGCGACCTCGGTGAGCGGCGGAGATCACCGGTCCGACGATCGTGTCCATCGACGTCGGATCTCCGACCTTCAACGCGCCGGCGTAGCCGGCCAGCTTGGAAACGACCTCGTCGTAGATGGAGCGGTGGACGATCGCCCGGGTCGGCGCCGTGCAGATCTGCCCGGAGTGGAACGCCCACACGCTGCCGATCGCCCCGACCGCCGCGGCCACATCGGCGTCGTCGAACACCAGCGCCGCCCCCTTGCCGCCGAGCTCGAGCAGCAGCCGCTTCATCGTCGGCGCGCCGGCCTGGTAGATGGCCGAGCCCACGCCCGTCGACCCGGTGAACGAGACCATGTCGACATCGCGCGTCGACGTCAGCGCGACGGCGGGGCCGGCGGCCGAGGAGTTGACGATATTGATCACGCCCGGGGGGAAGCCAACCTCATCCATGATCTCGGCCAACGCAATCACGGCAAGCGGATCCTGCGGGGCGGGCTTCATCACCACGGTGCAACCGACGGCGAGCGCGGGGGCGATCTTGCCGGCCATGTTGACGACAGGGAAGTTGTACGGCGAGATGCACGCCACCACGCCCACCGGTTGGCGATTGACGACGGCGCTCATCAACCCGCCCGACGCGAGAGGCGTCGCCGCCATCGGCGACGGAGGCAGCGGGATGCGGATGTCCTTGGTCGCATCGCGTCCATAGCGCTCGAACCGATCGATCGCCACCGGCACCTGCATCCGCGAGCCGACCATCGCCGTCGCCCCGGTCTCGGAGATGATCAGCGGGACCAGCTCACCCTGGCGCTCGCGCAGCTTGTCGGCGACGGCACGCAACAGGCGACCGCGCTCGACCGCCGGCGTTGCCGCCCACCTCGGGAATGCCTCCCGAGCCGCTCGCGCCGCGGCCAGCGCCTGGTCGGTCGAGGCCTCGGGTGCATGCCCGACGACACCCTCGGTCGCCGGGTTGATCACCTCATACGTGCCCCCGGCTCCGTCGACCCACTCCCCGCCGATCAACAACTTCCACGATTTCGCGGCCCAATCGGTCATCCACAACTCCCAGCGCTCCACAAACGAACGCCCGTCAAACTACATCTGACACTCCGTCAGATCCCGAGATGGGCGGACCGCTGCTCACACGACCGGGACGGCGGCCATGGCTTGAGCGATGGCCTCGTCGGAAAGGTCGAGGTCGACCATGTTGCCGGCGAGATAGGTCTCGTAGGCGGCGAGATCGAGGTGACCGTGGCCGCACAGCGCGGTGAGGATCACCTTCTCCTCGCCCGACTCCTTGCAGGCCAGCGCCTCGCGGATCGCCGCAGCAATGGCATGGGTCGGCTCGGGTGCCGGGACGATGCCCTCGGTACGGGCGAATTGCAGGGCCCCGGCGAAGCATTCGAGCTGTGGGATGGCGATCGCCTCGACGAGACCCAACTCGTAGAGATGCGACACGAGCGGCGCCATGCCGTGGTAGCGCAGGCCACCGGCATGGATCGAGTCGGGGATGAACCCGTGGCCGAGGGTGTGCATCTTCATCAGCGGTGTCATCCCGGCTGTATCGCCGAAGTCGTAACGGTACTCGCCCTTGGTCAGCGTCGGGCACGCCGCCGGCTCGACGCAGCGGATCGTCGGGTTCATCCGGCCCGCCATCTTCTCGCGCAAGAACGGGAAGGCCAGGCCGCCGAAGTTCGATCCGCCGCCGGTGCAGCCGACTAGGACGTCGGGAGTCTCGCCGACCTTGGCCAGCTGCAGCAGTGCCTCCTCGCCGATGATCGTCTGGTGCATCAGCACGTGGTTCAGCACGCTGCCGAGCGCGTAGCGGGTCTTGGGATCGGCGACCGCCGCCGACACCGCCTCGGAGATGGCGATGCCCAGGCTGCCGGGGTGGTCGGGATCCTGGGCGAGCAACGAGCGGCCGTACTCGGTAACGGTCGACGGACTCGAGTGCAGCGTCGCCCCGTAGATCTCCATCATCGTGCGCCGATACGGCTTGGTGCGGTACGACGCAGCGACCTGCCAGACCTCGCATTCCAGGCCGAACTGGGCCGTGGCGAAGGCAAGCGCCGTGCCCCACTGACCGGCGCCGGTCTCGGTGGTCAGCTTGGTGACCCCTTCCTGGGCGTTGTAGTACGCCTGGGGCACGGCGGTGTTGGGCTTGTGGGAGCCGGCCGGGCTGACGCCCTCGTACTTGTAGTAGATCCGCGCCGGGGTGCCGAGCAGCTTCTCCAACCGGCGAGCGCGGAACAGCGGGCTCGGCCGCCACAGCCGATAGACATCCTGCACCGGGCCGGGAATGTCGATGTAGCGCTCCTGGCTGACCTCTTGCATGATGATCGCCATCGGGAACAGCGGTGCGAAGTCGTCCGGGCCGGCGGGCTGCAACGTGCCGGGATGCAACGCCGGAGGCGGCGGGCTCGGCAGGTCGGGAACGATGTTGTACCACTGCGTCGGCATCTCGGATTCGTCGAGCAGGATCTTGGAGCGTTCCATGGGTTCCCCCTGAAGTGGTCGGTTGCCGAGTGAAGTTAGCAACCGGCTCCGGACCTGGCGGCCTTCAGCAACCGAGGCTGCGGACCAGCGACTCGACATCGGTGGCAATATCGATTCGGTCCTCAGCGATCAACCAGCGTCGGTTCAGTTCGTGAACCCGATCGGCGGTCAAGAACCGGTTCAGGAACACGATGACCGGGCGACCGACGAGCGCGGCGAGATTGAGGCGGACCTGGTTGATCGTGCCGAGACCGGCGTCGGCGACGAGAATCACCACATCGGGTTGGACGGCCCGGGCGAAGTCGAGGTTGTCGCCGTCGGCTGCGAGGGGCGACCGCAACCCACCCGCCCCCTCGACGATGCCGAGGTCAGGCGGCGACGGCCCCCAATCCAGTTCGCCGACGAGATCGGCGATCGTGAAGGCCGGTAGCTCGAGTTCCATGGCGGCCATTGGTGGCGCGAGCGGGATCGGATACCAACGATGAGTAAGGCAGATCTCGACCTCCGAGCATCCCGCTGCGTCGGAGAGCACGGCCGAGTCGCGAGGTTCGGCGATGAGCGGATCGAACGACTGGGCCGGCTTTCGAGCCGCAACCGACCACCCATGGGACCCGGCGGCGGTGATCAGCGCTGCACCGAGCCAGGTCTTGCCGACCTCGGTACCGGTCGCCGTGATGAACACCAGACGGTGCGGGCGCATCGGTCTCCTTCTCGGGGCGGGCACGAAACTGCGATGCTTGCAGCCATGAACGTATCGACCACCGAGGCCCGTCACGACTGGACCCTGAGCGAGATCTCGGCGATCCTCGACCAGCCGTTCAACGACCTACTCGCCGAGGCGCACCGTATCCACCGCGAGTCGTTCGACCCGAACGTGATCGAAGCGGCGATGCTGCTGTCGGTCAAAACGGGCGCCTGCCCCGAGGACTGCGCCTACTGCCCGCAGTCCGCGGTCCACAACACCGGACTGAAGCCCGAGCCGCTGATGAAGCTGCCCGAGATTCTCGAGGCGGCGAACAACGCCAAGGCGGCGGGAGCGACCCGGTTCTGCATGGGGGCGGCGTGGCGATCCCCCAACGACCGGCAGGTCGGCGAGATGGCCACGGCCGTCACCGCCGTGAAGGACCTCGGCATGGAAACGTGCGTGACGCTGGGGATGCTGACCGAGTCACAGGCGCAGACGCTCGGCGACGCCGGACTGGACTACTACAACCACAACCTCGACACCTCCCCCGAGTTCTACGGCACGATCATCACCACCCGTACCTACACCGACCGGCTCGACACCCTCGCTGCGGTCAGGACGGCCGGGGTCAAGGTCTGCGCCGGGGGCATCGTCGGGATGGGCGAGAACCGCCGGGTCCGGGCCGGGCTGATCCACCAGCTGGCCATCCTCGATCCACATCCGGAGAGCGTGCCGATCAACCTGCTGATCCAGGTACCGGGCACCCCGCTCAACGGCACGGCCGCCCTCGACGGCCTGGAACTGGTCCGCACGATCGCCGCGTCACGAATCACGATGCCCCGGTCGATCGTCCGCCTGTCGGCCGGCCGCTCGATGATGAGCGACGAGTTGCAGGCCCTGTGCCTCCATGCTGGGGCGTCGAGCATCTTCCTCGGCGACAAGCTGCTCACTGCCCCCAACGCGGGCGACGACCGCGACATCGACCTGTTCGAGCGCCTCGGTGTCCGCATCTCCGACGCGCCCCTGCTCCAAACCGCTCGCACGTAGGGTTCGCTTCGTTCAGCTGGGGTTCATCGCGGACGCCGAAGATGGTCGGCGATGCACGTGTTGCTGGTCGAGGATGAGGTCCGCATGGCGTGCGCGATGCGGCGTGCCCTGCGACATGCCGGGGTCGCCGTCGACATCGCCGCCACCGGTCACGAGGCCCTCTGGATGGTGAGCGCCTCGAGCTACGACGCGATGGTCCTCGACGTGATGCTCCCCGATACCGACGGCTTCGATGTCTGCCGGCGCCTTCGCGCCGATCGGGTCTGGCTGCCGATCGTCATGGTCACCGCCCGCGACGCCGTCGCCGACCGCGTGAAAGGTCTCGACCTGGGCGCAGACGACTACCTGACCAAACCGTTCTCGCTGGCCGAGTTGCTCGCTCGACTGAGAGCGGTTTCACGCCGCGATCCCGGCGAGCGGCCGACGATCTCGCAAGTCGGCGATCTCCGACTCGATCCGGCGTCCCGACGGCTGTGGCGGGGGACCGTCGAGGTCGAGCTGTCGGCACGCGAGTTCGCCCTGCTCGAAACGTTCATGCGTCACCCGGGCCAGGTGTTCACGCAACGACAGCTCCTCGACGCGGCGTGGGACTTCGCCTACCAGCACCGCTCGAACGTGGTCGAGGTCTACGTGCGGTACCTTCGGGAGAAGATCGACCGACCCTTCGGTACCCGCTCGTTGCAGACCGTTCGTGGCAGCGGCTATCGGCTGAGCGAGGACGGGTGAACCTGCGTCGCGTCCCGATCCGACTGCGGCTCACCGTCGCCTTCGCCCTGTCGATGCTGCTGACGCTCGTCGGCGCGGCCTTGTTCGTCTACCTGCGACTTCGCGCAGATCTTGACGACCGGATCAACGCCGGGTTGCGAGCGAGGGCCGCCGCTCTGGTCGATGCTCCGCCGGGTAGCCGTGTCGCCGGCGTCACCCTCGAAGATCCCGAGGAAGCCCTCGTTCAGATCCTTTCCGCCGACGGAGCCCCGCTCGAAGCCGTCGGCTCGGCCACCAGGCCGGCGTTGACGCCGGCGGAGGTCCGGCGCGTCGCCGATGGAGCGGTCACGGTCGAACGCCGATTGAGCGGGATCGACGGAAGGTCGCGGATCTACGCGCTTCCCACGTCCGACGGTTCAGCGGCCGTCGTCGTCGGACGCTCCCTCCTCGACCGCAACGACGCCCTGTCGAGCGTGATTTCGTCGTTCGCGGTGGGCGGCCTGGCCGCCATCCTGCTCGCCTCGGCGACCGGCTATCTACTGGCTGCATCGGGGCTCGCGCCGGTGGAATCGATGCGCCTCCGCGCTCGGGAGGTGTCGTTTCGCGACACCGACGAGTGGCTGCCACTACCCGCCACCCGCGACGAGATCCGTCGGCTCGGCGAGACGTTGAACGAGATGCTGGCCCGTTTGCGCGACTCGTTCGACCGGGAGAGCCGATTCGTCGCCGACGCCAGCCACGAGCTGCGGACTCCGATCGCCATCATCAGGACCGAGCTGGAAGGCACGCTGCGACAGCTCGGCCTCGATCCTGCCGTGCGCGACTCGCTGGTCGCGGCCGTCGAGGAGTGCGATCGGCTCGCCCAACTGACCGACGACCTGCTGATCCTCGCCCGCGCCTCGGATGGCCGATTGCCGATGCGCCACGAGTCGGTCGACGCCTACTCACTGCTCGAAGGCGTCCAACGTCGGTTTGGCGACCGGGCGGCCGAGCGGGGGCGGGCGATCCGGATCCGCGCCGATGACGACCTCATAGTGAACGTCGATCCGACCCGGATGCGCCAGGCGTTGGGCAACCTCGTCGAGAACGCGCTTCGCCATGGGCACGGCGACGTCGTCCTCGCCGCTCGACGGCTGCCTGTGGGCATCGAGATCGACGTAAGTGACGAGGGACCCGGCTTCGGACCCGAACTCGATGGCCGCGCGTTCGAACGCTTCACCCGCGGCGACCGCGCCCGCAGCGGCGGAGGTGCCGGGCTCGGGCTGGCCATCGTGCGCACCATCGTCGAGGCCCACGGCGGCCGGGCAGCGATCGCGACGTCGCGCCAGACGACGGTGCAGCTCTTCCTGACCAGCGGCTGAACGGCGGCCGCACGGCCTGGCGGCGTTCTCATCGTCGTCTCATCTGGGCTTCCTACCGTGCGCACCACCAACCCAAATTCGAACAAGGAGCCAACATGAAACGTCTGAAGAAGCCGGCGATCGGGATCGGTACCGCTCTCGTGGTGCTCACCGGCGCGGCGAACCTGACCGGGGCTAGCGGAGCGGCCCGCTTGGCCACGACGGTGCCGCCTGCCGCTCCGATACCGGACGACGCTGCGCCACCGTCGGCCCCGGCCGATCCCTCCATCCCGTCGTGGACGCCGATCGAGTGCGGAACGTACAGCGGCAAGGGTTGTTCGCCGGCCGACAAGCGGGTCGATCTTACGAAGCCGACGTTCAACGACCCGACCAGGATCACCAATCCGCTGTTTCCGATCAGCTCGCTGAGATCGGCCGTACTGCTCGGCCAGGTCGACGACAAGCCATTCCGTTCTGAAACGGTCGTCCTCCCCCACACCGACACGATCATGTGGGACGGCACCAGTATCGAGCTGGTGATCTCGCAGTACACCGCTTACTCCGCCGGGCACATCGAGGAGATCGCCATCGACCGCTACGCCCAGGCTGACGACGGGAGCGTGTGGTACTTCGGTGAAGACGTCTTCGACTATCGCGACGGTGGAATCTTCCTCACCGCCGGGTCCTGGCTCGCCGGGCGCGACGGACCTCCGGCGATGATCATGCCCGCCAAGCCGAAGGTCGGCGACGTCTTCCGCTCGGAGAGCGTGATCGGTGTCGTGTTCGAGGAACTCGAGGTCCTCAAGGTCGAACAGACGGTTCCAGGCCCGCGTGGCCCGATCAGTGGCGCGGTCGTGATGTCGGAACTCCATCTCGACGGAACCCACTCCGACAAGACCTTCGCCCCCGGCTACGGCGAGTTCGACACGAGTTCAGGTGGGAACACCGAGTCGCTCGCCCTGGCTGCCCCGATCGATGCGCTCGACGGCGGACGCCCGACCGTGCTGCAACGGCTCTCGACCAGCGCCTGGGGCCTGTTGGAGGACGCCCGCCAGGAGGACTGGGAAGCGGGTGAACCGACGCTCGATCGGATCAACGCCCTGTGGAAGGCGATCAGCGCGACACCCCAACCACCTCGCGTCACCGCGGCGATGACCGCCGCCTTGAAGGCCGCCAACTCCGCGGTCGACGAGCAGGACCCGGCGGCAGCGGCCCAGGCTTCGGTGCTCGTCGCCCAGGCGGCGCTCGACCTCGAACTGCGCTACCAGCCGACGGAGCAGATCGACGTCGACCGGTTCCATCTTCATGCCCAGCAGCTCAGGGTCCACGCCGCGGCCAACAGCGCGGCCGGCGTGCTCGATGAGGTCGCCGTCCTCGAGTGGACTTCGCAACGACTCGGGGACCGATTCCACCAGGCCGATGGTCGGCTCGACGAGCAGCTGAGGGACCTGCGGCGCTCAGCCGAGGCGGGGAATCTCACGTCGGCCGCCGATCTGGCCGCCCGGATGGCCGCCGGGCTGCGCAGCCGAGCCGCCGCCTAGACCGTCGGGTCCTGCCCGATCGCGTCCCCGACGATCGATGACGAT